>JAZDPC010000036.1:0-9107 GCA_043797975.1 Bacteroidota bacterium
GCGAAAAAGATTGCAGAACTCACCGGATTGCCTTTTATTACAGCTCCAAACAAATTTGAATCCCTCTCGGCTCACGATGCCATGGTGGAAACACACGGGGCACTGAAAACCCTTGCCGTAAGCCTGATGCACATCGCCAGCAACATCCGGCTGTTAGCTTCGGGGCCCCGCTGCGGCATCGGCGAACTCATGCTGCCCGAGAATGAACCCGGCTCCTCCATCATGCCCGGGAAAGTGAATCCTACCCAGCCCGAAGCGCTAACCATGGTGTGCGCCCAGGTGCTTGGCAATGATGTGGCCGTCAATATCGGCGGCATCAGCGGACATTTCCAGTTGAATGTCTTCAAGCCGGTGATGGCGAAAAATGTGCTGGAATCGGCCCGGTTGATCGGCGATGCCGCGGTTTCGTTCAACGACAACTGTGCGGTGGGGATCAAACCGAACCTCACGGCCATCAACAAAAACCTCCAGAACAGCCTGATGCTGGTTACCTCCCTGAACCCGCATATCGGATACGACAATGCCGCCAAAATTGCCAAAAAAGCGCACCAGGAGAACAAAACCCTGAAGGAGGCCGCGCTTGAATCAGGACTATTGACCTCCGAAGAATTCGATAAGATCGTTGACCCGAAAAAAATGACGGGGCCGAAGTAGAATTATTGCGGAAAGAAATCGAGCCTGCGGGGCGTGGAATCAGCTTTGAAGCCTGTTTCCAGGCTGTCGAGTTTGCGGAGGTCGCGCTGTACCTCTTTTTCCCTGTCAATCATGGCTTTGGCTTCCAATACGATCATGGCTTCCAAGCTCATGTTTTGTTCAGCCGCTTTTTTTCGCAGCACACGCAACCAGGCAGGATTGCTCCGGATCTCCCGCTGAAAATAAAGGAGCCGGTTCAGCTCCGGATTTTCCGGTCTGATTGGTTCGGCCGGTACAAAAACAAGTTCCTCTTTTAACCCGATCAACCGGTAAACGAAGGCTTTTCGGATCAGTTCGTCCCCCCGGGTGATCTCTATGGTATCGGAGGGTTGAATGACGCTGAATAGATCTCCGTATAGGACCTGCGGGTCGGTATAATCATCACTCAGCGCAATATAATAGGCGTCCATTCCGATGGGGAGATTCCCGCGTTCTTTGTTGATCCAATGATATTTATGAATTCTATCCAGGGTCGACATGGCATACACGCGCTGGCCTGTCAACCTGCCGATGTAGTAATCGTAATTGGCGGCGGGAAACCAGCGGAATGTCAGGATCGGTGCCTGGGCATCGATGAGGAGAAGTTCCCGGTCAAACTGTGCGATGGGGGCAAACTTCTCTCCCAGTTGTCTCCAGCCATACATATCATGGGTAAGATCTCTAAATCCCCACTTTGACAGCGGAATCCATCCAAAACGGATCTGCCCGGTAGCCAGGGTGATCAGAAACAGCAACAGGTACACCGCAACCCGGATAGGAAGTGGAAAGAGTTTCCACCGGTACCGGGTTTCGCTCCGGTGCGAAAGCCAGGCTGATGTAATCAGGATAAATCCGAAGTAAGCCGGGCCGGTCCAGTGCGGTAGTGGACGAGCAAACAGCGAAAAAAGTAAAACGGTCGCAATGAGCGGCAGACTGATCCATAATATCAGGTTCCGGTACTCCCTTTTGAGGAAGACTTTTCCTTTTATCAGGGCAATAAATGCCATGATAATCAGGATAAAATTGACCGGGTTGTTGTAAAAGATCTCTCCAAGGATCTCCACGAAAAGAAACTCGGGGTGCAGCCAGGGCTCTCCTTCTGTGGTGGTGCGGCTGCCGTGAAAAGTGAAACTGGTGAACCCGAACTCATAGTTCCACAAGATCACCGGGGTGAAAACCAGGATGGCCAGGAAAAAAGCATACCAGGTTTCCCGGATAGTGAACCATTTCCTGTTGTACAAAAGGATATAGAGAACCGCCCCGGAAATAAGGAAGATGGCATGATATTTCGACAGCAGGGCCAAACCTGCCGAGAGTCCTGCAATGAAGAGAAAATTCCGGCTGGAGCGGGAACAGGCCCGGTCAGGCAAAGATCTGAGCAGCAGATAGAGTGTCAGCAACCAGAACAGGCTTTGCGGGGCATCCGGGAGGATAAAAATTCCGCAAAGGGCAAAACCATAAAACGAAGTGTTGTAAAGAAAAGCAGCATAGAGTCCTGTCCTCGGGTTTTTGATCAAGGTTCCGGTTTTGTATATCAGCCATGTGTTTATGGTCCCGAAAACAATAGCTGCCAGCCTGACGAAAAATTCATGGTCCAGGATCAGGTTCAAGGTAAATACCTGGATGGCCCATCCCACCATGGGGGGGTGATCGAAATGGCTGAGATCGGGGAATAAGGCGTAGGTCCAGTAATATACCTCATCAAAGCTAAATTCAATCATTCCTGCCACGAACCCTCTGATGAGGGCCGAAACAACCATGAGAAGAATCAGGATCCGGATTATTTTTCGCTTTTCGTCCATCGGTTTTTCAGAAGTCGTCTTCTCCACAACTGCCGGATAATCAGAAAAAGTCCGACGATAAGTGAACCCAGGGTCAACACACGGAAAATCCATGTCCGTTCCCAGTTTATGGTGGCTGTCAGTTTATTCACAGGCGGTGTTCCATCGTACCAGAAAACCGGATTCAGGTAAAACATCGTTCCCGGCCCGCCATACTTGTTGAAAAACTGGATTTCAGTCCGGATGTACGTATCCTCCGGTTGGAGCACATACCAGCCGTCATCAGTGATGAACTGAACTTTTTTAAACTTGCCGTCCTGGCCGATAAAGGATACCTTCCGTGCCCAATTAGAAATCTTTACCCGCAGTGTATCCCCACGGATGGTAATCGCGGTTATCTTGGGAATTTTTTTAGCCAGCCGTTCTTTTTCTTCAAATGACTCCCCGTCGCTCATATATATATCTGCGCCAAACGCATTACCCGTTTTCAGGTTGTGCATCAGATCTGCCGTATTCCGGGTGGGTGAGTTGATATAGGTACAACGCCGTCCTACTACGTAAGGATTAAAAATATCGTGGCCATCATCACTGCCCTGGATAAACACGGGCCGCCCTGCCGAAAGTGCTGCATCCCATTGCTTGAACGACCGCCAGTTGATATTAATGATCTCCATCAGGTCGTAATTCGACAGGTATTTCACATCCTCGGTGGTGTACCCTTCCTCCCAGTCGGGGTGGGCAATCGTGACAATCTCGTTATCCTTCCGTAGAAGATTCAGCATGTGCTGCTTGTGATTCAGGTTCTGGAAGAAGGAGTAATCGAACCAAAGAACCTCTTTTGATCCCAAAAGGACCTGGTGCTTTTTCCGGACACCGAATCCATGTTCGTATACAGGGATGTAATAGGGCGAGTCTTTCTGAAATTCGGTGATGTACTGGTAGTGGGAAAGCGCAGCGACCGTGTATCCCAGTTTTTTGTACTGTTCATAGCAATCCTGTTCGGTTCCTTCGCCGGAAGTGATCCCGGCCCACCGTATGGTATGGAAGTGAAAATTGGCTTTCCGCCAGTGTGCGGTATCGATGTCGTGATAGGGATTGTACCACAAAGTGCCCGAAAAGGGCCGTGGTTCTTCAAATATATAGATGGGCGCCAGGAAGTATATGACCATTTCGACCAGAAGCAGAATTGAGGCCAGCCCCAGCAACACCTTTAACACTATCTTGAATATCTTCATGTGGAATCCTTCAATTAAAAAAACTGATAAACAGAAACACATTCAGGAGCGTTACAACCAACCCGATGGATAACAATAACGCCGTAGTTCGTTTTTTATTGACATACCGGCCCATGACTTTCGGAGAGGAGGTCAGGTAAATCTGGGAAAAAATGGTGAATGGCAACTGGATGCTGAGGATCATTTGCGAGATGATGAGTCCCTGAAAGGGGTTCCGGATCAGGAAAATGATCAGCAGGGCGATCACCAGGGAAATGATAATACCAAGCCGGGAATGGTTGTCCTTGATGTCATAGGGTTCCCCATAGAAGCCCGCAAAGATGCTTCCTCCTGCAATCCCGGATGTAATGGTGGAAGCTACCCCGGCAAACAGTAAAGCGACTGCAAATACCATCGATGCATGAGCCCCCAGTAAGGGCGCCAGAATGTTTTTGGCCTGCTGGAGTTCATCCACCCGGATTCCTTCCCTGAAAAAGGTTGTGGCAGCGAGCAGAATTATGGCGCTGTTGATGCCCCACCCAACGATCATGGCAAAAAGGGTGTCGAAAAACTCGTAGTTCAGCTGTTTCCTGATCACCTTATCGTCTTCCAGGTTCCACTGACGGCTCTGGATAATCTCGGAGTGGAGAAAAAGGTTGTGCGGCATGACCACAGCGCCCAGCACGCTCATGATGATGAGTATGGACCCTTCCGGAAAAGAAGGCGTGACCCAGCTGATTCCCGCTTCCGCCCAATCAATCTTCACCAGCGTCAGCTCATAGAGAAAGGAAAGCCCAATCACCGAAACAAAGGCGATGATCACTTTTTCAATCTTCCGGTAGGAATTGGTAAAAAGGAGAATTCCCACGACAAAAAAAGTCAGGATGGCGCCGGCAGGGATGGGAATCCCGAAGAGCATCTGCAAGGCTACCGCGCCACCGAGAATCTCGGCCAGGGAGGTGGAGACTGAAGCTCCCATGGCCGTCGTCAATACCGTTTGTGACGTCCACCGGGGTGTGTGGCGGGTCAGTGCCTCCGAAAGGCAGAAGCCGGTAGCAATTCCCAGATGCGCAACATTATGTTGAAGGATGATCAGCATCAAGGTCGACAGCGTGACCATCCAGAGGAGTTTGTACCCGAAAACCGATCCGGCGGCAATATTCGCAGCCCAGTTTCCCGGATCGATAAATCCGACCGTCACCAGCAATCCGGGACCGATATACTTCAGTACATCGAGTGCACCAAAGCGGGGCTTATGATCCAGGCGTTTGAGGTCTTTAAGAAAATCCAGGGGCATCCGGGAAAATTTTCCCCAAATTTACAGGTTTTCGTCAAACAGGTGCTTTTGTGGCTTTTAGACCAGGGAGTTTCAGAATTTCCCGAACTTAAGCGAAAGATTGGCGTTGAACTGATTAATATTAATGGCCGACGAAGTAGTCTTGATCAGGTCAAGGTCGGGAGTATAGCGATAACTGGCTCCAACACCAATCCGGAAGAACTTGACGATGTTGAGTTCTACCCGCACTCCAGGCTGCACAACGAAAAAAATATCCCAGTCGATGTTTTCACTGCCCCAGTTGTAATCATAGGTGTTTTTGTCGGGTTGGTAGAGGTAAGTGAGTCCGCCTATCCCGATCAATATCGGGAAGGTGACATGTACCGGCGCCCTGGGTAACACCGTAAACTCCAGGTTCAACCCTCCGTAACCGCCATAAAGGTTGCAATCCTTGTATCTCTTGTCCAGGTTGTCAGGGACCTCGACCTTGTAGAGCAGCTCGCATGAATTGATGATCCCGTATCCGGTGAGACCAATCGTAAGGAACCTGTTGAAGGTGACTCCGAATGAGAGGCCCATCAGGAATACATTTTTGTTCCCGGTAAACTGGGTGTAAGCAAATTCGGGCCCGATGTAGTACCCAATGTGCGGCTTGGGATGTTTTCCCTTGGTAAACAGGGTCTTGATTTCATCCTGGTCTTTCTTTTCTGGCTTGGCGCTGTAATCTTCCTGTGCAAAGAGAATCCCCGCAGCAAAGCATGCGAAGAGGGTAACACAGATACGTTTTTTCATAGTGAATGCTATTAGAATAATGAATTACGAAGATACATATATTTACTTTCTGTAGGAAATTGATTTCTGACAATGAAGATATTATTTTTCCATTCCATTATCAAACTCAAACTTCGGGTCTTTCGATTTCTTTCCGTTAGTGCCAATATTAACTATGAATCCCCCGTAGATCACCCGGGCATCGCGGCGCCGCGTCAATTCCTGGATCAGGGCTTGGGTGTTGATATTGTTTATATATACCTGAGAGTTAAAGAGATCAGATACGGTTGCAATTAGGGAGATCCTCTTTTTCCACAGGTCCTGCCGGAATCCCAGATTCAGCATCCATGTAGGGCTCCGGAATCCCTGCGGGGTCATTATTTCCGAGCGGTACTGACCGTTGACCTGGAGGAGGGTGGTTGGTGTTATTGTAAAGGAGGCGTTGATCTTGACATTCCAGGAGAAATTTGATAGGTTGTCGCTGTATCCGATATCGGAAGCATCTATTTGGCTGTAGAACCCCGAGGCGCTAAAGTTGATATTGGCCACCTTTTTAATTTGCCAGGACCCGCTAAGATCAATGCCGGCCGACTGGTTCGTTGAAATGTTATCCAGGGTGGTCACCAGGACTGTATCATTCAGGCTGGAGGTTACCAGGGTAAACCCGTTGACCATATACCGGTAAAAAAGAGTGGGCACGAGGGTCAGGTTCTTTGACTGCAGGGAATACCCCAATTCGATGGAGTTGATATCTTCCGGTTTCAGATGCGGATTCCCCATGAAAATATTCCGCGGATCGCGATATTCAGGGACAGGATTCAACTCATCCACATCAAGCCGGTTAACGCGGCGACTGTAGTTGAGTTGCCATTCATTCTTCCCGGAAGTAATCCCCATATGCAGGGTCGGATAGAGCGCAAAATAATCGTTCCGCGCCGTGGCATCCAGGGATAGGAAATCGAGATCCATCAGGGTCTCCTCCGCCCTCAGTCCGCCCATGATCGAAAACTTCTTCCAGTTCCAGGCCAAGGTCGTATAGAGTGCGTGAACGGTCTGATTTCCTTGAAAGCGGGTCCCCTCCAGTGAATCAAGTACCCATTGCATGGAAACAGGGTCCAGGCTTTCAACAGTCTGATCCTGCCCCTGGATCTGCATCGTACCTTCGTAGCCTAATTCGAAAGTTGCATCCTCCCAGAGAGGACGAGAGTAACTGATGGTCAGATCAAGCTCGTCCTGGGTGTTATCTGCCACGCTGTGGTCTATCCCACGGGGATATTCTGGAATGTAGTAATTTGTTGTCCATAAGTCGTCTTCTTTTTCTGCATCACGCTGGTACTCAAAATCCATCCGGAAGATTTGCTCTTCCTCCCGGTTGAAAAGATGTTCGTAGTAGGCGGTCAGCCCGATGCTTGGCTCTGTTTCTTTCCCGTCAAGAATGCGGCTGAACTCTTCGGTTAATTTGCTGGTCATTGTCCCTGTACTGGCTCCAGGTCGAATCGCCCCGGTTCACTTCACGGTAGTTATAGGTCCCGGAGAATCCGGCAGCATCTTTTTTCCCAATAAACCAATCAAAACCGAGTTGCCCGAGGTGGGAGTGCGACCAGGCAGTACTCTGTCCGTATTGATCCAGGCAGGTCGATTGGAAGGTGGTAGTATCAATGGTTTGGGAGAAGAGTTCGCTGGTTCGCAGACGGTAATCATGACGATAACCATAACTGCCGAAGAGGTTGATCTTCCCGGAGTTATAATTCAGCTGAAGATTGGTGTTGAAACGGCTGTTGTTCCCGGCGTTGGCACCCACGATGACGTTGAATCCGGCCTTACGCTCTTTTATCAGGATGATATTGATGATCCCTCCCGTGCCATCCGGTTTGTATTTTGCTGAAGGGTTGGTGATCACCTCGATCCGCTCAATCAGTGAGGCCGGCATCTGTTCAAGTGTGGCGGCCCCGGCCATGGCAGAAGGCCTGCCGTTAATCAGGATGGTGACACCTGCTCCTCTCAAACTTATATTTCCGTCCATATCGACCGTCACCGAGGGGATGGTCTGCAGTATATCGGCAACAGTTCCGGTCTGAGACATGATGTCTTGCTGGACGTTAAAGACCTTTCGGTCGATCTTTGTAATCATCATCGTTCTTTCTGCCGAGACGGTCACTTCTTCCATATTGACTGCCGATGGCTCAAGGATTAGTTCGCCCATGTCGACCTTGGGGGTTTTCCGGGTAATGATAACTGGTTTTGTACGATTTGTCCCATAGCCGATGAAACTATACTCAACCAAGAAGACTCCGAAGGGGACCTCGTCCATCCGGAAAAAACCATTACTATCGGTAACGATTCCGCTCACCATCTTACCGGTTATCGTATCAAGTAGAAGGATATTGGCGTACTCAACAGGAGTTCGAGTTCTAGCCTCCAGGATGCGGCCGGTGACAACTCCTGGATTGTGGGTTTGTGACATGAGTATGAACGGGAATACCGCCCATAGAGAAAGCATCAGCATGAGTTGTTGAGGTTTCATCGGATTTCTTACAATCCAATTATTCATCCAGAAGCTGATCAATAAGTTTATACAAATCCTTCTCTGAACTTGGTCTGGGAGCATCGGGATAGGCAACTTTACCTTGTTTATTAACCAGTAGGTACTTTGGAATTCCAATTTGTCGAATACCAGGTACTTCCATCATAATGTTATCCTTTAATTCTTCACTCATGTAAATATGATAACCTTCCAGATTATATTGTTGGATTTCCTTCTTCCATTTAGAAATGCGAAAAAGTCCATAAGGTTTTGCCAGATAAAGAAACACAACATCTTTATTTTTATATCTTTTTTTCAATTCAGGAAGATATTTGGATTCAGCAATACATGGGCTGCAACCCGTTCCCCAGATATCTATATAGATGACTTTGTTTTCAAACTCTTTCATAGTAAGAATTTCAGACAAATGGACAATTTTATCATAGTTTTCAATAATCTTTATTTCCGAATTACTACTGTCAGAATTTACCTGACAAGACGCTGTTGTACACAAAAGCAATAGGTTCAGCGTGAGTTTCAATAATTTTGCTTGCTTTGTCATCTGTTTACATTATATTTGTTTCAAAGCCAATGAATTTAAAGAAACGTTATCATGGATTCTGAAAATCATACATTTGGAAAAGCATTCCTGTGGAAATGGGTCCTATTAACTACCATTGCATTCACAGTTTGAGTAAACTGGATACTTACCGTAAAAAATTAAAAATATTAATTCTACTTTGGTAAAATGGGTTCATAATATCGGTTGATGTCTTTTTGCCTTTGCCTATGCCTTTTTTCCAACTGTTCTGCACGGTTTTCATGGCAGTCATAATCGAACCTTGACCTTATTTCTTTTGCAATCAGAA
>JAZDPC010000062.1:0-11646 GCA_043797975.1 Bacteroidota bacterium
CTTTTTCTGATCAATACGTATGGATTTGAGGATGACGGGAAAACCATCAAGGCATACCTGTCGAGGGACGATCTTGCCAGCCTGTCAAACATGACGGCTTCAAATGCCATCAGAACCCTGACTCAATTTTCAGAGGAAAACATAATCTCTACCGATGGACGGCGTGTTCAGGTAATTAATCATGCCAGGCTCGAACATATCAGCGAAATCGGCTGATCATCCTACTCAAACAGGTAGACTCTTTTAACCCGCAGAGGTATCGAAGTCAGAATTTCATAAGGTATAGTTTCCAGTATCTGTGACATCTCTGTAACCGGCAGATCGGATCCGAAAACGATTACCTCGTCCCCTTCAGTAGCGTCGCTCCCGGTAACATCGAGCAATGTCATATCCATACAGATATTCCCGATGGTCGGAATACGGATCCCTTTAAACAGCATGGAATAATTCCCGTTGCCCAACCGGCGGTCAATGCCATCCGCGTAGCCAATAGGGATTACAGCAATCCGGGTCGCTTTGTCCAACCTGGTCAGACGACCGTATCCTACAAATTCACCCGGGGCCAGGTCATGTATCTGAGATATTACAGTTTTCAGGGTAGCTACTGGTTTAATATCACTGCTCAGGTTTTGATCATACCCGTGAAGCCCGATGCCAAGCCTGACTATCTCAAACTGAGCCTCGGGAAATCGCGTAATCCCAGCGGTGTTTAGAATATGACGGAGGAAGGTATATCCTAATCCTTTGGATAATTCACCACAGGTTTTTATGAATCTGGCAATTTGAAGTTGTGTGAATTCATCAGCCGCGGGGTCATCACTGGCTGCCAGATGGCTGAACACGCTCCGGACAAATACCTCAGGATGTTCCCTGAGCCAGGTAATGATTTTTCCAATGTCAGACGGATTAAATCCCAGACGGTGCATCCCCGTGTCTATCTTCAGATGAATGGGATAAGCGGAATTCCCCTGTTCCCTTGCAAAGCGGGCAAAAAGCTGCAAGCCTGACCAATTGAATACTTCCGGTTCAAGGCGATTATCGATCAGGATATCTGACTGGCGAAAATCAGGATTCATCACCATAACCGGAATCCGGATTCCGGCCCGCCTGATTTCCCTGCCTTCATCCGCAAAGGCAACACCAAGATAATCAACTCTTTCGCTATCGAGCAACCTTACCATTTCCACGCCTCCGCTACCATAGGTAAAAGCTTTGGCCATGACCATGATTCCGGTACCGGGTTTAAGTTCTTTTCTGAACCGGGTAAGGTTATGCCGGACATCATCCATCCGGATCTCCAGAGTCGTTGAATGAACGCGGGCTTCAAGCAACCGGCTTATATTCTCAAATTCAAAGGCCCTGGCTCCCTTCAGCAGAATGGCCTCTTCCCTGAAGTCATCCGTATTAATCTGGCCGACGAATTCCGCTGTTGAAGACCAAACCTCTATTTCCTGCCCGAATTTGGCTTTCTGACGCGATACGGCGGGCCCGATCCCGATAAGCCGATGAATGGATCTTCGTTCGATAATGTGGCTTATTTCAGAGAATAATAAATCCTCAGGAATCCCGGTTTGCAGAATGTCGGAAAAGATGATCGTTTTCTTCTTCTGGGGTGTCTGCTGGTAAAGAAGGTCCAGAGCTGTTTTGAAAGAGACAACATCAGAATTGTAAAAATCGTTTATCAGCGTACAGCCATTGATTCCGGCCTTTTGCTCCAGACGCATCCGCACCGTTTCCAGGTTCAGGATCAGCGTCTGGCAAATGGTCTGATCCAGCCCTAATGTCAGCGTAACCAGCCAGATATGAATCAGGTTCTCGATTGATCCGGGATCGGTAAATGGAACCGTGAGATGGACTGTCTCATACCGGTATTTTGCAGTTATATAATGTTTACCCTCTTCAGTTTTTTCATTGGCGATATTCAGGTCAGATCCCCCGGATCGGGACCAGGTGATCAAGCGTGCCCGGAATCCTGATGCTCTGAGTTCCAGATCGATCAACCGGTGATCCCTGCAGTACAGAATACTCTTACAATTTCTGAAGAGGGTGATTTTTTCACGGATCTTGGCCGGAATATCAGCGAAATTCTCCTGGTGTGCATCGCCGATGTTTGACAGGATGCCGATCTCCGGATTAAGGATATGATGAAGAGTAAGCATTTCACCGGGCAAGGATATACCAGCCTCCATAACAGCATATCTGGCTTCCGGGTGGATAGAAAGAACCGACAGGGGAACTCCAAGCTGACTATTATACGATTTGGGACTTTTGCTCACTGTATAGAACTGCTGTAATACCTGGGTAAGCCATTCTTTAATGATGGTTTTTCCATTACTCCCGGTGATAGCGATCAACGTTCCGGTAAAGTTCCGGCGATGCCAGGAAGCCAGATCCTGTATTGCTTTCAGAGGATCCGGGGTCAGCAGGAAAAGGATATCTTTACGGTCAGCCAGCGAGTCGGGAATATGTTCAGCGATGAAAACCCGGAATCCTAACTGGTACGCTTCATGAATATACCGGTGGCCATCATGGTTTGGACCCCTGAGTGCGACAAACAATCCCTCTGCCGGATGGTCGGCCGTGCGGGTATCCGTGCTGACAAACCGGATCGCCTGACTGGTTTTCCCGATTATCCGGGCGCCGGTTATCCGTGCTATTTCTTCTGGGAATAGGGGAGTCATTATAAAAAGCGGCGCCTGACGACAGTTTGAAAATCTTTTACTACCGGATTGTTTTTATCCCAATTGAAATGACTGGAAATATACCTGCCTGCCGCATCCCAGGATGTTAAACTGTTTAGTAAGGATACTGTTGTTTTGAAAGCTTCCGAATCATTATCAAACAGCTCACGCATAAAAAGAAAACGGTCATTGATTGCAATTGCTGACCAAATGTCATTGACCGGGGATTCGGTTATTGAAGATGCGACATCATATAAAGGTTTCTGTTTGCCAAGCACCTCATTCAGTCTGCCTTCGCTGCCCGTATTCGCGGCAGGTTTCTCCGGCGCGTCACTGGTTTCGGGGAACAGAAAGTCTATGATCGGTGATGAAGGCTCAGGTACTTTTTCCTGCACGATCCGAGGCTGAACTACTTCCCTGGAGACAGGAGGTTCAACAACTACCCGGGGAACCGGAGGCGGTGTAACTGACTGGGCAGCTGGCATTGTGGCTTCTTCATGAGTCACTGGTATTTCTTGTTTGGCAACCGGGGCCTCCTTCTGCAGGTCCATTCCGGTTGAGAAGAATATTTCCAGCTCATACAATTCACGGGTTTTATTGAGTATCAGGTCAAAATCGATTGGGTGAGCATGACCTGATTGTTCCATCCATTCAAGCATCCGCCCAATCTCAGCGATTTTCTCCCGCAGACCGGTAGTGATTCTCCTGCTATCCATAATTCTTATATTTTTGTAAAAGTAACGATCAAAATTCAAAACTGGTATTGGACCGCTTTTTCTTTCCTGAAACCAGCAGACAAGTCGCCGCCCCGAGGGGTTGGATCGAGGTCATCTGCGGCTCTATGTTTTCCGGCAAAACAGAGGAATTGATACGCCGGCTGAACCGTGCAAGGATAGCCAGGCAAAGGGTGGAAATTTTCAAGCCTCTGATTGATACTCGGTATTCTGAAGAAGATGTGGTGTCGCATGATGCCAAGGCAATCCGCTCAACCCCTGTTTCTTCTCCGGGTAATATCCTCCTGATGACCAGTGAGGTGGATGTTGTGGGCATCGATGAGGCTCAGTTTTTTGATCAAAGCCTGGTAGATGTCTGCAATGAACTGGCCAACCAGGGTGTCCGGGTTATCGTTGCAGGTCTTGATATGGATTTCAGAGGCAATCCATTTGGCCCGATCCCGGCACTGGTGGCTATTGCCGAATATGTTACGAAGGTCCATGCAATCTGTATCCGCTGCGGTAATCTCGCTCAGTATTCCTACCGGAAAGCGCAATCCGATCAACTGGTAATGCTGGGTGAACAGGATGTATATGAGCCTCTGTGCCGGAATTGCTATAATGCTGAAAAGGAGAAGGGATGAATACAAGGGATGTGAGATTGTTCCTGGTCCCCACACCGATAGGAAACCTTGGGGACATGACCTACCGGGCAGTCGAGGTTCTCAACGGGGTTGATTTTATCCTGGCTGAAGATACCAGGACGTCACAGGTCCTGCTGTCAAGGTATTCCATCAGCAAGCCGCTGATTTCACATCATAAATTCAACGAGCACAAAGCAGTACAGTCCATTGTAGCCCGGCTGGCAGCCGGTGAGCATGCTGCCCTGATTACTGATGCCGGAACACCTTCAATTTCTGATCCCGGCTTTTTACTCACAAGGGCCTGTATACACGAAGGAATTGAGATCGAATGCCTGCCCGGAGCCACGGCTTTAGTTCCTGCCCTTGTCAATTCAGGTTTCCCCTCAGACCGGTTTGTCTTCGAGGGATTCCTCCCTGTTAAAAAGGGGCGGCAGACCCGGATAAAAGAGCTGGCTTCCGAAGAGAGAACAATGATACTCTATGAATCCCCTATGCGTATCGGGAGAACACTGTCGCAGCTTATTCCTGAATTCGGGCCCGAAAGAAGATGTTCGGTTTCACGGGAACTCTCTAAAATTCATGAAGAAACGCTCCGGGGAACACTTGAAGAACTGGCAGCCTGGGCAGCTGCAAAAACCCCTAAAGGTGAGATTGTCATTATTATTGAAGGCAAGGGATCCAAGAAACGTGACGAATGACTAACACTTTTAGCCTTGTCCCTTCCGTATGCCCCTAAGCCCGTATGCCCTTCTTACGTTTTTTGTTTCTTCTTTTTTGCGGCAGGGAAAAGCACATTATTCAGGATCAACCTGTATCCGGGTGAGTTCGGATAAAGTGCAAGGTCGGTCTGCTCATCTCCTACCAGGTGGCTATAGTCCTCAGGATCATGCCCACCGTAAAAAGTCCAGGTTCCCCTGCCATATTCGCCATGAATATAGCGGGCTTCATTCAGGGAGTGGTTTTCTCCCATTATCAGGACCGAAGGTTTGATATAATCCTTGATAAATGCAGTTGTCTGCCCCATGAATCCCTTAACTATACGGGTATGATTCTGGCACAGCATGGTGGGTACCGGATCCCATTTTGCGGAATAATCGAATAATGTGAAATAATCCTGATTTTGGGCTATGCGCCTTGATTGGGTGGCATCGATTTCTGAAAATTCATATTCCAATGGATCCTCCATCAGTTTAAAGTTCTGAAATGCCAGAGTCTCCCGAAACGATAATTTGGAGTTCATGTCCGGATCAGCAGGATCGCCATCGTACATCGAAGCGCAGATATCTATATTTTGTGCGGCAAGGGCAATGTCAAATGAATCTGCCCCGGAGCACATGGAAAAGAGGAAACCTCCGTCGGCCACATAAGCCTTTATGGTAAGGGCAACGTAAAGTTTCATTTGGGAGACTTTGCTAAAGCCATGCCTGGCAGCCATTGCCTCATTATCAGCGACTTGTTTCTGATACCAGGCCATGTTGTTAAAAGTTTTGAAAAAGCGGCCATATTGGCCGGTAAAATCCTCGTGGTGAAGGTGCAGCCAGTCGTAGTCTTTCAGGCGTCCCTCAATGATTTCAGTGTCATAGATCCGGTCGTAGGGGATCTCGGCATATTCAAGTGCCATCATGACTGCATCATCCCAGGGTTGTTTATCTTCCGGCGCATATACGGCGATCTTGGGTGCCTTTTCCATTTTTATGGCATCCATGTTGACTTCCGGCCGTGCTATTTCATCGAGTATTTGCAGCCGTGTTGCATCAGGAATGATTTCAATGCGGACCCCTCTGAGCAGGCACTCCTGATCGAGATCGGTATAGAAAGGGATAAGAAAGCTGCCTCCGCGATAATTTAACAACCATTCCATGGTGACTCCCTTTACAAGGGCTGAATAAGCTACGCCATAGGCTTTCAGATGGTTAGTCTGGGTTTTATCCATCGGAATAAGCGCATACGAGGAATAGAGCGGTTTGGATATCAGAAGACAGAAGCTAAACAGCAATAACAAAAATCGTGATATCCGTGAATCAGAAAGCTTCGGCATAATCCGGCGGTGTGTTATTTCGGTTCATCCGCGATTCGAATTTCCGGATAGCTCCGTCATCAGGGACATCAAAAACCGGCATCACGATATCATCGTCCAGTTCCGTGAACTTTGCAACTTCCGAGCGGAAGCGGAGCTGGATGTCAGCGGTTGCACCGTTACGGTGCTTGGCTATGATAATATCCGCGATCCCGATGGTTGACCGGCCTTCAGAATCTTCCGTCAAGCCGAATCGTTCCGCACGGTGAATAAAGATTACGATATCTGCATCCTGCTCGATGGCGCCCGATTCACGAAGGTCGGAAAGCTGCGGCCGTTTGTCACCCGAACGGAGTTCAACTGAGCGGTTGAGCTGCGAAAGGGCGATGATTGGGATATCCAGCTCTTTCGCGATTGCTTTTAGTGACCGGGAAATATTACTAACCTCCTGTTCCCGGCTTCCCATTGAATCCGGTGGTCCGGTCATCAGCTGGAGGTAGTCGACCACGAGGAGTTCTATCTTGTGTTCCAGCTTTAGCCTTCTGGCTTTGGCACGGAGTTCAAAAACCGAAATAGCCGGAGTGTCATCAATGAATATCGGTGCATTGACCAAACTTCTCAATTTGATCTCGAGCTGTTCCCATTCATATTTCTCCAATCTTCCGTTCCGGATCTTTTCAACGGCCAGTTCCGTTTCGCTGACGATCAGGCGGTTGACCAGCGCAAGGCTTGACATCTCACAGGAAAAAATGGCAACCGGCTTTTGATGTTCAACGGCCATGTTCCGGCACATGGAGAGCATAAAGGCTGTTTTTCCCATTGAAGGCCTGGCAGCAATGATCACCAGATCGGAGGGCTGCCAGCCCGATGTGATCCTGTCGAGTTTAAGGAAACCTGATGGAACTCCGCTGAGGCCCGCCTCCTTGCTTGATAGTTCTTCGATCCTTTTAACTGCCCGGTCGATCAGAACATCAATACGCTGTGTTTCCTTTTTAATGTTCCCGAAAGCCACTTCGAAGAGTTCACTTTCAGCAAAATCGAGCAATTCATCGACATCCTGATTTGAATCGAAAGCTTTCTCCTGAATATCCGAGGCTACACGGATCAGCTCCCTTTGTATGTATTTCTGCGCCACAATCCTTGCATGGAAGTCGATATGAGCTGCTGATGCTACTTTTCCCGTAAGCTGAGTGAGAAAATAGGGGCCTCCGACCTGATCCAGCTTATTTTGCTTTTTCAGTTCCTCGGTGACCGTGAGAATATCAATCGGCTGAAGGTTGATGGACAGGTTCCGGATCGATTCAAAAATAATACGGTGGGACTCTTTATAGAAGCACTCAGGTTTCAGAATATCGATAACTGATACAACTGCATCTTTCTCAAGCATGATAGCCCCTAATACGGCTTCTTCCAATTCAGTGGCCTGAGGGGGGATTTTCCCCAGGTCCTGCATGATCTCCTGGACTCTCTTATTAGTATCGACGATTTTCTTTTGCGCCATCTGAATGAACTTTGGGAAACAAAGATGAACAGAAAAATAGGAAAAAAAGTAGTTACTTTCGGCTTTGTTGATAATTAGGAGAGTTTGGTATCATGATCGTTTTTCCCATAGCGAAAATCAATCTGGGATTATATGTAACCAACAAAAGATCAGATGGTTATCATGATATTGAATCAATTTTCTATCCCATCGGCCTTTCTGATATCCTTGAAGTGGTTTCGGGCAGGGAGGATCATCGGGGAAACGTGACAATCCGGCTTTCAGGCATTCCGGTTGACGGGAATCCCGATGATAACCTGGTAGTGAAAGCTTTTAACCTGATCAGGAAAAGAGTGCCGGTTCCATCTGTAAATGTGTGGCTTCATAAGGTAATACCCACCGGAGCGGGTCTTGGTGGAGGCTCATCTGACGGTTCAGCCATGCTTGTTTTACTGAACCGGCTTTTCCAACTCGGGCTTGACCAGAAAGAACTCATCGAAATGGCCCTGGAGCTGGGCAGCGACTGTCCTTTTTTTGTAAATCCGGTGCCTTGCCTGGCGAAGGGCAGGGGAGAGCAACTCCAACCGGTAAAGGTTAATCTGGATGGATTTTATCTCTACCTGTTTCATCCGGGGAGGGGAATCTCCACCTCGCTGGCTTACCGGAACGTCTCAATCGGCAAGCCTGTTAAACCGCTGGATCAATTGATCGATAAACCGGTAAATACCTGGAAGGGAAACATCATAAACGCATTTGAGCCTTACGCTATACAGCAACAATCAACCGACTGCGAGATTATCAGGGTGTTAAATGAAAGCGGAGCTCTTTTCAGTAGTCTCACCGGAAGCGGTTCAGCAGTTTACGGTCTTTTTGACCGGGAAATCAAGGTTCCGGAAAAGATCGGCCCGTACCTGATCTGGAAACAAAGGTTACTTGCCTGATATTTTCTTTTTCTTCCCGAATGGTTTTTTCTTGACCGCCGTCCTTTTCTTGGTTACCGGCTTTGGCTTTTTTTTGCTTTTCTTTCCCGATCCAGGTTCTTCCAATTCAAGAAGCAGCTCGTTCTTTGAAACAATCTGCCCCTCATGAATATGTATTTCCCGGACTATGCCGGTCACGGATGCATGAACCTTATTCCTCATTTTCATGGCATCGATGATAAACAGGCATTTAGAAGGATTGACCGATTGACCCTCTTTGACCATGATTTTTACGATAGTACCGGGAATCTGTGCAATAATCCGGGTCGAATCTTCAGGCTCGTACTTCTTATGGGCAAGAAATTTTTTTGTAAAGAGCGTTTTGTAATCAGCTCCTTCGTATGAAAAAATTTCAAAGTCTGGTGTCTTGGTATCCATAGGAAAATCTGATTATCGGTTTACAAGGGGATACATCCATGTTTCCTCTGAGGCCTTGGAACGTCTTTCGTTTCCAGAACATCAAGCGAATAGAGTAAGTACTTTCTGGTCTCGGAAGGTTCAATCACTGCATCCACGTATCCTTTAGCGGCTGCCACATAGGGATTGGCAAACTTGTCCTTATACTCCTTGATTTTCAGTTTTCTCATCTTGTCAGGATCTTCTGCCGTTGAGATCTCTTTCTTGAAGATGATATTGGCGGCGCCTTCAGGTCCCATAACTGCGATTTCAGCTGAAGGCCAGGCAAAAACTATATCAGCATTCAGGTGCCGGCTGTTCATTGCAATATAACCCCCGCCGTAAGCTTTTCGGAGGATGACCGTAATCCGCGGAACCGTTGCTTCGCTGTAAGCGTACAGCAACTTGGCACCGTGACGGATGACCCCTGCATACTCCTGATCTACACCGGGCAGATAACCGGGAAGGTCGACGAGAGTAATCATCGGGATATTAAAAGCATCGCAGAACCTGACGAACCGTGCAGCTTTGTCGGATGAATCCACGTCGAGAACACCGGCCAGGTAAATGGGCTGATTAGCAATGAAGCCAACAGTCTGGCCGTTCATCCGGCCATATCCGATGACAATATTGGGTGCGAATTGTTCCTGAATTTCAAAGAATTCCGAACTGTCAGCGACTGCCCTGATCACATTGCGTACATCGTAGGGTTGTTTAGGATCGACCGGAACGATTTCGTCAATTTTATATATATTCTTAGTGTTTCGAGGGCGTAACCGCTTGGCTTTCTGGGAATTATTCCAGGGAATATATGAAATCAGGCTTTTTATCTGTTCAAAGCATTCCTGCTCGCTCTTTGCAAAGAAATGGGCATTGCCAGTTATTGTGCTGTGTATTTTGGCTCCCCCAAGGTCTTCCATAGAGATCTCTTCTCCCAGCACTGTTTTAATGACTTCCGGGCCCGTGATGAACATTTTGGAGATCTTGTCCACAACAAAAACAAAGTCGGTCAGGGCAGGTGAATAAACGGCACCTCCTGCACAGGGTCCGAGGATTACCGATATTTGCGGAATCACACCGGAAGCCAATGTATTCCGATAAAAAATCTCACCATAACCGGCCAGCGAATTGACTCCTTCCTGAACCCGCGCTCCCCCGGAGTCATTAATACCGATCAGGGGAACCTTAAGCTTGAGGGCATGATCCATGATCTTGGTTATCTTCCTGGCATGCATCAGTCCCAGTGATCCCCCGGCAACAGTGAAATCCTGAGCGAAAATACAGACGGGAGATCCATAGATCTTACCTGTCCCGGTAATCACACCATCACCGGGAAGCTCCTTTTTATCCATGTCAAAGTCACGACCTTCATGCTGAGCAAAGAGATCATATTCCTGGAAAGAATCATCATCAAGGAGGGCAATAATCCTCTCCCTTGCAGTCATTTTACCCATAGCCTGCTGCTTTTTGACAGCAGTTTCACCGCCACCGAGGAGCACCTGCTCCCTGCGCTCGACTAATTCGCGGGTTTTGCGTTTCAGCGACATAGGTTTTAGGTTTAGAGATTGTTAAATGTCTGAATGTCAGAAGATAATAGAAATAGCACTGCTTTTTGACCGGTACAAGGTTACAAAAAATAAAGCAATACGATGTAATCAAACGTCCATGAAAAAGAAAACCCCGCTTGGCGGGGCTTTCAATATTATACTGATAATCAGTAAATTATTTTATAACATCAAGGAGTTCGACTTCGAAGACCAGAACCATATTCGGTTCAATCGGTCCACCGGGTCTTGGGTTGGCTCCGTAAGCGAGTTCACTCGGGATAAAGAATTTATATTTTGATCCTACAGACATGAGCTGGACGCCTTCGGTCCAACCTTTGATAACTCCATTCAGCGGAAATTCAACGGGTTCGTTTCTGTCAACCGAACTGTCAAATACGGTTCCATCGATTAGGGTTCCATGATAGTGGACTTTAACGGTATCCGTTTCAAGAGGCTTAATGCCTGTGCCTTCGCGCATAACCTCATACTGAAGCCCGCTCGCGGTAGTGATCACACCGCTTTTCTTGCCATTGGCGGCAAGCCAATCCTGTCCTTCTTTCAGGTTCGTTTCAGCTTGCTTTGATTGCAGGTTCGTGAAGTAAGCCTGTAAAATCGGATTGGTTTCTTCAACGGTTATATCCGTTTTATCACCATCAATGACTTGCTGAAACCCTTTTGCAAAAGCCATAATATTAACTTCATCCATCCCGATCGTTTTAATCTGGTTGGCCATATTAATACCCAAGGCATAACTGGCAGTGTCAAGTTCGGTAGCCAGTTTGACAGGCCCGATTTTCGAGGTAGAGTTCTTCATCTGATTGCATGATGTCACGGTCATGAGGATTATAACAAATAATCCGATCCAAGATTTTGTCTTCATTCTTTTTCAATTTGATTTCGGGCAAAGGTAACGGAATACATCAAATATTCCGGATTTTTTTCTTTCTTTCGGATCGTAATTCCTAAAACCTGAGAAATATGAAAAGATTTCAATTAAAGATCTTTCTTCTGGCTGGCCTGTTGTTTGTAACCGCACAGGTTTTCAGCCAGGATGTTGTAGGCAAGTGGACTACTATTGATGATGAAACCGGTAATCGGGCATCAATTGTTCAGTTGTGGATGATCAGCGGACAACTCTACGGAAAAGTCCTTGAAACCTGGGATGACGATGGTGTCACACCTACCGAT
>JAZDPC010000065.1:0-14004 GCA_043797975.1 Bacteroidota bacterium
CCCAGCGTTGCGATCGTTATATAATAGGGTAGGGTAAAAGCAAGGGCAATACATATCAGGATAAGGGTTGATAAAAACTTGCCGCCTATGACATGCCAATCCCTGATCGGTTTTGTCAGTAACAATTCTATGGTACCGGAACGTGTCTCTTCGGCAAGGAGTCCCATGGTCAGTCCGGGGATAAAGAAAAACAAAGTCCAGTATGCGATCCCGAAAAAGGACTGCATGCTGGCCTGACCAACCATAAATACGTCGGCACCGTAAATCCAGGTAAAGAAACCGCTGAATCCCACGAAGGCTATCAGCATTATATACGCCATCAGGGAATTGAAAAATGAGTTCAATTCGCGCCGGGCAATGATCCAAACTTCTTTCATAATACCGCGATATAAGTTTTATTGATCAATTCATGGTTAATTCGTGGAAGATGTCCTCCAGTTTGGTCTCAACGACCGTCATTTCAGTAAGGACCCACTTGTTTTTTACGCACAGGTCAAAAACATCCCGCCTGGAGCTCTGGTTGGGCTTACTCTGTATCTCAAAGCGGTTGGTCGTGCCTGAAACCGTGTTCACCCATTCAATGGAGTGAAGCTTTTGCAAAGCGTCAGTAATACTGTTTTTATCAGCATCTTCAATCGTAAGCTTGAGCATCTCCTGACCCTGGGCTTTTTTCCTGAGGTTTTCAGGAGTACCGTCTGCAACGATTTTGCCTTTATTGATAATCAGGATACGGTCGCAGGTGGCTTCCACCTCAGCCAGGATATGGGAACTGAGGATAATGGTTTTTTCCCGTCCGATAGCCTTGATCAGATCACGGATCTCTATAATTTGGTTAGGATCCAGTCCTGACGTTGGCTCATCCAGGATCAGCACCTCCGGGTCATGGATCAAAGCCTGCGCAAGACCGACCCTCTGACGGTATCCTTTGGATAATTCACCGATCTTTTTATGTTTTTCTCCTTCAAGGCCACAGGTTCTGACCATCTCCCCGATGCGTTCCTTTATCCTCGATTTATCAATGCCCTGGATCTGCGCAACAAAGCGAAGATAATCCAAAACAGGCATTTCATTGTATAAAGGATTGTCTTCCGGGAGATAGCCTATCAGCTTCCTTACTTCTTGCGGTTGTTCAGTCACACTGTATTCGCCCAGGCGGATCGTTCCCTTATTTGGCAACAGGTAGGAAGTAATAGCCTTCATGGTTGTTGTTTTGCCTGCACCGTTGGGCCCAAGGAATCCAAGCACCTCTCCGGTGTGAACCTTAAAGGAGATATTGTCCACAGCTCGCTGTGTTCCATATATCTTCGTGAGATTTTCCACGATGATGTCCATGGTAATTGTTTTTATTTATGTGAATTAAATCGAAGTACAAAAAAAGTAAAAGGAGTGCTGATTTGAAACAGGGGTTAAAGGAAATTAAACTTACTTAAGAAAAATTAACAAAGCGAGGAAAATCAGTATCCATGCTCTTTCCGAAAAGCTCAGCACATTCGTATTTCCAAAACCCTGACCGTTTTAGGCGTAATCCTGAACCGGTGATCAATCCTGTGACCTGCCACCCATACAATCTCACCCTTGCTTGTAATGATTCTGACCTTGCTTTTTTCAAAACGATCGATCTTATTATCGACAAAGAAATCGCTGATTTTTTTCTCCTGATTCATTCCCAGGGGATAAAAACGGTCCCCTCTTTTCCAGTATCTTGACACCAGCGGAAAATCCAGCAAGTCAAGATCAAGCCACGCAACCCGCGGATCAACCGGGGGATGAAAAGGGAGTTCCGACAGGATCTGCATCTCAAAACCGGCCCGATGAAAAGAATCCGGCTCAGATGGATCCAAATAATAGTCGGTTTGCTGCAAGCAGGAGAGTGGAGCAATGATCAGATACTCCCTGTCGATGAGCAACCGATGAGAATGGCTGGTGAATGTTTTCCCCGGATCGGATTCAAGAGCCTCCAGAATACAATCAAGCTGATTTCCCCGAAATCCATAGTCCCTTAGGATCTCAAAAAGCAGAAGCTCTTTTTGTCTGGATTGAGTGATAGGCTTTTTTTTAATTTTAACAAGCTCGCGCTCCTGCCGGATTAAATCCTTCCTGACACTTTTCATATACCGTTCAATCAGGCTTTGAGCTTCGGCATAGAAAGCTTGCTCAGCCAAAAGCATATTCCGGAATCCCGGGTTGATCTTCTCAATCTCAGGCAGGAGATGGTGCCGGATCCGGTTTCGGGTTATGGAGGTGTCCTGGTTGCTGGAATCCTCCCTGAATGTGAGTTGCCTGCTTTCCAAATATCCTGAGATTTCGGTTCTCCCTGTAAAAAGCATAGGCCGGATAATCTTCCCGTTGATCGGCCGAATACCGGCAAGCCCGCGCAGGCCGGTTCCCCTGGTCAGGTTGATCAACATGGTTTCAATGGAATCATCCGCATGGTGGGCAATGGCAATCAGTGTACTGCCTGTTTCTTCCCTGATTTTTTCAAACCACTCATATCGCAACTCACGGGCAGCCATCTCAATGGAAATGTGTTTGTTGGTCGCATAGTCAATGGTTTGGAAAAGGATGCTTTTGAAAGGGATATTCCGTTCAGATGCAAAGTTCTTAACAAAAATCTCGTCCTGATCCGATTCATCGCCCCTTAGAGAAAAGTTGCAATGGGCAACGATAACCGGCTGTCCGATACGGACGAACAGGTCAAGCATGGCAATGGAATCGGCTCCACCGCTTGTTCCGGCAATGATCCGGTCGTTCGGAGTAAAAAGCTTATTCTTTCGTGAAAACTCAAGGAACCGTGGCAATAAATCATTGGTCATTACATGCTGCCCTTAATAAATGAAACTGCCTGGCTCTGATCCGGGGTATTCAGGATTAGAATGTATCTTCCTGGCTTCAAGCCGGTTGTTTCAATCTGAAGCATTTCTGTCGGATTAACTCTCAATTCTTCTGAATAGACCATGCCGGTCAAGCTGATAATCTTGTAGGATGTCAGCCCCGTTGCCAATCCTTTCAGGTCGACGTACAGCCGATCTGTTACGGGATTGGGATATATGGAAATCCGGTCAAGTGAAAAAAGATTATTTGTCCCGGAGGTATTAAAGATTTCAAATATCCTGTATATCAGGTTATTGACTTCGGATGTTTCAGCAATTGTGCTTTCAGGATCTGCAATGATAAGCAGATAATATTGCCCAGGAGTTATCTCTTCAGGAATTCTGACAACTGTATTGCATGGATAGACTTCTCCCGAAGACAATGACGGAACAGTAACCGTACTTAGTATAACATCAGTATTGGTGTAGACGGTATCGGCTGAAGCTACCAGCAAAATACTTGTACTGCCGGCTGGAACCTGACCGTCATTTTCAATCTGAAAGTCAATTGTGAGCAATTTCCCCTGACCGATACGGTCTGGATGGATGCTGATTCCACGGACGGTAAAGTCAGGCAAGGGAGTGGAAATTAATATGGGTTGAGCAAAAATATTATTCAGTTCGTCCCCCTCTTCCAATGCATCCGGAAAATCCGCCTCAAGGACCAGATAATAATTGCCGGGTTGAATATCAGCGGGGATATCAACCGGTATCACTTTCAGGTAGGACTCGCCTGACGCCAGTTGTGGAGACATAAAAGTGTTCAGCAGGGAGGATGAAGCATTCCAGTATTCTTCCTGACTGATAAACAGGCGGTTATTTGCCGGCTCAAGAATCCCCGGGCCGTTATTGATTATAGTAATACTGATATTGGAAGAGGAACCGGCAAAATAGAATCCCTGGGCTGTCATTCCTGCAGGTTCAGCATCAGGATAGCTTTTCCTGATAATCAGGGATACTGTTGACAGATTATTCGCCTCAGATGATTCGTTTACCAAACCATCCGGATCAGTGATGAATAGGATAAACCATTCTCCGTCAGAAATCTCGAGAGGCAGAGTATAGTTTTGACTGACCGGGTAAATTTGCTGCTTAGCCAGGGAAGGTAGGTCTGTCTGAAACAGGGTCTGATCCGATGCATCACCGGTTCCATCCCTGGAAAGCAGAACTTTCAGGCTTGTGGCCTGGGATTCCAGAGTTCCCCGGTTAACAACACGGCATTGAATCAAGACTATTTGCCCCGAAAAAACCGGATTCGGTTGAACGAGGGGAGATTCAACAACCAGGTCAGGAAGCGGGTTAATAATAGTTACGGAAACTGCATTGGACCTGTCAGATTCTCCGATCGGTGAATTGTATAGCGCTGATATGAAGTATGAATAGGTACCTGGCTGTAAGTTTGTATCGACGAACTGCTTAAGAGAAGGTTCACTGCCACTATAAATCTGCTGATTATTACGGTATATGCGATAACCCGTCAGGATGGGAACGCCTGCCTCAGGATAATCCCAGGAAAGGGTTGCCGAATTCGTATTGCTGGTTACACTGAGGTTTTGAGGTGGATTGAACTGGGTCTGAGCTGCAAACCTGACTGAAAAAGTGATGGAATTGGCAGCAGAGGAGATATTTTCAACGATTATACCGCCGGAAGTTCCATTGCTCAGAAAACAGGCAGGATCGGTACCGGGACCAAAAGCTGTCATTCCTGTTTCGGCTGAAAAAGCAGCCTGGTTTATCTGCCCGTTGATTGCTGCATTACCTCCTTTCCGATAGACATAAACTTCATCCGGAGGACCGTTTGCATTCCCGTTCAGGGAACTGGCAACACGGTAAATGATCAGTCCGGATGACGGCAATGCGGTTTCAAACCGACCGGCTTGCTTGCGATATTCGACCACAAAGAACTCGCCTGAGGCCAAAGGTGAATTTATCCGGTAGGCCGCACAAGGACTTGCAGATAATGGAGACAGGGAATAGGAGCCAGCCTCTGTAATCACCGGAAGATCATCGCACCATTTACCGTATTTCATTTTCATCCAGGCATTCATGTGTTGGGGTGGGGTGCTGTTGGATGCCATCAGGTCCCAGGGTCCCACGGGAGTAATATCCTTGTTTGAATAACGGTAAAGATCAGGAGCTCCAAGAGAGTGAAACATTTCATGACAAAGTACGCTGACACCGAAAGATTCAGAGAGCTGGAAGTTGAAATTCCATACTCGGACTCCCGATATCTCGACGTTATACTTATATAATGCCCACATGTGAGGCCAGAGTAAATCGCTCCAGCCTTCTGCTGAACCTTGTACTATATAGGTGACATTATCGATTTTACCATTGGCATCATGGTCGTAATCAAGGCCGGTAGATTCAATCTGCGATTTCAGGCTCTCGGTAGCATATTTGAGCAATGTCATCTCCCTGTAGGTAGACTCCTCATCGTTTTTATAACCGTTTGGATTAGT
Source organism: Bacteroidota bacterium (assembly GCA_043797975.1). Taxonomy (GTDB): domain Bacteria; phylum Bacteroidota; class Bacteroidia; order Bacteroidales; family UBA12481; genus UBA12481. The sequence goes on from JAZDPC010000065.1 coordinate 5,333, forward strand.
AGTGGCATCATATTTCATATAATAACTCCGTGGCAGGGTATCCTGGAAAGAGACAACCGATGTTCCGCTTTGGGAAAACAAAGAGGTATTAATGGCTAGTTGAGAAGCGCTGACCTCTTTAAAATACTCAAACATCGAAACTGTACCTGTTGCGTTGAACGCACTGCTATAAACTGAAACCGGCTGTGTGTACTCTGCCTGGTCACTGAAGCGAATGAAAACGACAATATTGTTGATTGTTCCCGTGTTCGTGGTTGAGTTTGCGGATTTTAAGGTATTAATGGCTTCCCTGCGTTCTCTTTTTGCATAAGCATTTGCGGGATCAGGCCGCAATCCTGACGGTATCCCAAAACTGGCGGGATTGTCTTTACCCGGGATAAGCTGAGTGGCTGCCAACAGTGATCCGGATTGGATTGCATACACAAAAAAACCGGATACCGGATCCTGGATAATAGTATAGCCTTCTGTGTCATGAAGCCAGTTATAATATTCATCGCCGGTTGCAAGGCAATGAAGCACGCTTCCGTCAGGCTGTTTTACCGTCTGAGGCACATTGTTAAGCCAGGCTCCTTCCAATGTTAAGCTCCAAAATGAAAGGAGGCTGGCTAACAAACAAAATCTGACTTTCGACATACAGATCTATAATCCGAGCACTTTAATGCCTTGTTCAAAAACAATGTCTTTCGGAATGCCTTTGCTGTTGATCCGGTCAAGATCTTTTTGCAGAATTTCTGGAACAATTCCTTTTTCAGACATAAGCTTTTTCACACCTTCATAATTGCCATCGCCCTGGAGAATAATGAGCAGGTTACCCAGACTTTTTACAGCTTCCTGCATTTCATTAAAATTCACAGAATATAAACCAGTGACTGAATCCCTCGTAAAGGCTCCGACTTCATTGAAATAGTTGAATTGAAGCATATTGCCTTTCCCGTGAGAGTCTGTCGCCCCAAATCTGACTGAACGGAAAATGCTGGCAAGAAAGGTGACATAATTATCCATCAGATCTTTAGTGCCGAGCTCTCCCATTGCAGCGAGCTGGGATACGAGGTAAAGTCCTATAATATCTGCTTTTGCCTCTTCCAGCGCACTATATTGTTCACCCAGAACTTTTCTGACCGGGCCCGATCCGTTGACCGTGTTTTTAACTCCCAATCCATGAGCTGTTTCATGAAACATGATGTTCTCAAAGAATGCATCGAATACCACATGTTTAGATTGTTCGGGATCAATAACCTCTGCACATACCGGAACCAGTATTTTCTCAAACTTGGCCCGGATAGAGTTTTTTAATTGTAATTTTCGGCTGCCTTTCTCAAGCTGAACCCTTTCATCATTGGGAAGGTTGATTGCAATGGTCTTGCTGCCTGCATTACAATCCCCTGCATTGTAAATAGCATCGTATACGTTAAGATCTGAATCAATTCCCGGGACTTCCTTTTTATACTTATCCGGAACAGACAAGGAATTCTGGAGTTTCGGGAGTAGGGTGGCAAAACGCGACAATTTATCACTCCATTCAGCGTCTTTAACTAAAACGAAAGCTTCATGAGCTGCTTTATAGCCGAAAAGAGCATCCTGATAGTTCTCAATCGGACCCACAACAAAATCTAATTTGCTTGTTTTCATGTCCATCCAGGCCATGTCGCTTTCAAAGTAATCATCTGTCAGCAGAGCCTTGGCACGTTTTTGAAGGTAATTTTTAAATCCTTGATCTTCGGCCAGGGCAGCCGCACTGTCTATAAGTGCAACACATTTCCTGATCTGCTCCGAGAAATACTGATGATAAGGAATGACAGATAAGCCTCCTTCTTTATTTCTCCGGATTAAGGTATACAGGCTGGTCTTGTCGGGAGAAACAAGGCCTTCGAATTCCTCTTTGGTCATGTCTGATGGATAAAACTGTGCACCAAGGGGTTTTGCGGAGACTCCGGGGATAAACGGTCTGTTTTCGTTAAGAATTTCCCATGGGCCATAGTTGATTTCAGCAAAACGACGGGCAGCGGGATCGGTTATGCTTTTGAATAATTCTTCTTTGTCACCATAGGTCTCAAGCCAGAAAATGTCATCGGTGATCACTGCCGCTTTAATCAGCAACGGGATAATCTGTTTTTCCTTATCGGAAAGGGCAGAAAGATCAGTGGTAAGCGGGAAGATCGCAAATGCATTCACTTTCTGAACTAACTCCGGATCTGAAGAAACGGGAGTTGTTTTGGTTTTGCAGGCTGATATGGTCATAATCATCAATACAAATAATAATGTAGCCGGAACCAGTTTTCTCATAGCTGGAGAGTATTAGTTAAATGACTAAAGGTAAGAAATCCCCGAGGAACTGAGATGGCCGGCTATTTATCGATATCGTCTGAACGGAACTGAAAGCCGAGCCGTTTACCGGTCTGTATCCGTGAATCGGAAATGTTCTGGTTAATCTGGGCTACGGTGATCAATTTGACTGCATCATATGGGGGCACCAACAAGTCGAAATCCAGACAGTACTGGATAGCTGCCAGAACAATTTTATGGACCCTCTCCGGATCAATGGTATTCGCACCCAGAGTGGTATAATTAAAACCCGACTGGCGTTTGCCCTGAACGAAAAAGTGGTTGTTCTTGTTGACAAAAATTCTGGCTATCAGGTAGCCAAGATCCTCCATACGGCCATATTTAAATGAATCAGCCAGGAAGTTGTAAATGTTGATTACGCCTGAATAGCTGGCTGTTTTGTCCTCCAGGATATATTTCGTCTTCCAGATCTCATGTTCACGGTCAAATTGAAAAATATTGGTGTGCATGCTGAATACCAGCATATCACCTGCAACCTTCAGTTCAGCTTCAAAGTCCCCGTGATCCTGAAAACTCAGCTGAATTCTGGGATCGTCTTCCGAAAGAAGGGAATTATAGCTCTCTGTTATCCGATACAACTCGTCCTTGAAAAGCTTGAAGGTGTTGAAGGTATTGTCGTAAATCTGCTGTTTAAGGTTTGATTTACCCTTGAGGGTGTAAATGACCTTGTTTTCGGGTTTTTTCTTGCTCATTATTCTGGTCTTAGTATGCACGGGCAAACAGAACCCGTTGTTTTGATGGTTTACCGGATTTAATACAGATTCCTGATTCAGGCTCGGCATCCAGCGGTATACACCGGATGGTTGCCTTGGTCTCTTCCTGAATGGCCTTTTCGGTTTCCGGAGTTCCGTCCCAATGTGCTGAGATGAAGCCGCCTTCTTCAATCAGTTGCAGAAAGTCGCTCCACGTATCAGCTTTTTTTGTCTTTAAGGTTCTAAAATTCAGAGCTTTCTGATAGATATCGTATTGCATCCTTTCGAGCAGGGCAGGAACCAGGATCTCCAATTGTTCCTGGTTGACCGTTTCCTTAGTTAAAGTATCCCGTCTGGCAACTTCCACGGTTCCGTTCTCCAGGTCACGTGGACCGATTGCTATTCTGAGGGGAACACCTTTCAGCTCATACTCGGCAAATTTCCATCCCGGTTTGTGGGTATCCCGGTCATCTACTTTAACCGTTATGCCGTGTTTCAACAAAGTGGATTTAATCTGATGGGCTCTGTCGACCGTTGCAGAATACTCTTCCGGAGTCTTATAGATCGGTACGATGACAACCTGCTGAGGAGCCAGTTTTGGTGGCAGAACCAATCCGTTATCATCAGAGTGGGCCATGACCAGGGCGCCCATCAACCGGGTGGAAACACCCCATGAGGTAGCCCACACATACTCCTGTTTACCTTTTCTGGAAGCGAACATCACATCAAAAGCTTTGGCAAAATTCTGCCCGAGGAAATGGGAAGTGCCTGCCTGCAGTGCTTTACCATCCTGCATCAGTGCCTCAATGCAATAGGTGTCGATGGCTCCGGCAAACTTCTCAGTTTCCGTTTTACTCCCTTTGATCACGGGTATTGCCAGATATTTCTCTGCGAAGGTTGCATATATATCCAGGATTTTCAGGGTTTCTTGGACTGCCTCTTCACTGGTTTCATGTGCCGTATGACCTTCCTGCCAGAGAAACTCCGTTGTACGGAGAAATAACCGGGTGCGCATCTCCCATCTGACCACATTTGACCATTGATTGATCAGGATGGGAAGATCACGGTAGCTTTGGATCCAGTTTTTATACGAATTCCAGATGATGGTCTCCGATGTTGGTCGGATGATTAATTCTTCTTCCAGTTTGGCGGTAGGATCGACTTTCACTCCTCCATTTTCATTATCTGCAGTAAGCCTGTAATGTGTCACCACAGCACACTCCTTGGCAAATCCTTCCACATGCGACGCCTCACGGCTGAAGAATGATTTGGGTATCAGTAGAGGAAAATAGGCATTGACATGTCCTGTCTCCTTGAACATCCTGTCCAGCTCTGCCTGCATCCGTTCCCAAATTGCATAACCATAGGGTTTGATTACCATACATCCCCTGACCACGGAATTTTCGGCAAGATCGGCTTTGATAACCAGATCATTGTACCATTGAGCATAATTCTCGAGGCGGGATGTTAAAACTTTAGCCATTATTTTGCTTTTGGTATAGTATTTGCTTCTGATTGCTATAAAAGTGGATACAAAAATAAGGAAATTAAATCCTATATTTAAAACCAGGAGGAGTTTGAGATCATGAAAGCAGCAATCGTAAAATTAGTACCACTGATGTTATTGGTAAGTTCCTGCGGCACGGGGCTATACCTTACATCAGGCTCTGCCGACGATGTATATTATAATCCCGCCGACAGGCAGGTGGTTATAGAAAACCGGATAAAAGCCGCAGAGGTTACTGAGCCCATACAATATCAGGAGCAACAGCAAATCATCCCTGATTCGGTCACGGTAACGGAACCCGCCTATGCCCTGGTGGATTCAACCTATGAAGAATACGTTGATGAAAACGGCAATGTGGTGGTTAACAACAATTACTACTATGATTCCGAAGAGGATGATTACTACTACAGTAACAGAATCAATCGTTTCTACAGGCCTTACATGGGATTCAGCTATTATGATCCCTTTTATTCCTTCGGTAACTATGGCTGGTATGATTCCTGGTACGATCCATGGTACAGTTCTTATTATTCCTACTGGGGATATAATTCATGGTATAACCCGTGGTACTCCTCATGGTACAGCCCATGGTACGGAGGCTACTACGGCTATGGCGGCTGGTCGAACTACTATTGGAATGACTATTACTGGGGCAATGACTGGAACAATAACCATCACGGAAGTAATGACAACTACCACTATGGTCACCGGGGCGGCTTGATCACCGATGGCGTGAGCGGAAATCGCTCAGGTGGAATGCTGAAAACCGATCCGGTTTATGCAACCAGAGGCACTTCCGGCAACGTTTCAGGTTCCACCGGCGTCTCGACCAAAACCGGAACCAATCCTCAAAATGTAGCCCGTTCTTCTTCGGATCCAAAATCAAGTTCTACCAGCTACAGAAGCAGCGTGGCTGCCGGACAGAACCGGCAGACTACCAAGTCGGTTGCCTCTCCGCAAAACCGTACCAGCAGTACCAGCAGTTATGTACGTTCCCGCACAGGTTCATCCTATGTGAGAACCCCGGCAGCAGGTTCATCATCATCATTGAGGTCCTCACAAGGATCTACCGGTGAAAACAGCTCATCCTATGTACGCCCGAGAACTTCATCACAGTCCTCTGGCCTCAGATCCTCTTCTGATAACTATAGGAACTCTTCTTCTGGTGCCGTCAGAAGCAGTACCTCCGGTACAACTTCCTCGGGTGCAGTAAGAAGTTCCTCTTCACGACCAACTTCCTCGGGTGCCGTCAGAAGTACCTCATCGGGTTCTTCCTCAGGCAGGAGCTCAGCTACCTATTCAGGTTCCTCGTCAGGACGCAGCTCGGGTAGCAACAATTCGGGTTCATCGTCCGGAAGAAGTTCAGGCAGTTCTTACTCAGGCTCATCTTCCAGCCGTTCCTCCGGCAGCAGTTATTCCGGCGGCTCAGGCTCCTCTTCCAGTAGAAGCTCAGGGGGCTCTTCGGGTGGATCCTCTCACTCTTCAGGTGGTGGTTCGTCCCATTCCAGCGGTGGATCTGGTGGCGGCGGCAGAAGATAATTCAAAGAATCAACCGGGTGACGGCCCCGTAAAAGGGGCCGTCTATACCCAATCCCTATCATATAACCAATCCAACTCTGTTTATCATGAAAAAGATCATCTTAATAACCAGTGCCTTATCCTTTTCTTTCCTCACGATCCAGGCACAGAACGAACAGGATGCCCTGCGGTTTTCATCCTACCAGACAGGCGGAACTACCCGGTCCCTCAGCATGGGTGGCGCTTTTGGAGCTGTCGGTGGGGACTTTGCATCCCTGGCTATAAACCCCGCCGGGCTGGGCATATATCGGAAAGGTGAGTTTGCCTTTACCGCTGATTTCAATACCAATAAAAGCGAAGCCACTTATCTGAATTCTTCAGCTAACGACAGGGGCTATAAAATGGGACTCAGCCATTTCGGATTTGTGATACCCATAACCATGAACCGGCAAAATTCCGGAATCAATGGCATCAGCTTCGCGGTGGGTTACAATAAACTGAAGGACTATGGGCAGGATATAACGATGAAAGGAGTTAATAATGCCAACTCTCTAACAGATGAGTTTGTCTATACGGCCAATCATAATTCGGAATGGGACCCTTTCACTGATGGATTGGCCTGGGAAACTTATCTGATCGATTATGATTCATTGGCTGGTGTTTATTATTCCGATTTCGATGGATCAACTTACGGGCAGACTCAGAGGAGAACCGTTTCCAGCTCAGGCTCGCTGGGAGAATTTGATTTCAGCATGGCCGCAAACCTTTCTGATAAACTGTTCCTGGGTGTCACCATGGGGGTACAGAAAGCCAACTATACCGAGGTATGGGAACATACCGAAAGCGATCCTGATGACGTCATCAACTTTTTCGAGGCGTTCACTTTCAGGAATGAACTGAATACACAGGGAACAGGTGTTAATTTTAAACTTGGCCTGCTCGCTAAACCTTTTGAATTCATCAGGCTCGGAGCCTCAATCCAAACTCCTACCGTGCTTAAATTAAATGACTATTTCCAGAGCAGCATGGCTACCGACCTGGCTGATGGCCAGCCAACCCATGAATATGATGCAACCGGGGAATTCGATTATAATATCACAACCCCGTTAAGGGCTACCGCCAGTGCCGCATTCATTTTTAAACAACTGGGACTGGTCTCTGTCGATTATGAATTCGTGGATTATACCGCTGCCAGCTTGAGCTCATCTGATTATGATTTTTTCGATGAAAATGAAGCAGTCAGCGAGCGGTTCAGGGCTACCTCAAACCTCAGGATTGGAGCTGAGCTGCACTTGGCCAGCTATTACTTGCGGGGCGGCTTATCTTCTTATGGCAATCCCTATGCAGAAGGAGAACCAAATGCAGGGAAAAACCTGATTACAATATCTGGAGGACTTGGATACCGGGATAACAATTTCTATGTCGACTTCGGTCTAGCCAGTTCATCATGGGAACAGGAATACTTCCTGTATGGCTCCAATTCGGCTTCGGTGAATAACACCTATACCCGGTTTTCAACCACCATCGGTTTTAGGTTCTGAAACAGTTGAACAACCAGTCAAGAATACTTAAATCAGGTACAAACCCAAACCGTTCCGAAAATACCTGATGATAGGGCACCGGCAAATCACCGGTGCTTTTTTCTTTTTTAGGATGGTAAACGTACCGGAAATCATTCATGCCATAATATCCCGGCTTTTCAAAATGATCGGTCAGTGCAATAGTAGGATTGACCTCCAGAAGCCGGATGACCGTACGAGTGATTTCCAGATTGTAATCAAACAGGAACTCATAACGGTTTGTCCAGAATTTCAACAGATCGTCAATGATAAATTCATAAAAGGGAGAATGCCGGTAAGCAGATTCAACGGCTTTAAAATGCAGCTTCTGCCAGTTTTCATGATAATCAATCCTTATGGTACGTATGGGCTGGCCAGGACTATGCCCTTTTAAAACCGGTATATTCAGATCCAGGATCCCGTTGGCTGATAAAATCCTGCACCGGTTTCTCCACGACTGCCTGACGTAATTTTCACAGGCTTCAATATTAACCTGATCCGCTCCAATGATTTGTTGGAAATAGGCAACGGGTGCAAAATAGGCAGAGGTAAGCCAGATATTTTCTTTTTGAACCACTAGCGGATACGCTTCAGAATTCTGTCGGGTTGAACCTTCTTCAGATAATCATACTGCTTTTTCCCGTTCCACAGAACACGATGAGATACACCCAGAACATGATCCATTGGAATAAAACCGATTTTACGGCTATCCCTGGGATTGTCACGGTTATCATCCATGACAAAGTAGTAATCTTTCGAAAAAGTATACTCCGTTACCAAAATTCCGTCAATGGTTATCCCTCTGAAATCAACGATCAATTCATGTCCCTCGTGCACTTCAATGATATCACGATACAAATCGACATTCTTAATTTCGAGAGATACTTTGACCCCCTTGGCAGGTATAACCAGAGGACCGTACTGATCACGGTTCCATTTATAAAAGGAGGATGGAGGATAGTAACCCTCCCTGTTATCGCTGGGATAAAATTTGGTTGGCCTGATGGTTTTAACATCAGAATGCTTTTCAAGAAAGACATATGATTCAGGCGT
>JAZDPC010000072.1:0-6326 GCA_043797975.1 Bacteroidota bacterium
CTCCAGGATGAGGATGTCTGGATCGATGTCATGAAGCCTGAATTCCGCGAAGAAGCCTGGAATCTGATGCATGAGAATGCCCGTTCCATTGATCGGTTCATCTCGGTCAGTCACTACTTTTCAACCTTTATGAAAGAGCGGATTGGTTTACCCGATAATAAGGTCAAAACGATCTATCTTGGTATCGATCCTGCTGATTATGAGCATATCCCAATATCTGAAAAACCCAGAAATATTGGATTTATATCGAGGATGTGCGAAGAAAACGGGTTGGATATCCTGGTCGAAGCGTTTATCAGCCTAAAGGACAGGCAAGGATTTCAGGATGTTAACCTGGTCCTGACCGGTGGGTCGACCGGTGATGACAAGCATTATATCAATATGTTAAAGAAAAGGATCGACGAGAGCAGGTTGCATGATCAGGTTGAATTTCTGGAAGATTTCGAAGAAAAGGGCCGGAAAGAGTTTTTCAGGAAAGTTTCGGTAGTATCCGTTCCGGTGCGGATTGGCGAAGCGTTTGGTTTATACCTGGTGGAATCCATGGCTTCGGGTGTGCCAGTTGTTCAGCCCGCTCTGGGAGCTTTTCCGGAGATCATCGGGAAATCGGGTGGAGGCATCACTTTTGAACCCAATCAACCTGAAATTTTGGCCGAAGCACTCGCTAAACTATTATCGGATCCGCAAAAACTAGCCGGATTGAGCCAATCGGGCTATGATGGCGTTCACCGGTACTTCGATATTTTTACTCATGCCAGGGAATTGGTCACTGCTTATAATACGAAATGAGCATGAATGATAAAAAAGTCTTGCTCCGCCTGGATAATATCCGGAAAGAATACGGGGTTCCCGGTATGGCTAATCGTCGCACGGTGCTATCGAAGCTGTCTCTGACCGTTATCCGGGGCGAAAGCATCGCGATTATTGGTCCATCCGGTTCCGGTAAAACGACGTTGCTAAACCTGATCGCTGCTTTAGACAAGCCCGACGCGGGTTTGGTTGAGTTTAACGGCCGTGATCTGTCCAAATTAACTGCAAATGAACTGGATACGTACCGGAGCCGTTCCATCGGACAGATTTTTCAGCTTCATCATTTATTGCCGCAGTGCACATTGCTTGAAAATATATTGATCCCTACCCTGGCCAGGCTGGATAAAACAAAACGTTCATTTTACCGGGAACGGGCCGAAGGTTTGGTTAAGCGCATGGGCCTATGGGAGATGCGTAACCAGTATCCGGGACAGCTTTCCGGTGGCGAATGTCAGCGTACTGCGATAGCCCGTGCACTGATCAATGATCCTGACCTTCTATTGGCCGATGAGCCCACCGGGGCTCTGGATGAAGCCAATGCTTTGAATCTGATTGAGTTATTAACTGAAATCAACAAACTCGATGGGAAGACCATCATTTTGGTGACGCACTCGGGCGAACTGGCTGGGAGGATGGGGAGGGTGCTGGGGTTGAAAAAAGGAAAAGTTTAGAGATTCGAAATTAGAATTCTGAATGCTGAAGTGGAAGATTCAAGTATCGTAAGGGGTTGACAATTTGCACATTGGCACATTGATTAATTGGCACATTGACACATTCTTAAATTAGCATATTAGCATATTAATCCATTAGCATATTTGATTGCATGCATTTTAATCGCCTGATATTTAGTAGTTTGTGGTATTACCGCCAGCGCAGCCTCACGGTGGCACTGGGGATGGCGATCGGTATGGCGGTGATCACCGGGGCACTGGTAACAGGAGATTCGGTGCGGAGCGGACTGCAGAATCTGGTTGGAATACGCTTGGGTGATGTTGATCTGTCGGCTGCCGCGGGCGACCGGTACATCACTGATTCGCTGGCTATACGGATATCGGCCGAACTGGGGATTCCGGCAACTTCGGTGCTGCAACTGGAGGGCTCGGCGGCGGCCGGCGGCGGGACGAAAAGATTACCGAAAGTGCAAGTGTACGGCGTGGAGCCGGCATTCCGCGGAGTGCTCGGCCAGGGCACCTTCGATCCGCCGGTGAACGAAAACGATGCCGTCATCAGCGATAACCTGGCCTCACGACTCGATGTGAAGGAGGGCGACGAGATCCTTATCAGAATTAACAAACCCGGACCGGTGCCGGTCGATGCGCCGTTCGTTTCCGATGCGAAGAATATTATCACAGCCAGGATTACAGTAAAAACTATTGCTGGAAAAGATCTCCACGGCCGCTTCCATCTGCAGAATACACAGTCGGCCCCTTTCAATGTGTTTATCAGCAAAAAACAGTTGCAAAAACTAGTCGGACAGGAGGGCTTATCAAACCTGATCCTGATGGCCGGCAATGGAAAAATGAGCGCATCCCGGGCTGAAAAGGCGCTGGCCGCTAACCGAACCCTCCGCGATGCCGGACTGTACCTCGAAAATCATCCCTCAACCGGGGAATGGATCCTGCGGACCCCACGCGTATTCTTTGATCTGCCCACCCTTTCGGCTATCGAATCCCTTCCATCCGATAAAGCCCTCTGGTTCACCTATTTCGTGAACGAGTTCCGGACCGGCAATCGCACAACACCCTACTCCTTCGTTTCCACCCTGCCCGGCAACCAGGTACAACCCGGTGAGATCCTGATCAACCGGTGGTTGGCCGACGACCTCGGGGTCCAACCGGGCGATTCGGTCACGCTGAGTTATTTCATAGTGGGTCCACTGCGCAATCTTACTGTTGAGCAGGCCCGCTTCAGGATCACCGGCATTATTCCGATGGAGGATCTTCGTTGCGATCGTACTCTGATGCCGGAGATCCCTGGACTGTCGGATGCCGGGAATTGCCGCGACTGGGAAACCAGCATCCCCATAGACCTCGCTAAAATTCGTGATACGGACGAAAAGTACTGGAATCAATATAAGGGAACGACCAAGGCTTTCATCAATCCCGGTGTGGCCGCCGCGATGTGGCAAAACCGTTTTGGGAAATACACCCAGGTGCGGTTTGCTTCCGACACCAATCCTTCTGATATTGAGATCGGAATCCTTTCCCGTCTCCGCCCCTCCGATACGGGTATTATTTTTCGTGAATCCGCCCGGGAAGGTCTCGCCGCCGCCTCTTCGGGTGTGGATTTTAGCGGTCTCTTCCTCGGTCTGAGCTTCTTCCTGATCGCAGGAGGTATCATACTCACCATTCTCCTCATCCGGCTCGGGCTCGAAGGCCGTCTCACCCAGATCGGTACCCTGCGGGCCATGGGCTGGTCCGAACGTAGAATCCGGTGGATGTTACTTTGGGAGAATAGCCTCCTCGCCGTTATCGGGGCACTCATCGGCCTCGCTCTGACTTTCCTCTATACCATCCTGATATTCAAAGCCCTGAACGGGGTCTGGAACGATATTGTCCTCACCGATACCTTACGACCGGTTTTCAAACCGGTAACCCTGGCAGCCGGTATGGCGATCAGTTTTATTGTTTCCTTCGGATCGGCCTGGCTGGCCCTCACACGCTTCTTCCGCCGTAAACCGGTTGAACTCCTGCGACTGAACAAACCAGAGGCTTCCCGCACCTATAAGCATCTGCTGACGCTTTTCTCTGCTACCACCTGTCTTTGGGCGTTCGTGATGGTGGTTTTCGGACTCATCCGGATACAAACGGTCAGCCCCATCTTTTTTTTCACCGCCGGTACACTCATGCTGCTGAGCCTCATACTCCTCGCGCTCCGGCTGGTCCGCTTCCATACCACAACCGGCAGCCGAAGTTTCAGTCTGGGCTCGCTGGGCCGCAGCAATCTCTGGCGCAACAGCAACCGTAGCCTTTCGGTGATCCTGCTTTTCTCCATCGGGATTTTTATGGTGGTGGCGATTGGGGCAAACCGAAAAACTGTTGAAGGTACCCACCCCCTTACCAATGGCACCGGGGGATTCCTGTTTTATATGGAAACAACAGTCCCCGTTCCTGATAATCTGAATAATCCGGCTGTGCGGGCAAAATACGGGCTGGAGACGCCATCGGAATTTGTCCAGATGAAGAAGCTGGCGGGTGACGACGCGAGCTGCCTGAACCTGAACCGCGTGAGTAACCCGCCGCTGCTGGGCGTTCCGGCGGGGGCCTTTACCGGACGGTTCCGGTTTGCGTCGCTGAAAAACAAGGAATATCAGGCTGATCCCTGGAAGATCCTGGAACAGAAATTGCCCGGAGGTGCCATTCCGGCCGTAGCCGACCAGACCGTAATCCAGTGGGGGCTCAGACTGAAGCTCGGAGATACGCTGAAATACAAATCAGAGACCGGAGATACCGTTAAACTCGTTCTTGTGAGCGGGCTAGCCAATTCTGTTTTCCAGGGGAACATCCTGATACCGGAAGCCCAGTTCATCCGGCATTGGCCATCTGCCAGTGGAACCAATGTCCTGCTTGCATCTGCAGATCCGGCAGACTTTGAACAGGTTCAATCTGAGCTATTGCGTGTTTTCCGCGATTACGGCACCGATCTGAAACCTGCTTCGTTAAAACTAGCCGAATTCAATTCTGTGGAGAACACCTATCTGTCTATTTTCCTTGTGATGGGCGCCCTGGCGATGCTGCTCGGCACCATCGGTCTGGCGATTATCCTTGCCCACAACCTGCAGGAGCGCCGCGCCGAGATCGCCCTCCTCCGCGCCACCGGTTTCAGCAGGCAAAGGATCCTGTGGCTGGTGGTCCGCGAATATTCCGCCCTTCTCCTCTTCGGAACCCTCGCCGGCGGCCTCTCATCGCTGGTATCCGTCCTTCCGGGCCTGCTCAACCCTACAGGCGAAGTATCAGCGCTGTTCCTGATTTCGATCCTCCTTATTCTCCTGGCTAACGGCATGTTATGGATCGTGGTTCTGGGCTGGAATTCGGTGAGGAAGCCAGGGATTATACAGAGCCTTAGGACGGAGTGACAGTTTCGAGATTCGAATTAAGAATTCTGAATGCCGAAGTATAAGATCCAAGTATTGTGTAATTTAGCTTCGGAGCACTCCCCCTCCTTCATAAGGAGGGGGCAGGGGGAGGTACTTCTGGTCCGGAGTCGAATTGTTTGAAGATTCCCGGATTCGTTTTTCAATAATCATCGTCACGGAATATTTTTCTCTGCTTGAAATTTCATTAACTTTGGGTAAAACAACGAAAGATGAAAAAACTGATGCTCTTACTGGCCTCAATGTCATTTGCCGGATCCGTTCTGGTTTTAGGACAGGCCGATATAGTTAAAGTAAATAAATGGCTGGTTGCCGGTCCTTTTATATCTGCTCAAACCACAGATCTTTTGGGCTATCCTTTTATGGATGAGCCGGGTGCAACCCCGGCAGAGGGTGAAAAAGCGGGTGATGTCCGGTGGAAAAAGGTTAACACCCCGTTTTTGGATTTCACCAAACAGGGTTTTGCCAAAACCGAGAAATGTGCAGCCTATGCCTTCACCTATATTTATGCTCCATCGGACAGGCTGGCGGTCATCCGGTTTGGTTCGGACGATGGGGCCATTATCTGGCTCAATGGGGACCGGGTTCTTGAACAGCGGGTTAAACGGTCGCTGGTGGAAAATCAGGATACCGTATTCCTCCAGCTCGGAAAAGGATGGAATCGCCTCCTGATCAAGGTTGACCAGGGCGGTGGCGGCTGGGAAATGATCTGCTCCATAGCTGCAACGGATATCTCGTTCAGTCAGGACCCTCCTGACCGGGAAAATCTGGCCAAGAACCCTGAAGCCGCAATCACCCGTATCAGGGTATCAAAAATCAGTAAAGACAAGGTAACCCTGTCGGTCTCCGTAAATAACTATGGTTCTACTGGTTTGAGTGATATCCGCTGCGAGCTAATTGGGACTTCCATTGTCACCCCGGCTCACAGGAATGACAATCAGAGCGTTGTCACCCCGGCGAAGGCCGGGGCCCCGCCACGCTACACTGAGGTGTTTAACTTCGATGTACCCCTGCTCAAGCTGTGCAGTCTATTGAGTAAACCCGGAGCCAGCGTGAGGATCACGAGCAGTGCGGGAATTAACGAAGTTGCCGTCGAACCGGAAACTGCCACGGAATTGCTGATGAAAGTGGCTTCAATGCCGGAACTCGCTGATCCTGAATTGCAGAAATCAGCTTCAGCAATTGCTTCCGCCATAAGGATATACGGGATAACAACGGACTTCTCCGGTCAGGCAAGATCGGGGCTGGAACGCATCGCAGCCAACCGGTTGTCTGAGGTGACGCCCATTCTCGAGGAGATTGAAAGAAACATTGTTGCCAATGTTCCGGACCTGAGGGGCGACAGCATTTACGTCACCGGTCATGCCCACATGGACATGAACTGGCTATGGCCATACAATGAAAGCGTGAAAATGTTTCACGACAA
>JAZDPC010000063.1:0-39237 GCA_043797975.1 Bacteroidota bacterium
CTGGATGAAGTAAGAAACATTATCCTCATCGGCATGGGTAACATGGGCAAAGCTTTGACCCATTACAACGATCATTATATCGGAACCAATGTCTTTATCGTTGCTGCATTCGATATCGATCCTGCCAAACAGAACAGGAAAGCGGGTCTCCCGGTTCTGTCAATGGACAAGCTTGGCGACATCATTCAGGGTTTCAAGGTCACTACCGCTATCATCACTACTCCGGCAATATCTGCCCAGAATGTGTGTAACCAGTTAATTACCTATGGAATCCAGGGCATATTGAATTTCGCACCGGTCACCCTGAAGGTCCCCGACACGGTCTTTGTCAGTAATATTAACCTGAGTTGTGAAATTGAAGCCATCATATATCATCTGCATGAACGGAGCGGATTACACTGATACAATCAGGATATGAGGCAGCAACAGCCATCATCGTACTGCCTTCATGTTCGAGGAACAGTACAGGGAGTGGGATTCAGGCCTTACGTTCTCAGGCTTGCCCGCAAGCACCTCCTGAATGGCACCGTTGAAAACCGGAATGACGGCGTATGGATCAATCTGCAATCAACAAGGGACCAACTCCATCGGTTCATCCGGGATCTCAGGCAGGATGCCCCGCCAGCCGCCACGATTGATTCCGTCGAAACCATACAGGACAATTCAATGCCTCGCTTTCAGGGATTCCATATCATCGACAGCCACAATCATTCTGATGATATTACCGGTATCAGTCCGGATATTGCCGTTTGCAAAGAGTGCCTGGAAGATTTTGAAAGCCAGCCCTTACGCAGACACTACCCTTTCATCAATTGCACCAACTGTGGCCCACGCTTTAGCCTGGTTGAAGAGCTTCCCTACGACCGGCAGTGCACTTCAATGGCTGTATTTACAATGTGCCCTGACTGTCTAGGTGAATATACGAATCCCACGGATCGTCGGTTTCATGCTCAGCCGGTTGCCTGCAATCATTGCGGTCCCGTTCATTATACCAATCGTAATCAGCCCGGTTCGGAAAACTGGCCGGCTGTTCTTCAAAACCTGATCACATGCCTGAAAACTGGGCAGACAGCAGCAGTCAAGGGTATTGGGGGATACCACCTGATGTGCAATGCGATTGATTCTTCAGCAGTGGAACTCCTGAGGAAAAGGAAACACCGTGACGGCAAACCTTTTGCCGTTATGTTTCCCGACATCGAAACTGTAAGGCAATATTGCGAATGTTCGGTTACCGAGGAGGATCAATTACTCTCCTGGCGCCGGCCGATCGTTCTCCTGAAAGAAATCCGTGCGATCAATCCCCTGATCAACAGCAACCTCGGAAGCCTTGGCGTTCTTCTTCCCTATACGCCGCTCCATTACCAGTTATTCAGGGAAGGAGCTTTCACAGCTCTGGTCTGCACCAGCGGGAACAACTCAGATAATCCAATCGAGACCGGCCCCGAAGGATCAGAAAAATCCCTGGCCGGGATTGCTGATCTGTTCGTGCACCATAATCGCCGGATCATTAACCGTACCGACGATTCCGTGATCCGGCTGACCGGATCGGATCCAATCATTCTCAGGCGTTCGCGAGGATATGCCCCGGCACCGGTTACACTGGCATTTTCGGTTGAGGGAATTCTTGCAGCTGGCGCCGAGCAGAAGAATACATTTTGTATCGGGCGAAAAAACGAGGCCATACTGAGTCAGCATATAGGAGATCTTACAAATCCGGAAACGCTCTTTTTCTATGAGGAAGCTATTCACCGTTTCCGGAAAATGTTCAGGTTCAATCCCGTTGTTGCCGTTACCGACCTGCACCCGGATTATCTTTCAACGCAATATGCCGATTCCCTGGGCATTCCCGTGATCAGGATCCAGCACCATCATGCCCATATAGCCTCCTGCCTGGCTGAACACAGAATAAACGGTCCGGTCATCGGAATTGCATTTGACGGTACCGGCCTGGGAACCGATCAGTCCATCTGGGGCGGAGAAATATTGATAGCCAGCCTTTCTGAGTTCACGCGGTATATGCATTTTGAATCTATAAGCTTGCCGGGTGGTGACACAGCTGCCCGCGAACCATGGAAATCAGCTTTAGCCTATCTCTATGCCTGTTATGGAAACACCATTCCATTCGAATCATTCCCTGCCCTGAAAAGTATACCGGATGAAGATAAAAGACAATTTCTGGCGCTGATCCGTTCGGGAGCCGGTTGCCACAACACATCCAGCGCAGGGCGCCTGTTCGATGCCGTAGCCGCACTTACCGGTTGCTGCCTGGTCAATACATTTGAAGCCGAAGCTCCCATCAGGTTCGAAATGATGGCTGACAAGGAGGATACCCGGGAGTATAGTCTCCTCGTGGGTACTACAGTATCATTTGTACCGACCATTGATGACATCCGGTCAGATCTTGAGGCAAAAGTGCCGGTAACCGTGATCTCATCAAGATTCCACCGGACTGTTGCACGGGCTATCCTCGAAATATCCGAAAAAATCCGCCGTGAAAACGGCCTTAATCAGGTTGCCCTGACCGGAGGAACCTTCCAGAATGCGCTGCTTACGGGGATTACCCGTAAATTACTTGAAAATCATAATTTTACGGTTTTCACTAACCGACTCATACCTCCGAACGACGGAGGAATTTCCCTTGGCCAGCTTGCCATTGCTGCTCATCTTTTAAAAAAATGAAATGTGCCTCTGTATACCCGCTCGAATCCTTTCGGTCGACGGCAATTTCGCAACCGCTGAAATAGGCGGGCTGATTGTCAATACCGGCATTCATCTTGTTGAGGGCATAAAAACCGGTGACTATGTCCTGA
Organism: Bacteroidota bacterium; assembly: GCA_043797975.1. Classification (GTDB taxonomy): domain Bacteria; phylum Bacteroidota; class Bacteroidia; order Bacteroidales; family UBA12481; genus UBA12481. The sequence goes on from JAZDPC010000063.1 coordinate 2,811, forward strand.
TCCATTCAGGATTTGCCATTCAGATCCTCTCACCTGAAGAAGCCGATGAATCTTTCAGCCTGCTGCGTGAAATCGAGAGCTTTTCCGGAGATGAACCCACAAATACGGAGGAGCCATGAACAAAGTGGATGAACTGGCTAGAATGATAAGGCTCGAAGCCTGCTCCCCTGTCAGGTTTATGGAGGTATGCGGCGGGCATACCCTGGCTATTAACCAGCTGGGAATCAGAAGCCTTCTTCCTTTGGAAATCAGCTTATTGTCCGGTCCCGGATGTCCTGTTTGCGTCACCGGAACCGGGTATATCGATTCGTCTATGCGCATCGGCTCAAATAAAGAAGTCATTATTACCACATTCGGTGACCTGATGCGGGTTCCCGGAAGTAACGGAAGTCTGGAGACGGGCCGTGCATCGGGGATGGATATCAGGATGGTACTCTCCCCTTTACAAGCGATTCAGATCGCCAGACAGGAAGCTGGCCGGCAGGTAGTTTTCCTGGGTATCGGGTTTGAAACCACAGCCCCCGGGGTTGCGGCAGCTATCAGTTTGGCACAATCGGAACATCTGGATAACTTTTCTGTACTCAGTGCCCATAAGGTGATGCCACCTGCAATGGATACGTTGACTGTCAGCGGGAACCGGATTGATGGCTTTATTTGCCCGGGTCATGTGAGTACCATCACGGGTTCATCGATCTATGAACCCCTTGCAAAAGACAGGCATATCCCTTGCGTGATATCGGGCTTTGAGGCTGCTGATATTCTCGAAACCATCCTCCGGTTGCTCCGTCAGGTGAATCGAGGTGTGGCATCTGTGGAAATACAGTATACAAGGGCTGTCAGGCCGGAAGGTAATCCAAAGGCATTACAGTTGATGAACGATGTTTTTTACCGGCGCGGCGACTGGTGGAGAGGCCTTGGCATTATTCCTGAAAGCGGTCTGGGAATCCGTGACGAGTTCCGCAATCATGACGCGGAACACCTGTTCGGGCCGGTGACTTTTAACGGAGCCGAGCCGGCCGGATGTTCCTGCGGTTTGGTGCTGACCGGCCGAATGATTCCCTCCGGATGCCGGTTGTTTGGTTCCGTATGTACTCCCGATTCTCCGGCCGGAGCCTGCATGGTCTCATCCGAAGGAGCTTGCCAGACATATTACCGTTTTTCTCAATGATACAGGTATGAATACAGGTAACACGATCTTGCTTGCACATGGAAGCGGTGGCCGGAAGACCCGGGAACTTATCCGCTCGGTTTTCAGGCCCTGTTTTACAGATTCCCGGCTGGTTGCGGAAACGGATTCAGCTATTTTGGATTCCGAAGCGGGAAAACTGGCTTTTACCACCGATGCCTTTGTCGTGGATCCCATTTTTTTCCCCGGGGGGGATATCGGAAAACTGTCTGTCTGTGGAACGCTCAACGATCTCGCCGTTTCGGGGGCACAGCCGCTCTGGATCGCTGCCTCATTCATACTTGAGGAGGGCCTAGAAATCAGCGATCTTGAAAATATCGCCCGTTCAATGGCCAAAGAAGCTGATCAGAATAATACAGCCCTTGTTGCCGCTGATACCAAAGTGGTTCCCAGGGGTAAAGGGGATAAAGTTTATATCACAACAACAGGGATTGGTCGCATCATGAACGGCTTTGATGGCGTTGCTTCCGGTTCCGGCATCCGGCCTGGCGACCGGGTCATTGTGAGCGGAACGGTCGGAGATCATGGTGCATCCATCTTCACCGCCAGGCTGACAGAACCTGTGTTGACACCCATTCTTAGTGATTGTGCCTCGGTTTTCCCAATGATTGAAATGCTAAAGCCCTTTTCAGATCAGATCCGGTTTATGAGGGATCCCACACGCGGCGGCATTGCCACAGTGTTATGCGAGGTCACTGAAAAACGCAATTGGGGTATCCGTCTTGAAGAAGTATTGATGCCGGTTGATGATAAAGTCAGTGGCATATGCAGGCTTTCCGGCCTCGATCCCCTTTACCTTGCCTGTGAAGGCCGGGTGGTCTTCGTAGCCAGCGCTGAAGCAGCCGGAGAGATAGTAAGCCGGTTAAAATCCTGTCAGGATGGGAAAAATGCCTGCATGATAGGAACCATTACCGTTGAAAATCCCGGACGTGTTATCATGGAAACTTTAATTGGAGGAACCCGCCTCATATCCATGCTCTCGGGCGATCCTCTTCCCAGAATCTGTTAACTCACAAAATGCATGAACTGTCATTTATAGAAAACATTCTGATGGCCTGCACAGAGGCTTCCCAAAAGAATAACCTTCAGCAGGTCACCCGGGTCAGTCTGGAGATTGGAAAACTATACCAGCTGGTACCTGATCTTCTTTATTTCGCTTTCGAAACTGCCGCAGCCGGAACCATTTTCGAAGGAGCCGAGCTTGATATCGAATGGAAATCCCTAACCGGATTGTGCAGCGATTGCAAACAATCCTTCCCGGTGGAGGAATTCGTCTTTATCTGTCCGGGATGCGGAAGCTTCAATATAAGCCTGATATCAGGAAAAGAATTAAGAATTAAATCGATAGAAGGAAATTAATATGGAAATCACTATCATGAAAAATGTCCTGGACCGGAACCAGGACAAAGCCAACGATAACCGTTTGCTGTTATCGGGCAAAGGAATTAAAATGATTAACCTGATCAGTGCACCGGGGTCAGGCAAAACCTCTCTTCTGGAAAAGACCCTTGAACATTTTGGCAACAAAAGGGAAATAGGCATTATTGAAGGGGACGTAGCAACCGATCACGATGCCCGCAGGCTTGCCGTCTTCCAGGTCCCTGTGATACAAATCAATACCGAGGGTGGCTGCCATCTCGACTCGCATTCCATCGACCGTGCAATGCTAAACCTCGATCTCGGGAATCTGGACCTGATCTTCGTGGAAAATGTCGGAAACCTGGTTTGTCCGGCAGCCTTTGATCTGGGTGAGAATCATAAGGTTGCAATAGTCAGCGTCCCTGAGGGAGACGACAAGCCGGTTAAATACCCCATGCTGTTCAGGCAGGCTTCAGCCATTATTCTCAATAAAACCGACCTGATACCCTATACCAACTTTGATCTCGATCGCTTCCACCGTTATATCCGGGAACTGAATGGTTCCGTACCCCTGTTTGAAATATCCTGTTCCACCGGGAGCGGCCTGTCAGAATGGTTTGACTGGATCAATAAAGTATAAAAGAAAAAGGCGCACCCACCGGATGCGCCCTCTCTTTCTTCTTTCTTCTTTATTCTTTATTCTTTCACCTTAAATCACTCCCTGGTCAACCATGGCAGTGGCAACTTTCAGGAATCCGGCTACGTTTGCGCCTTTAACATAGTCAACGTAACCGTCGGCCTGTTTACCGTTGATTTCACACTGGTAGTGAATATCTTTCATAATCTGGTGCAAACGTGCATCAACTTCCTCGCGTGCCCAGCTCAGCTTCATCGAATTCTGCGACATCTCAAGCCCTGAAGTAGCGACACCGCCGGCATTGGCGGCCTTACCCGGGGCAAAGAGGATCTTTGAGTTCTGGAAAACTTCGATAGCTGCTGGGGTTGAAGGCATGTTGGCTCCTTCACAGACGCACCAGCAACCATTATTGATCAGATTCAGGGCATCCTCCTTGTCGAGTTCGTTTTGTGTGGCACAAGGCAGGGCAATATCACATTTCACTTCCCACGGACGTTTCCCCGGATGGAATTCAACACCGAATTCGAGAGCATACGGCTGAACCACGTCATTATTGGAAGCACGCAATTCCAGCATGAAATCAATCTTCTCTCCCTTAATACCGCCCGGATCATAAATATATCCATCAGGACCCGATATAGTCACGACGGTTGCCCCCAGTTCGGTGGCTTTTTTTACAGCTCCCCAGGCGACATTACCAAAGCCCGAAACGCATACTGTTTTACCAGCGAAGCTTTCACCTTTGGTTTTCAGCATTTCATTGGCAAAATATACGTTACCGAAACCGGTTGCCTCCGGACGAACAAGGGATCCACCCCAGGTTTGTCCTTTACCGGTAAGAACTCCGGTATTCTCGCGTGCAAGTTTCCGGTACATCCCGAACAAGAAGCCAATCTCACGACCTCCAACACCAATATCTCCGGCCGGAACATCAGTTTCAGGTCCGATGAGTTTCCATAATTCCAACATGAAATTCTGGTAGAAACGCATGACCTCAGCATCGGATTTTCCTTTGGGATTGAAATCGGATCCACCCTTGGCTCCACCCATCGGAAGGGTGGTTAAAGCATTCTTGAAGATCTGTTCGAAACCAAGAAACTTCAGAATGCTCAGGTTAACACTCGGGTGGAAGCGTAATCCACCTTTATACGGTCCAATGGCATTATTAAACTGTATCCTGTAACCCAGGTTAACCTGGACCTGGCCATGGTCATCCACCCAAGGAACCTTGAATGTAAGAATCCTGTCGGGCTCAACTAATCGTTCGATAATCCTGGCCGTTTCAAAGTGTGGATTCTGGTTATAAACTTCCTCAATGGATTCCAGAACCTCTCTCACTGCCTGAAGGTACTCCACCTCACCCGGGTGTTTCTTTTCAAGGTCAATCATAATTTTTTCAACGTTCATAGAACAAATATTAGGTCTATAAAATTGTAATTGGCAAAGGTAGGTTAAAGTTGTTTTCCCGCAGACAATTTTTATCAGGCTGAAACATGATTTTCCTCATCCTTTCGGAACACTATTCAACTATTTATCAGAGTGTTTATTTGATTTTTCGTTCCCATTGATATGTTCCGGCTTATAAATCACACCCTTGTTCCTGGCTCCATCGATTTTAATCAGCAACGGTTGGGGAAACCGTATATGCCGGATAAATTCATCCTCTATTACACATTCAGTCCGGCTCAGATAATCAATATCATAATGTCCGTCATTCAGGAAAGGGTTGATGGTCAGATAACCCACGCGGAAAGAGGTGAGGTTCTGGAAAAAATGGGTACCCTGGCTGGGGTCGATCCGGTAATCGGGCAAGCCTGACTCGACGATGACCCTGGCAGCTGAGATCTGTGCCCATTTAACAGGAATCCCGAGCCAGGGATCGGTTGAACCCCAGCGTCCGGGACCCACTAAGACATAGTTATCTCCTGACGAAATAAACTGGTCGTTCAGCTTTTCAATCCGCCTGGCTATGGTCATACTGTCAGCTGCCCGGAAACATTCCGGTTTCACATAAATGAAATCCCTGATTCCCCTGATCAGTCCGTTACCCAAGGCTGATTCCGAATAGATCAGGGCCTCTTTTATGTTGACTTTTTCAAGTTTGAAATTCAATTCATCGGTGTTTTCCACAACCGGTCTGATCTGCAGAAAATTAAATATCTTCGGATTGCCGGGTGGCGTTTCGAGGTTCACGGCAAACTCCATTTCAATTGGATTGTTCATCTCGGTCTCCCCAATCTTCATCAGAGTAAACAGGATGTCAGCAAGTGGAAAAGTATTGTGCTTCAGTATATTATTAAGAGTCACCACCTTTTTCCCGGGAAAGTTGAACTGATCACGGATAATATGGTTGTTCATGTCGTAAACCGACGCAACATGACGCAAGGCCGGATCTCCCTCTGCGTCCTTGATTTTAAGTTTAAGAAGGTTGATACCATCGTTGGTTGAAGCGACGAAATGATCCGGAATCAGGTCAAGGGCATAGAACTCCCGCTGGGTCTCACGTAAAGCACTATCGGTGGAAGAAAGCTGAAGCACCTTGCCGGGGTAGCGGGGAGAAAATCGCAGACCGGTACCACCCTCCACAATCAATCTGCCCAATCCGAAAGCAACCTTGGCAATACCGTCTTCAGGCTTCTCTTGTCCGATCGGGTAAAAATTAATGGACCTGGCCACACCTGATAAAGTCGGATAGAAACGTTCACCGATAGGATTCCCGCAAACTTCCTGGAGTATTATGGCCATTCTCTCGGCATCTATAACATTCTGTGTGGCAGCAAGGTAGGTTTTAGAACTTTTAAAATACACCGATGCATAAACTGCCTTGATCGCATCAGCGATCATATAAATCATCCTCTGTTTATCACTATCGATCTTGGGCAGCATGAAAGTCGAATAAACTCCAGCAAATGGTTGATAATGACTATCTTCCAGCATGCTTGAGGAACGAACGGCAATGGGATTCCTGACAACCCTGACAAAAGCCTCCAGATCTTTATAAATTCTTACCGGTAAAGTGGCATTGACAAAGCTTTGAAGGATCTGCTCGTCGGTCAGTCTGGAATTGACAATTCTCCAAAGGTTATTTAAATCCATATATTCTTCGAAAACCTCTGTAGATATGACCACTGTTCTCGGAATAGCTACATGAACCCCGTCCCACCGGTTTCCCAGTTCATAATGCTTGATAAAAGAATCGATAAATGCCAAACCTCTGGCCTTTCCTCCCAGGGAGCCTTCCCCTATCCTGGAAAAAAGCATGTATTCGTCAAACCGGGTTCGGTCGAAGGTCGATATTACCCCCCTGGCCTTCGACAACCGGTAACCGGCAATAATATTGTAAATGTACTGTCGTCCGGCTTCAACACTCCCGAAATCTTCCAGGGTCTTATGCTTCAGATGACTACCAATCTGGAAGAATGCCCTGGCGTTAAACCACTTTGAGAAATCATTGTTGTTGAAATGATATTGAAGCGATTGTGCCGGGATATTGAGAATAGTATCCTGCATTTCCTTAAGATCGGAAGCTCTCTTGATTTCTTCCCGGGTTAGCGGATCTCTGAAAATAAAATCCCCGAAGTTCATGTAGCGCAGCATGAAATTCCGAAGTTCAATTTCAAGGGTTTTGGAATACTTATGGAGAAAACTGGCATTCAGCTCGGTTGCCGGAGCCTGGTTTGACAATTCCGAGGATTGCAGGAGAAAGGGGACATAAGGATCCAACTCTCTGACTGCTTTACAGAATTTAAGACCGGCATTCTGGTCTTTCTTTCCCTCCCGCAAATAGGAGATATCGGAAATAATACCGAGAGTGCTGTCCTTATATTGGTGAAACAAGTGATCAGCCTGTTCATAATTTGTGGCCAGCAGAATTTTGGGACGGCCTCGCATCCGGAGCATTTTCCGATGCTCGTTCAGGCCTTCCTGCATAAACGACTTGCTTTGTTTGAATACAATCTTATAAATAGCGGGAAGAAAAGAAGAGTAGTACCGGATGGAATCCTCTACCAGGAGGATTACCTGAACCCCCACTTCGTTGACGTCGTATTCCAGGTTCATCCGGTCTTCGATCAGTTTGATGATGGCCAGCAGCAGATCGGCATTTCCCAGCCATGAAAACACATAGTCAATGGCACTCAGATCCTCCTTCTCCAGTTTGATCGACACTTCCCGGCTGAAATGGGTAAGCACAACTATGGGGATATTAGGGTACTTACTTTTGATCCTTTTGGAAAGCTCAAAAGCGTCCATCTCCCCCACACTGAGCATAGAGATTACCAGGTCAATGTGCTCCTTTTCAAGATATTCGAAAGCCCTCCGGGCGGTCTTAGCCTGAATGAAAACGGGCGGATACCTAAGATTCAGGGAAACATATTCATTATAGATCTGTTCATCGATCCTGCCATCCTCTTCAAGCATAAAAAAGTCATAGTTGCTGCAGATGATCAGCACTTTATTGATCCTTCTCTGCATCAACAATTTGAATTCGGCCTCGCCGAAACCCATGTTTTCCTGGTCAACTTGAATAGGTTCAATCATGTTAATACGATAAATCGGGGACTGCAGCCGAATCCTGGCAATTTACATCATCACCCATACGGATCAGGGACTGCCTTTTTTTCCCGTCCATAACTATATCCAGATCATGTTCAAACCTGATGTGGCGGAAGAACTTTCCTTCCTCAATCAAAACCTGTTTCTCCAGCAAATCATGGCGGATGAAATTCTCACCACCGGAATGAACCGATAAATATCCAACATTCATCGAGGTCACATTATGAAAAAAATGGGATCCCATTGAAGCATCCAGCGGAAAATCAGCCAGGTCTGTCTCAACGATAATACGCGCACCCGAAATCTGCGACCATTTTACCGGAATACCGATGAATTTATCACGGCTTCCCCACCTCCCGGGACCGATTAAAACATATTCCTTTCCTGATTTTTTCAATCGCTTGTTGAAATACTCGATTTCGGTAGCCATCTCCTCCGTTTTCAGTTTGTCGAACCGGGTTGGGACCACATAAACCACATCACGCAGGTAGCGTATCCTTCCGTTACCCAGGCTCTTTTCAGCATAGAGAATCGTTTGATCCGGCTCAATACTGCCTATTTCAACTGTAAAATCTTCATCTGAACCGACCATCGGCTTGATTTGCAACAGGTAAAAAGAAGCCTTGAGGTTTGCATCCGGAACCAGGTCAACAGCGTATTCAATTTCCACAGCCGTTCCCAATGCTTCGTGAACGACGTCAAGGATGACTTCAATGGTTTTGGCCAGGGGAATATATTCGTACTGGAGAATATTAGTAAAATTGAGCAGACGAGGGCCATTACGCTCCAGTCCCGGTTCAAAACGATCGTTATTGGGATCATAGACGGAGGCCAGGTGTTTGATCGTTCCGTGTGTTTCGGCTTCTGAGATCTGCAATCGGGCCAAACCGGCCTCCTCTCCTTCTAAAAGGTCAATATCATGCTTCTCAAGGTCAGCTGCATAAAAATATACCTGTGAAGTCTTAAGCTGATCTTTGAGCGATGAAATCTGAAGCGTTGGATACTTTGGCGAAAAACGCCAGGCCTTCTCACCTTCAACCACATACCGTCCCAGGCCCAGGGCAATAACGGCACATCCATCGTCCGGCTCCATATGGGCCACGGGGTAATAATTGTATGACTGAGCGGTGCCGCTGATGTGCGGATAATAATACCGGTCAAATTGGTTTCCGACCAGCTCCTGAATGATCACAGCCATTTTTTCCTCTTCGATCTTGTAATTTACCGCTTCGAAATACATCCGTGCTTCCGGGGAAAAGATCGATGCAAAGACCATCTTGATCGCATCCTGAAGCTGGCTGAAACGGGCGTTGAAATCAGGATGCGAGTTAGGCAGTACATAGGTTTCAAAGATCCCGGCAAAAGGATGCAGCAATGAATCTTCAAAAATACTGGATGAACGAACAGCCAGCGGACGGTTCAACAGCTGCAGGAAAGTCTTGAGCTTTTTTCGCAGGTTGAAAGAGAGCTCACCCTCCATAAACATTTTCCGGATCTCTCCATAATCCTCTATTTCCATTACCCTGCTGATCAGGTTATTGCGCTGCATGAAAATTTCAAATTCATCGGTCCCGATAATGGCTGTCCTTGGTGTCCTAATGTTAATGTCGGGAATGATCTGGGTAAAATCCAGATTATTGATCAGGGTGTTGATAAAGGCCAGTCCCCTGCCTTTTCCGCCGAGGGATCCTGTACCCAGACTGACGATATTGTGCCAGTCGAGAACAGCCGACTCGTCGAAATTGACCACTTTGCCCCTGTCTTTGTCAATCCGGTAATTTTGGATGACATCGACAATATACTCCCTCAAATCTTTCGGGCTGCTGAAATCAGTCGCTTTAATGGGGCTAATGATTTTGGCAAGCTGAATTTCACCTCGCGCCATGAGCCACAGAGAGAAATGGTTTTTCAGACCATGATACAGGATGGATTCTTCCGGAATGGTTCGAAGCTGGTTTTCAAAATCCTTCATGGACTTGGCTACGGCGATTTTACGCCCTTGTGTATCCCGATAAATAAAATCACCGAAACCCAGGGAATAGGTGATAAAGGTCTTCAGATCCTGCAACAGCGTTTCGGAATTCTTATTCATGAAGGTGGCCTTCAATTCGATGGCAGCAGCAGCATATTGGGCATCTGACGACTGAAGGATCACCGGAAGTTCCTGCCGGTGGTTATGAACATAACGGAGGAAGCTGATTCCGGCTTTCTCATCTGCAATTCCGCTTCGTTTAAATTTGACATCCGAGATCACACAAGCCAGGTAATCCTGGTATTTATTAAAATAACTCAACGCTTCCTCGTAGTTGGTAGCCAGGATTATTTTTGTCCGCGCCCGCATCCTGCTGATCTTATCCTGCTCATTGGTATTGGCCTCGGCAATCAATTCCTGAGTTTGTTCGAACACCAGCGTATAGAGCATCGGAAGATACCGGGAATAGTAACGCGGCGAATCCTCCACCAATAGAATAACCCTGACCAGACCAACCCGGGTATCGTTCTCAAGGTTGATCTCATCTTCGAGGAGCTTGACCATGGTAAAGAAGATCTTGGATTCTCCGTTCCAGACAAACATCCTGTCTATAACCGGCAAATAAACCTGATTATTTTCAAACTCCGCGATTTTGGAACTGTTATTCAGGAGGAGGAAGATTTTGATTTCCGGATAGCGGCGACGAATCCTTTCAGCAAGCCTCAGCGGGCTTCGTGTATCCACTCCAACCATCAGGATAACAAAATCAAAGTTCCTCTCCTTCATCAGTTCCAGGGCATCATCAGCTGAGGTGGCACCGGTTATCCTGGGCAATGAAGAAAGGCTCAGGTTATAAACCTCCCCCATGGCCTGTTCAAAGAACCGGTCCTCATTCTCGAGGATAAAAGTGTCGTACAAGGTGGCCACCAGCAAGATTTCCGAGACCTTGTATTTCATCAGGTCATGGAAAATATTCTTATCCGCTGTCTGCTTGCTCAAAAATTGTTGCAGAAGCAGACGGCTGTCCTTCATCGATTCGGAATACACAATCCTTTTGAACTTGTAGTCTTCTCTTTCGCGAGGAGGTGTGACCACAACAGTTTTCCCCATGAGGCCATTGAGGTATCCCGTGATCAGTCCGGCAATATTCTGGATAAGATCCCGCTCTTCATTCAGGAAAGGTCCTTCATCGGCAGCCGGCATCTTCTGTAAATAGAATACTTCAATCAATCCCGATCGACTATCTGCAGTCGTAAACTTCTGTTTCTGAAGCCATTCCGTCCGCCTATATCTGAGACTCAGGAATTCCTGGTCATCATAAACGATCCGTACGCAGGTCTTTTGAGGGTATTGCCACCCCCTGGGAAGAATCAGGGCAATCTGTCGAAGAGTTTCAGCCAGAGGCTTTCCTTCGGAGATGATTGAGTTTGTACGATTAATCGTCGTTAGTTCCTTAACACGCTCAGTATGTTCGGCCACCAATCGCTCGAGATCGGTACGTTTGGATCGATTTTCTACCATGTAAAATGGATAAACCTGATTATCGCCAATTTAATAAAAATCTGATTTAAATAAAAAAGGGAGGTGTTGGCCTCCCTTTCCCATGTCAGAACAGGACTTACTTGACTTCCCATGTCGAACCCGAGTAGAACAGGTCCTTCACGGAATGTATCTTACTTTTCGCCTTAATTGTTTCAATCTGCTCTTCCAGCTTCGTTTCATAAGTCAGAGGTGCCTCACAGGAACGGATTACGCCAAGGGCTACCGGGTAATTCGGATAATCCATTGTGGCCAGCAAGAGGTGTATGCCGGCATACTCAGCTTTTGCATCATGGATCAGAATATCCTTTTCGGTGATGCCATTCTCTCCAAGCTGAACAACATGTATCCGGTTATCCTTAAGGATCAAGCCTTTATCTTGATTTTTTCCGTATATCATCGGTTCACCATGCTTGAGCATGATCACCCGGTCATCGCGATTCTCACGATCAGTAATATCAGCCCAGGTATTATCATTATAAATGACACAGTTCTGCAACACCTCAACGATCGAAGTGCCTTTGTGTTTGGCTGCTTCGAGCAGGATTTCCGTCGTAATCTTCGGCATGGAATCAATTGCCCTGGCGAAGAAACTACCGCCGGCACCCAGTGTAATCGCACCGGGTTTGAACGGCCGTTCAACCGTACCAAAAGGAGAAGTTTTGGTCACTGCCCCGTGTAAGGAAGTAGGTGAATACTGACCCTTGGTAAGGCCGTAAATCCGGTTATTGAACAGGATAAGGTTTACATCGAGGTCTCGTCTAACCAGGTGAATGAAATGGTTGCCCCCGATAGCCAGGCCATCCCCGTCTCCGGTAATGATCCATACGCTCAGTGCAGGATTGGCAACTTTAACTCCGCTGGCAATTACAGCAGCACGGCCATGAATCCCATGCACACCATAGGTATTCACATAATACGGGAACCTGGAGGAACAACCGATCCCTGATATGAAAACCACATCTTCATGTTTGTATCCTAACTGTGGCAGGGCTTTCAGAACTGAGCTCAGGATCGCATGATCGCCGCAGCCAGCACACCACCGGACCATCTGATCGCTTTTGAAATCTTCTGGTTTTAGTTGATTGATTTCCATTCTTTAGTCCTCCAGATTTGTTATGATGGCTTCTTTTATATCATTAACCGTAAATGGAAGCCCCATGATTTTATTGAACTGGTGATATGCGTATTCCGGATATTTTATACGCAGGAAATTGACAAATTGGCCGAGGTTAATCTCACAAACCAACCGTTTCTTAAAACGGGAAAGTACATCGCCCGTATTCAGCGGCAGGGGGTTTATGTAATTGAACTGGGCAAGGGCAAGCTTGCGCCCTTCACGGCGAAGCTCGTTCAGCGCTGTCAATAGGTGACCATAGGTTGCGCCCCAACCGATGATGAGCAAATCGGCATCTTCATCCCCGATCACTTCGAGGGGAGGAATATCCTTTGCTACTCTTTGGATTTTGTTCTCCCGGATATGCGACATTAATTCATGATTCTCGGGTACATAGGAAACGTTTCCCGTACGATCCATTTTTTCCAGGCTTCCCAAACGATGTTCCAGTCCGGGAGTTCCGGGTACAGCCCAGGTTCGAACAAGGGTTTCAGGATCACGGTCATAGGGAAGCCAGTTCTGGGTTCCCTCTTTGGCTCTCGGTACCTTGATTACCGGAAAATCATTCAGATCCGGTATTTTCCACGGCTCTGTGCCATTGGCCAGAAATCCATCGGTAAGCAATATTACAGGTGTCATGTGCTCAATAGCGATTTTTGCAGCCATATAGGCATATTCAAGACAGTTGCTCGGTGACGAAGCAGCCAGGACGACAACCGGGCTTTCGCCGTTTCTTCCATAAAGGGCTTGCATCAGGTCTGACTGTTCGGTTTTAGTAGGCAGTCCCGTTGATGGACCCCCGCGCTGAACATCAACAATGACCAACGGCAATTCCATCATGACCGCAAGACCGATGGCTTCTCCTTTTAATGCCAGGCCGGGACCTGACGTACTGGTTGCTGCAAGTGACCCGGCAAAGCTGGCACCGATGGCCGTGCAAATACCGGCAATTTCATCCTCAGCCTGGAAAGTCTTGACTTTCAGATCTTTTCTGGCAGCAAGCTCCTCGAGTATCCCTGTTGCCGGAGTGATTGGATAAGAACCCAGATATAGTTGCAGGCCAGCCTTTTCAGCGGCGGTCATCAGTCCCCAGGCTACTGCGGTGTTACCATTGATATTACGGTAAACGCCCTTTTCAATCTCTGCCGGTTTAACCTTGAAAGTAAAAGTAAAAACTTCAATGGTCTCTGCATAAAAATAACCGTCATTGAGTACCTTGATATTTGCCTCGATAAGGATTGGATTATTAGCGAACTTTTTCTGGAAAAACTTAATGGCATGATCCAGAGGGCGATCGAATAGCCAGCTCACGATCCCAAGGGCAAACATGTTCTTGCAACGCATGATCGATTTTGGATCCAATCCGACATCCTTCAGGCTTTCTTTTGTCAGGGAGGTTATCGGGGCAGTTATCACCTGGATACCAACGATGTTTTCCTGTTCAAAGGGATCTCCTTTATAACCGGCTTTCTCGAGATTCTTCTCATCAAAGGCATCAGAATCACAAATGATGATCCCGTCGGGTTTTACCCATCTTAAATTGGCTTTCAGGGCAGCCGGATTCATAGCAACCAGTACATCGCAATAGTCGCCGGGAGTGTTAATCTGGGTATGACCAAAGTGCACCTGGAAACCCGAAACACCACCAACAGTCCCTTGGGGTGCCCTGATCTCGGCCGGATAATCGGGGAAAGTGGACACATCATTTCCAAAAATGGCCGATGTATCAGAGAACAGGGTTCCGGTAAGCTGCATACCATCACCCGAATCCCCGGAAAACCGGATGGCCACTTCCTCAATTTCAATGACCTTTACCTGTTTGCTCATATCGGAATATTTTGTTATAAGTTTCTGACTTCAAAGTAAACAGTTTTCCCTTGGGAAGAAAATGACAAATGCTTCCGTATTTTTATCAATTCATTTAACAAGGAATATCTTTCAATGGCTCTTATTAAATCGGTGAGAGGATTCACCCCGGTGATCGGGAAAAACTGCTATTTATCCGAAACGGCTGTCATAATCGGTGACGTTATCATAGGTGACGACTGCAGCATCTGGTTCAATGCCGTACTGCGAGGAGATGTCAATTCCATACGGATCGGCAACCAGGTAAATGTCCAGGACGGTGCCGTTTTGCACACTCTCTATAAGAAATCTGTTGTTGATATCGGGAATTCCGTGACTATCGGACACAATGCCGTCATTCACGGAGCAAAGATTCACGACCGTGTCCTGGTAGGTATCGGGGCCATCATTCTTGACCATGCTGTCATCGGTGAGAATTCAATCATTGCCGCCGGAGCCCTGATCAAGGATTCCGCTGTCGTTGAACCCAACAGCGTTTATGCCGGAGTTCCCGCTGTTAAAGTGAAGGAAATCGATCCGGAACAGACACGGGAGATCATAGACAAGATAGCTTCACAATACGTGATGTACGCCGGGTGGTACGGAGTAAAGGAGAAAGGAGAAAGGAGAAAGGATGAAGGAGAAAGAGGCCTATGATAGTAATTTGATCGGATAAGTACCTGCAACCAGTTTCACCATGGTTTCTAACTGACCTGGATCTCCGGTACTGAAAAACGTGTATTCGGGCTGACCTTTCCCCTCATTGATTCCGCCGGAGGTCTCCAGCACTTTGCGGGTTTGCCTGGCCACTGCCGGAGCAGGATCAATTATGGTTACACCGTCCGGCACCATCTTGCTGATCATCGGGATCAGGAAAGGGTAATGAGTGCAGCCCAGCACCAGCTGGTCCACTCCTGCCAGGATCATCGGAGTCAGGTATCGTTCCAAAAGAATCCCGGCCTCTTCAGATTCACTCCTGCCCGATTCAATCAGTTCAACCAAACCGTTGCCGGCTTGCACATGCACCTCGGCTGATCCGTTGAAGCGTTCGGATGTTTTCTTAAAATGCTCGCCCTTAAAGGTTTGCTCAGTTGCCAATACTCCCACATGCCCCGACCGGGAGGCCAGTATTGCCGGCTTGATCGCGGGTTCCACGCCGATAAAAGGTACCTGAAATTCCTTCCTCAGGGTGGAAATTGCCGCTCCGGTTGCCGTGTTGCAGGCTACCACTATCAATTTACAGCCCTGATCCAGTAAATAACGGGTCAGCAACCAGGACCGGGATTTGATATATTTTTTTGTCCGGGTCCCGTATGGAGCATATCCTGAATCGGCTATATAAATCATGGATTCATGCGGAAGAGCTGCTGCGATTTCTTTCCAGACGGTCAATCCGCCGATCCCGGAATCAAAAACACCGATAGGCGCTGCACTATTCATAAAAAAAATCCCTGCCGGATGGCAGGGATCTGACTAATCTGAAAGAGTTATTTTATTCCTAATTTGGCTTTAACCAGAGGAAGAACATCCATCGACTCATCTTCCGGGAAATACAGTACAGTACCGTAAGCTGTGTCAAGAATGTAGGTATACTTATTGGCAATAGCCACATCTTTGATGGCCTTCTTTACTTTGTCGATGATCGGCGCCAGAAGTTCATTCTGTTTTTTTTGCAGTTCCTGCTGGGCAAGAGTTTGATATTCCCCGATTTTTTTCTGGAGTTCAAGGAGTTCGGCTTCTTTGGCCTGACGGATGAACTGTGACAGAGAGTCCTTCTGAAGATTATACTGATCAGCTTTATTGGTGAACTCAGTCTGCATTTCATCCAGTACTTTATTCAGGTCTACGCTGTATTTCTCAAAAACCTTGGCGGCGCTGTCCCGTTCAGGCATTAATGCCATGACCTTTTCGGAATCAATATGGCCTATTTTCAACTGGGCAAAAGCAGTGGTGGTGGCGGCAAGGGTAAACAGCGTGCAGGCTGCAATTGCGATAAATGACTTTTTCATTGTACTAAATAATCAGTTTAAACAGAACGATCTAATAATGTGTTACTTAAAATGGTCGACAAATATAGGAATTAATTCTGAATTCCCATCTTCTTCAACACGTCATCGCTTTTGTCGTATTTGGGATCGGTGAAGAGCATTGTCGGACCCGCGGAGACATCAAAAATAATGGAGTATCCTCCTTCAGCGGCAAGCTCCTTAACGGCAGTGAAAACATCGTCCTGGATAGGTTTTACCAGCTCCTGGCGTTTTTTATACAACTGTCCGTCAGGTGCAAAATACTTCTTCTGAAGTTCTTTAACATCCTTTTCCCGCTGCATGATCTCTTCCTCGCGTTTGGTACGCATCTCTTCAGTCAGGAGAATCCTTTCAGCCTGATGATCCTTGTATATTTTTTCGATTTCAGTGCGTTTGCCCTCGATCTCCTTCTGCCACTCCTCCGATACCCTGTCGAGCTGTTTCTGTGCAGCATCATAGGCAGGAATACGTCCGAGAATATAATCGGTATTCACGTAAGCGAATTTCTGGCTGAAGCCAAATGATGCCCCGATCAGCATCAGACTCAAAGTGAAAGCTATCTTTTTCATAATTCTGATTTTATTCTTTTCAAACAATTACTGTACCAATAAAAACACTTACCTAAAATGGTCAATTCATCTGTGTTCCCAGTACAAAATGGAACTGACTGTGGTTCTTACCAGTGGTTCCCGGGATATCATCAAACCCGTATCCCCAGTCTACACCCATCAATCCGAACATCGGGAGATAAATTCTGACTCCGACACCGGCAGCACGCTTCAGGTCGAACGGATTGAATCCCTTGAACTCGTACCATGCATTCCCTGCTTCGAAGAAGGTGAGAGCGAAAAGGGTGGCATTAGGATTCAGGGAGATCGGGAACCTCATTTCGACTGTAAACTTGGTATAAAGATTTCCTCCGTCCGCGGGGGTCAGGGAACCGTTGGCATAGCCGCGCTGTGCTATAATGTCCCTGCCGTAATAACTGTATCCCGTCATACCATCACCCCCAACCTCATAGGTTTCGAATGGCGTCCGGGCATAGGGGTCATAAAAACCGACATAACCGAACTCAGCTTTGGTGGCTAACACAAAATCGCGTGTTTCGCCTTCCTCTTCCTTGCCGGCAATGGACCATAGCTTCGTGTACCATGCTGATTTAAATGACCATTTGTGGTATTCAACCCATTTGTACCGTTCGGCATCGGACAGGGTACTGTAATCTTTATTATTAAAGGCAGAAAAAGGTGGCGTAAGCTGGAGTGTCATGCTAAAATTAGATCCCATCCTCGGATAGATGATCTGATCCGTCGAATTCCTGGCGAGTGTTGTAGTGAAACTGAAATTATTACTGATACCATCGGAAATGACAAAATAGGACCATGCAGCCAGGTTGTACCGCTGGAACGACAACTGGTTGTAAAGGGAGAAATAGTCATCCGGCCAGCTGAGCCTGCGGCCGATTCCGATTGAAGCACCTGAAATCTTCATCGATTGCAGCAGGGGATCATCCGATTGATATCCGTTGGTCTGGACCGTATGGTACAGTGAGATGGAAAGGGAATTCGGTTTTTTACCACCCAGCCAGGGCTCAATGAATGATGCGCTGTAGGCTTGATAATACCTGCCGTTAGACTGTGCCCGGATGCTCAGATTCTGGCCATCACCTGAAGGCAATGGTCGCCAAGCATCTTTTTTGAAGAAATTGCGGGCAGAAAAATTACCAAACCTGACACCGAGAGTTCCTATGACCATCCCGGCTCCCCAGCCTCCGGATATTTCAATCTGGTCATTAGCCCTTTCAACAAGCTGATATTCAATATCTACCGTACCATCCATCGGGTTTGGAATCGGCAGCGGAACGATTTTTTCAGGATCGAAAAAACCGAGCTGGGCCAGTTCCCTGACCGAACGTATTACATCGGAACGCCTGAACAGGTCACCCGGACGGGTACGAATCTCACGGCGAATTACATGTTCATTGGTCCTGTCGTTACCGGTGATGATAACCTTGTTGATTCGAGCCTCTGAACCCTCATGAATAACAATCTGAATATCTACGGAATCATCTTCAATATTAGCTTCGATCGGTTCTGCCGAGTAAAACAAATAGCCGAAGTCCATGTACAGGTTACCCACGGCATCCGCATCGTTGCTTAAGCGGTTCATGAGAACAGCCTGGTCATACACATCACCTTTTTTGATTTTCAGCTGGGCTGACAGCAGGTCGCTGGTATATTTCGTATTGCCTGCCCAGGATATGTTCCTGAAGAAAAACTGTTTTCCCTCCTCCACTTTCATCTTTAAACCAACAGTTCCGTCCTCATTGTGATAGAGTGAGTCCCCGATGATTCTCGCATCACGGTAACCGAGTTCATTATATTTGGCAATGATGTTTTCCTCATCGGTTTTCAGGTTCTCTTCCAGGAACTTGGATGATTTGAAAATGTTGTACCAGGCTTTCTGCTTGGTCTCTTTCATCGCACGCCGCAATTTATTTTCAGGCAGGATGTTGTTTCCCTCAAACCGGATCTCCCTGATTTTTACCTTTTCTTTTTTATCAACCCGGATATCGAGAATAGTCGCATTCTGTAAGGTGGTATCAGGGCGCTGGATGATTTCAACTTCAGTATTAAGGTAACCTTTAATAACGAAATGATCTTTGGCAAGATAGATAGTTCGCGAGATGGTGAAAGGGGTTACCAGATTACCCCGGACCAGCTTAACCTTCTCCTTCAGATCATCTGCTTCCTGTTTATTGACTCCCGAAAATGAAAATTGACTCAGGCGGGGCATTTCCTGCAGATAGATATCAAGGAAAATCTTGTTTTCCTCTATTCTCGTCGCGGTAATGCGGACATCAGAAAACAGCTCCTGATCCCAGAGTTTTTCAATGGCTTCGCGAATATCTTCACCTGGGAAGGTTATGATCCTTCCAACCTCCAGCCCTGAAAACTGATGCAGAACTTTCTGATCCAGATATTTAATGCCTGAAATAGTGACACCGCCGATTTCATACTCAACGGCGTCCCGGTTATAATTCATTACCTGTAAAGGTTTTGTCGGCTCATCCTGGGAAAACAGACAGAAAGCGGGAAGGAGAAGGATAGCAGAAATGAGTAATCTCTTGATCATAAAAGGTGTTCCTCGGTTATAATTGTTCGCTTATCTTACCAAAACGACGTTCACGTCCCTGGTAATCGAGAAGCGCAGCATATAAATCTTCTTTACGAAAATCGGGCCAGAATTTAGGAGTAAAATAAAGTTCCGTATAAGCAATCTGATACAGGAGGAAATTACTGATCCGGAATTCACCGCTGGTGCGGATTAACAACTCAGGATCCGGTATACCTGCGGTCTCCAGATAGGTTTCAAAAAGTTCGCTGTTCATCTGATCGGGAGTTATCTTTCCGGCAGCGCAATCGGTCATAATCTTTTTCGCGGCATGAACCAGTTCAGCCCGTGAACTGTACGACAAAGCCAGAACAACCTTAAGCCCTGAATTGTTTTTAGTCAGCTCGGCAAGGCCGGCGAGCTCATTCCGCGGAGTCTCGGGCAATAAGCTGAGATTGCCGATAGTGAGCAATCTCACGTTATTCTCCATGAGGGCTTTGGTCTCCTGGTTGATGGTTGAGACCAATAAGCTCATCAGAGCATTGATTTCAGCAGCCGGGCGGCCCCAGTTTTCCGTACTGAAAGCATAGAGTGTAAGATATTCAATTCCCAGCTCGCCGCTGGCCTCGACCACTTCACGAACCGGTATAACTCCGTTCTGGTGCCCGAAAACACGTGCAGCTCCCTTCTTGCGGGCCCATCTTCCATTACCGTCCATGATGATGGCAACGTGCCTCGGCAATCTCTCTTTAATCAACTTGTCTTTTAGACTCATCTGCTTTTGTTGCGTTCTTTTTCGTAAAAAGGACAGGTTTTACAGGTCTTTGCAATACTGTAACCAACCATTATCCCGATGTGCGACCGCCAGTTGGCTTTATTGAAACTCCACACAGGATTCTCAATGTCAGTATTATCGTTTTCAAAACGTTTCCTCAAGGCCCATTCCAAACCAAGCGTCAGGTGAGGAGTTGCGTTATAACGAACACCCAGATTAAAAGGAATGGCAATATTTCTGAGAAAAAATTCTGTTTTTGAGGGTGACTGGGGCTGGCTGGCGAATTGATTAGCCATGTCGAAATCAAGCATGTAGCTCAAACCGGTCCCGATATAGGAACTGACCTTGGCGTTCTCTCTCCTCGGGTTCAGCGCATGGAAGTTGAATTCAAACAAGCCGTTAACATCCACCATCGACGGTATGAAAGTGGCCATATCCATTCCCAGATTGACACCGCCCCTGATTGCATACCTCGGATTGAGGTTATACCGGTAATAACCTCCTGCAGCATAACCGATCGTGCCCGGTTCCGGTACCGGTAAAATGTTATACAGATGATTGCCGGTCATGCCAAGGAACACTCCGTAGTCTTGACTTTGCTGGGCATTCAATCCCAATGTAAACGGGATCAGACCGATGATTAAAAGTAGTTTCTTCATTTCCGGGTCGATTGCAGGCGGAACCTTTTCCAGCTGTCACCTACAATAACTGCCAAACCGCAAATATAGTATTATTATCAGAGGAATTTTCAGACAACCACAAGACGGAATCAGAGGCTGTTAAGTTACATCCCTGCTTAGTTTCTCTTATCAGCTCCCCACATCAGTTTGGATCGTAAAGTCTGATAAAAACCATGCTCTCGTAAACGGATCGTTGTGATCCTGAACGGAGCTTTTGTGATATGAAGTTCAAGTGAATGGTCGATAACGACCGAACGTGAATCTGCCGATACCAGGAGGTTCCCGCTCCGGCTTTCAACCCTGAGCGACAACTCCATGGAATCATTGTAGACCAATGGTCTGACCGTCAGATTGTGAGGAGCAATCGGCGACAGGATAAGGTTACCGGTACCCGGCAGTACGAGAGGGCCGCCGACACTCAGCGAATAAGCTGTTGAGCCTGTCGGGGTGGATACAATCAGCCCGTCAGCCCAATATGTGTTCAGAAATTCACCGTTAAGGGAGGCATGGATCCTGATCATCGATGAATCGTCACGCTTATGAACGGTAATCTCATTCAAAGCAAAATTCAGGTCGCCAAAAAGCGGCTGGTCACAGGCTACCCGGATCAGGGTCAATTCCTCTTTCTTCCCGCTGTCATGCATCACGGTATCCACTGCCGAACTGATCTCTTCCTGGGAGATATCCGCAAGAAAACCAAGCCTGCCGCAGTTGATCCCGGCCAATGGAACCGGAAGATCTCTCACGAAGGTGATTGCTTCCAGGAAAGTACCATCCCCGCCAATGCTCAGCATTACCCCCCCGATATTACGCAGATCTTCATACGTTGAGTATGTACCGTCTATCACAGGCATATCCGGAATTGAGCAACGAATGAACTTCTCAAACGGTTCAAAGATGTAAATCCTGGCACCATATTTTTGGAGCCGGTTGATAAGGAGCCTGAAAGAATCACGGAATCCTTCCGCGAACTCCCTCCCGAACAGGAGGACTGTCTTACTGTTCTGATAGGCTTTCATCGTAAGCTAAATATCCATAAACTTCATGAACTCCTCATATCTCGACCGATAGAATTCATCAAGCTGTTTATCATCGAGAAAATAGGTCTTGACTGAATACCCGAATCTTTCGAGTGATCGTATGATGGAACCGGCCTCCGATGTATTGATTTTGATGGTGAGGCTGATATCGAGAGATTCCGGAATTGACATAACGTTCAGACTCAGCACCTTAGCCCTGTTTTCCTCTATGATCCTGGCAATGCTGGTCAGAGAATAATCCCTGTCCGGCATATTGATTTGAATGATGGCCCCGGGTACTCCGGCTGAAGTGATCAGGTTAATATTCCGGACCAGATCGGGCAACGAGATGCAACCGATGTATTCCTTAGCCGGATTGAGTACCGGCATCAAGGTAAGATTGTTGGAGGCAACGTGTTCGATGACCTCGAAAATATGTTGATTGTCTGTTACATAGACGTTGATCAGACTCAATTCGATCTTCCCCAGGGGCATCTCCTGATCCGGGAGGCTCAGTATATCCGATTCCGATACTAAACCGAGGTAGCGGGTTCCGTCAGTAACGGGCAGGTGCGCTACCCTGTACAGATCCATCCAGTTCAAAACCTGGCCAACGGTGTCCTGGTCTGAAACGAGCGGGATCAGGTTGGAAACCAGGTCAAGTGCAAGCATGTTTGGAGATATTCGTATTTTCGTATTTTCCAGAGGAGACCATTATGACAAGATTAAGCGTAAATATAAATAAAATTGCGACACTCCGGAATGCACGCGGCGGCAACGTTCCGGATGTTCTCAAGGCAGCCGTTGACTGCCAGCGTTTTGGAGCCCAGGGAATCACCGTGCATCCCCGGCCCGATGAAAGGCATATCCGGTACCAGGATGTACATGATCTGAGACCCCTGGTTAAAACGGAATTCAACATTGAAGGATATCCATCGGAATCCTTTATCCGGCTGGTTACCGGTGTTGTTCCCGAGCAGGTGACACTGGTTCCGGATACCCATGATGTCATCACTTCAAATGCCGGCTGGAACACCGTGAAATATTACAATTTTCTCAAAGAGGTCGTAGCCCGTTTTCACGAGAAAAGAATCAGGGTTTCGGTCTTTGTGGACGCTAATCCTGAAATGGTCCGGTATGCTGCCAAGACCGGCACCGACCGGATCGAACTCTATACCGAACCATTCGCTTTGCACTTCCCCGAGAATCCGGAAGAAGCGATCAAACCTTTCGTTGAAGCCGCCTTGATCGCACAGGGATGCAAACTCGGCGTTAATGCCGGTCATGACCTGAACCTGGAAAATCTGAACTTTTTCGCTAACCGGATACCCAACCTGCTGGAAGTCAGTATCGGTCATGCGCTGATATCGGATGCCCTGTATTTTGGCCTGGAGAATACCATCATGATGTACCGTAGAAAACTGGACATTAATCCCTCCTGATATGAAAAAGATAGCCATAGTATTGACATTCTTTCCCGGTATGTTAACGGCCCAGGTCGGACCAACCCCTGAACAGGCTTCAAAAGCAGAAGATAAAGCCCGTACGGAATGGGCCCAGCTGGAAAAAAAAGGTTGGAAAACAATGAATGAAAATGATAATCCGGTCACCATGCTATCCGATTACTGGAAAACAAAGGAGGTGTTGGATGCGGAAGGAAGCTCCTATTTTGTCTATCCTTTCACATTCGGGAACGGCAATACATCTGAAGAAGCATTGAAGGATGCACTGGTCAAGGCCCATGATGAAATGACCGGTATCCTGGCTCTCTATTTCCAATCCTGGAACATGACCAACTCTTCCAAATTTCAGAAGGAAACCTCGGCTGTGGATAAGGCGATCAATAAAACCCAGGCCGACTGGAAAAAAGCCCTGTCTGAAATGGAAGGCATCAATACGGTAGTGCTGTTACGGCAGAAAGGAAGTAAAACAGAGGTTCATCTGAGGATGCGTTTTGTCCAGGAAGAAGCAAAAAACATCATGCGCACTATAATCCTGGATTACCTTAAGAAGAACGAGGGGTGGACTGATGAGATGGGCAAACAATTTCTCTATTACAAGGCTACCAAGCCCGGTATTTCAATCTCCATCGGCAAGTGATCCTGAACTTTAACCGCCTGGGACTTGGCCATCCGCTCATCATCCTCCATGGCCTCTACGGATCAGGAGATAATTGGCTTACAATCGCCAAAGGTTTATCCTCAGTCTGCGAGGTTTATCTGGTTGATCAAAGGAACCACGGACGTTCATTCCATTCGGATATCCACGATTACAAATCGATGGCCGGGGACCTGAAAGAATTGATGGACAGCCTGGAAATCCGACACGCAGTGATCCTGGGGCATTCGATGGGTGGTAAGACAGCGATGCACTTTGCTGCGGAAAATCCCGCTCGTGTTACCAAGCTGATCATCGCGGATATCAGTCCCCGGACCTACCACGATCAATCCTCCGATTTATTGGAATCAGATAATCACGGGACTATCCTGCGGTCTTTATTGTCGCTTGACCTTCAATCCGTTAACAGCCTGGGCGATGCCAATGCAAAATTAAAAGAAACCATACCTGACAAACAGTTCCGGCAGTTTCTCCTTAAAAACCTTGACCGGAATCCCGAGTCAGGCTTCCGGTGGAGACTGAATCTGACAGTCCTTCTCGACAATCTCACGAATCTCAGTGCGGGAATGGAGCAATACCTGAACGCCGGAATCTCCTTTATCCAACATCCCACCCTGTTCATCCGAGGAGAACAATCCAATTATATTAGCGAAGCAGACCTGTTGATGATCCGCCAGCTCTATCCTCTTGCACAAGTAGTTACAATAAAAAATACCGGCCACTGGCTCCACGCCGAACAGCCGGCAACATTTATTTCGGTAGTCAAGAAGTTTCTTTAGTCTTTCGCCTTTAGTCTTACCTGTTCAGGTGCTCTCGTATCAGTGACACGAGTACCCTGATCCCCACCTTGTTCTCCCCGCCCTGAGGGATAATGATATCGGCATATCGCTTGGAAGGATCGATGAATTCCAGGTGCATCGGTTTAACCGTTTTTTCATACCGGTTCAGCACCAGATCGGCAGATCGTCCCCTTTCAGCCAGGTCACGGCGGATGACCCTGGCCAGACGGTCATCAGGATCTGCATCTACAAAAACCTTAATCTCGAGTAGATCCCTAACATCTTTCTGGGTCAGTATCAATATGCCTTCAACGATCACAACTTTAAGAGGTTCAACTAGAATAGTATCTTCCGAACGGGTACAGGACAGATAGGAATAGATTGGCTGATGGATCGGATGACCCGCTTTCAATTCACTTATATGACTGATAAGGAGCGGCCACTCAATTGCATCAGGATGGTCGAAATTCAACTTCTGCCTCTCTTCGAGCGGCAGATGGCTGTTGTCACGATAATAGGAATCCTGCGGCAGAAGGGCTACTTCCTCCTCTTTAAAGCATTCAATCACTTTCCTGACAACGGTGGTTTTCCCGCACCCGGTTCCACCGGCAATTCCAACAATTAGCATAATTATATATTTGTATTCGACATGTAATTGTATATTTACAAACGCTTCAAAAGTACCCAGGATCTTGTATTTCGTTCAAAATAAATAAGAAATATTTATCGAGATAACTCAAAACTGTTTTCCATGCTTTACCCTTTGCGCTTCAAACCGATCTACCAGTACCGATTGTGGGGTGGTAATAAACTCCGGGATATGCTCGGGAAAAAAGATGCACCTGATATGACTGGCGAAAGCTGGGAAATTTCGGGAGTTCAGGACAATCTTTCGGTTGTAAAGGAAGGATTCCTTGAAGGTGATGATCTCCAGGAACTGATTGAAGTATACATGGGAGACCTGGTAGGGGACGCGGTATATGAAAAACATGGAACTGAGTTCCCCCTTCTTATCAAGCTCATCGATGCTCACGAGGTCCTGTCGGTACAGGTTCATCCGGATGACAAACTGGCTGCCGAAAGGCATCAGGCCTTCGGTAAAACGGAGATGTGGCATGTGATCCAGTCGGATCCGGGTTCGGTCGTTTATTCCGGATTCAATAAAGAGACCAACCGGGATGAATATCTGAAATACTTATCTGAAAAGAGGATTCAGGAATTATTAAATGCAGAAAAAGCGGCTCCGGGAGATACATTTTTCATACCGGCCGGCCGGGTCCATGCCACCGGTGCGGGCATTCTGTTTGCCGAAATTCAGCAGACCAGTGACATAACCTACCGGATTTTTGACTGGAACCGCCTCGAAAAGAATGGACGGCCCCGGACCCTTCATACCGATCTTGCGCTGGATGCCATTGATTTTAAACATTATCCCTCATACAAGACACCATCCGGTCCGGTTTTGAACCGTTCTACTGAGATTGCGAATTGCCCCTATTTCACGGCTAACCTCCTGTGGATGAACCGGACGGTTGAGAGGGACTATGTTGATATCGATTCATTTGTGGTATACATGTGCCTGGAAGGCAGTTTCCTGCTGAATTTTGGTGATGAGATCCCTATGCTGGTCAAAAAAGGCCATACCATCCTTCTTCCGGCCATTTTCAAGGATGTAACCCTTGAACCCCGGGAAGAGACGAGGGTGCTGGAGGTTTATTGCAAATATGATAATTAAGTCAGCGACATTTGTCTGCTCCAATACCAATCCGGCCAAATGTCCGGCACCGGACAAACCGGAATATGCTTTCATCGGCCGGTCGAATGTGGGTAAATCGAGCCTGATCAATCTGTTGGCAGGTCGCAAGGGACTGGCTAAGATTTCAGGCCATCCCGGTAAAACGAGAACTATCAACCACTTCCTGATCAATGAGGTCTGGTATCTTGTTGACTTGCCCGGTTATGGGTACGCCCGGATATCCAAGACCGAAAGAGAAACTTTCCCTGCATTTACCAAGGCCTATCTGAAAAACAGGGAAAATCTCATGTGCCTGTTTGTCCTTATCGACAGCCGGCTTAAACCTCAGGCAAGCGACTTGAACTTAATCAGTTTCCTGGGTTCTGAGCGTATTTCTTTCATGCTGGTTTTTACCAAAGCCGATAAACTGACGGTTAATGTCATGAATATTAACCTCCAGGCTTTCCGGAAGTCATTGCTGGTTAACTGGGAAGAGTTACCGGGAGAATTCATTACCTCTTCGGTTTCCGGCAAAGGCCGTGAAGAGCTTTTGAACTTTATTCAACAAACCAACTTACTTTTCAACCATCCGGGAATCATGGGTTAATTAATAGTTAAATTTGCAGCGGTAATCAGTCACCCTGTCTTTAAAAATCATTCCTCATGCAGCCCAACAGCCCGATCAAGATTTTCTCCGGTACCGGATCCTGTTATCTGGCAGAGAAAATTGCAGACGCCTATGGTATTGAACTTGGAAAATCTTCAGTCTTACGGTTCAGCGACGGAGAAATCCAACCCTGCTACGAAGAAACCGTAAGGGGAGACTTTGTCTTCATTATTCAATCAACATTTGCTCCCGCTGAAAACCTGTTGGAGTTATTGATGATGATCGATGCGGCGAGCCGGGCTTCCGCTTATAAGATTGTCGCGGTTATCCCCTACTTCGGATTTGCCCGACAGGATCGCAAGGACAGGCCGAGGGTTTCCATCGCTGCCAAGTTGATGTCTAACCTGTTGGCTGCTGCAGGAGTTTCGCGGATTATAACGATGGACCTGCATGCTGATCAGATCCAGGGTTTCTTTGACGTACCGGTCGATCATTTGTATGCTTCAACAGTATTTATCGACTACGTTCGTTCTCTGAATCTTGAAAACCTCGTGATTGCCTCTCCGGATACCGGTGGCACCAAAAGAGCCAACTCTTACTCCAAATATCTGGATTCCCCCATGGTGATCTGTCATAAAACGCGCAAAGCGCCCAACGTGGTTGGTGAAATGACTATCATCGGAGATGTGACAGATAAAAATGTCATCCTGGTAGATGACATGATCGATACGGCAGGAACCATCACAACAGCTGCCAATCTCATCATGGAAAACGGAGCCAGATCAGTTAGATGCGTCGCAACCCATGCCCTGCTCTCCGGCCCTGCATATGAACGCATCGAACAATCCGCACTGACCGAGGTGGTGGTGACCGACTCTATACCGCTGAGAAAGCCCAGTCCCAAGATTCAGGTTATTACTATCGCCGACCTGTTCGCCGATATCATTAAAAAAGTATATAATAACCAATCAATCAGCACCACTTTCTTGTTTTAATGCTATATTTGCACCCTCTTTTTAGCCGGATAATTAATTAGTAGTGTAATGGGGGACCGTCGCTGCGACTGACCGGCTTGACGCAGACAGGTCCTGAGTAACACAATTATATCATGAAAACATTTGATCTTACTGGGACGCTTCGCAAGGACGTCGGGAAAAAAGCAAGTAAACAGGTTCGAAAAGAAGAATCTTTCCCCTGTGTCATGTATGGTGAAGGCGCTCCGATCCACTTTATCGCCAATGCCAAGGAATACGGACATATAGTTTACACTCCGTCTGTTTACCTCCTCAATATCAATATTGAAGAAACCGTTCATCAGGCTGTCATACAGGACATTCAGTTTCACCCGGTTTCCGACGCAATTCTTCATATGGATTTTCTCGAGGTTGTTCCCGGAAAACAGGTCAATGTAAGGATTCCTGTCCATCTTGAAGGTTTTGCAGCCGGTGTTCAGCAGGGTGGTAAGCTGAAGCTGGAAATGAAAAGGGTAAAAGTCCGTGGCGAAGCCGTTAAAATTCCGGATAGGCTCATCCTCGATGTTACATCCCTTACTCTGGGACAGACCATCAAGGTTCGTGATCTGTCCTACCCTGAATTCACCATGCTGGATCCGAAAAACAGCGTGATCGCATCGGTAAAAGTGGTCAGGGCAGCCAAAATTGAGACTCCCGTTGCTGAAGAAGCCGCTGAAGGAGCCGCTGAGCCGGCCCCTGATGTTAAAGAGTAATTCTGAAATTTAAATTCTTGGCCGGTGAAATATCTGATCGTCGGATTGGGTAATATCGGTGCAGAGTACACCAACACCCGGCACAATATAGGTTTTACAATATTGGACGCTCTCGCGGGAGCGTCCAATGTTGTTTTCAAGCCCGGGCGATACGGCAACACCATCGAATTCCGGCATAAATCCCAAATCCTGGTCCTGCTCAAACCTTCCACGTATGTCAACCTGAGCGGTAATGCTGTTCGATACTGGCTGAAAAAACTGGAAATTCCGGATGAAAACATGCTGGTCGTTGTAGACGACCTGGCATTACCCTTCGGTAAACTGCGTATCCGGAAGCAAGGCAGCGACGGCGGACATAACGGCCTGAAACATATTAACCAGGTTCTGGGCCACGAGGATTATGCCAGAATGAGGTTCGGCATCGGTACTGAAGACAAACACTTGAACCAGATCGATTATGTTCTGGGTGAATGGACCCCCGAAGAAAAGGAACTGCTCCCCGAACGCATCAAAATAGCCTCAGAAGCTATACTGAGCTTTCCCCTCATCGGCATAGGCAGGACAATGACGCTCTATAATAAAAGGTAGTCCTGGAATTCTCGGTAAGCCCGTATGCCCGTATGCCCGTAAGCCTACAAGCCCGTATGCCCTTCCTTTTCCTGTTAAATAGTTGTTAATCACTTCTTCAACGTCCATCCGAAGTGTATCTTTGAGCAAATTTTTCCAATGAAGAAATATACCATCCGGCTGATTATAATCTTTTCCGGCATATCATTGGTCGGACTTATCGTAACTCAACTTTTTTGGATCAATAATGCCCTCCGCCTTGGCGAAGAGCAGTTCAACAGCAGGGTTACTATCGCACTCCAGGGAGCGCTTGATGAATATGTACAAATGCATCAGGGTCGTTCGTGCGGTTCAACCGGAGGATGCCTGGCTTCATCTGCCAATGCCGATTCCCTGTTCATCAATCTCGAACCGGCGCAGATGGATTCCCTCCTGAGGGTTCATTTTGACTATCACGAGCTTGACACGGTATTTGATTTGCGGGTTGTAAATTGCGCCACTGGAGAAGTACTGTTTGAGAAAAAAAACAATACGTCAAAAAGCGGCTATCAGAGCCAGCACCGGATCAGTCTGTCATGCCTTCACTCCGTCGAGAGCCACCACATGGAAGTCAGGTTCGACAGGCCTAAGAGGCTGATCCTGATCGACCTTCTCACGTGGCTTGGAGCTTCAACCCTATTCCTGCTCATCGTCGTCTTCTCCTTCGCCTACATCGTTCTCACAATCCTGAAACAAAAAAAGATCAGTGACATGAAGAATGATTTTATTAACAACATGACCCATGAATTCAAAACACCGATAGCCAATATCTCACTGGCCACCGAAGTTCTGAAACGGCCGGATATCTGCAGCGATTCGGACCGTTTTAACAAGTATGTGGATATTGTCTCGCAGGAAAACAACCGCATGCGGTCACAGGTTGACAGGATCATGCAGATGGCGTTCCGGGAGCGTGAAGACTTCCATATCGACAAACAGCCTACCGACATGCATGAGCTTATCCGGGATGCTGTGGATAATATCTGTTTGGAAGAATGTATTGAAGGTTCCTCCGTGGAACTGGATTTCCAGGCCCGGAATCCGGAACTGGTCATTGATCCCGTTCATTTCACCAATATCATTCATAACCTGATCGATAACGCTCAAAAGTACACCGATGTCGAACCCCGGATCATTATTTCGACCAAATCCGATCATAAGTATTTTATTATTGAAATTCAGGATAACGGTATCGGGATGAGCCCGGAAGCACAAAAACATATTTTCGAAAAATTTTACAGGGTACCTACCGGTAACCTGCATAATGTAAAAGGAACCGGGATCGGTCTGTATTACGTCAAAACCATGGTGGAAGCCCATGGCGGGACCATTGCCGTCAGGAGTGAATCCGGTAAAGGTTCACGGTTTATTATACATTTGCCCCATTGATACCATTATGAAACCGATGAAAGCAGAATTGCTTCTCGTTGAAGACGACCAGAACCTTGGCTATATGCTGAAGGATTATCTGGAACTTGAAGGATACGAGGTCACCTGGGAAAAGAACGGGTTGACCGGCTTGAATGCCTTTAAATCCAAGTCTTTCGACCTGTGCATCCTCGATGTCATGCTTCCTGTAAAGGACGGTTTTACATTGGCTGAAGAGATCCACACCCTGAATTCTGATATTCCTTTTCTTTTTCTCACTGCAAGGGCTCTCGAAGCGGACCGCATCCGGGGACTTAAGCTGGGCGCTGATGATTATATGACCAAACCATTCAGCACGGAAGAACTGAAACTCAGGATCGGTATCATACTCCGCCATCAAGGTAAATCAACTGAGAGCGGGAAAAAAGATATTTTCTCCATCGGTTCGGTTTTGTTCGATTTTGCCAACCAGGTCCTCAGGATGCATGGCGATGAAAAACGGCTGACCAAAAAGGAAGCCTTACTACTTCGTATGCTTTGCCAGAATGTCAATGAGCTCGTCAGACGCGAGCAGCTTCTTTTGAATATCTGGGGTTCAGATGATTACTTTATGGGGCGAAGCATGGATGTTTACATCGCCAAGCTTCGGAGCTACCTGAAAGATGAGCCGGGAGTAAGCATCGTGAATATCCACGGTACCGGGTTTAAACTTGAAGTACAATCCAGATGAGCGTAGGAGTCAGGATCGATAAATGGCTGTGGGCTGTCCGAATTTTTAAATCCCGAAACCTGGCTACCGACTTTTGCAAGCGCAGCCGGGTCATAATCAGCGGTGATCCTGTCAAGGCCAGCCGGCTGATACGCATTGGCGACAAAATCGAAATCCGCCGTCCACCGATGATACTGACTTACCAGGTTACCGGCCTGATAGAAAAACGGGTCTCAGCCACCATCGCTGCAGAGAACGTCATTAACCTGACGCCACCTGAGGAACTGGAAAAATACAAAACGATACATGAAAGTGCTTTTTATTCGCGTGACCGCGGTGCCGGAAGACCGACCAAGAAGGACCGCAGGGATATCGAAAAAATAAGCTTCTAACCATCCGGCGTATGATCATCGCACAACAAAAACGGAGAGACAATATAGCTGAATACATCTTGTACCTGTGGCAGCTGGAGGACCTGATCCGGGCGTACAATTTCAAGATGGAAAGGATCAACCGGGAGGTTATCAGCCAGTTTAAGGTCGGGGCCATTGAAAAAAGTGAGATCTATAACTGGTACGAAGAGTTGGTCGAGTCAATGAAATCGGAGAAGATCACGGAAAACGGACACCTTCAGTTCCTCCTTATCCTGGTCGAAGACCTGAATGATTTCCATTTTCGTCTGATCGAAAGCCCTATGCATTCAGATTACCAGGAGCTGTACAAAGATTGCGTGCACAATATCAGTGACTTCCGTTTGAAAATGCAAAACCGGGACAAAATCTCTGATATGGAGGTTTGCCTGACAGTCCTTTATGGCTATATGCTCATGAAAATGAAAAAAAGGCCGGTTTCGGATGACACGATCGAAGCTATTGATACCATACGCAGAATGATGGCGCTCCTGACCGCCAAATTCAAGGAATACGAGGAAGGCAACCTGGAATTGTAATTTCAGAATAACTTACCCGGCTCACTGTCATTTTCGGATAATTCAGGATAATCCATCTTTTTCTGGACCTCCGGACTGTTTCTGTCAGGATCCCGGGAAGTAATTAAACCTGATACAGGCCATGCTTCCATCTGTTCCTCAGGAAAGAGCTCAGGGATTTTGGAAATACCGGGATTCAGCCACCTGGGCTCATCTTCCTGCCGCAGAATAACAGGCATTCTCTTCTTACGGTTATGAATGACCTCCATCATGGGATTAGCCTGGGTGGTCAGGATCGAAAAAGTTGGTATGATTTCCCCGGTTGATTGATCGGTCCAATTTTCATAAAGGCCGGCCAGTGCAAATAGACGGCCTTCACTAACCCTGATATAATACGGATACTTTTTACCCAGATGTTCCCTGAATTCATAAAAGCCATCGGCTAAAACCAGACAATGCCTTTCAGCAGCAGCTTTCCTGAAAGCAGGCTTTTCATATATGGTCTCAATCCTCGCATTCACAGTATTGATCCTGATTTGAAGCGCACTTTCCTTATCCTTTATCCATGGTGGAATAAGTCCCCAGTTCATCAGCCGGATCTGCCCGGGATGTCCGGAAGCGACAACCGGCCATCCGGGGAACTCAAAAGCACTCTGCACATATTTGGGTCCAAACAGCTCCTCCTCAATAAAGACTGCATCAAACCTCTTCTGCAGATTGGCCTTATCAGCCCGTAATGAGAGAAAAACACACATCTGGAAAAATTCTATTTCTGAGTATAGGGCCAGTAGTACAGTTCACTATCCTTTTTGTCGACAGCCTTCACTCCCAGAGACATCCAGTCGGGAGCCGGCTCACCTTTCAGATAATGGTTAAAAAACTGCATCATCCTGACACTCCAGTCCTTTTTATCTGCCAGCCTCGAAAGGTTATGGGGGGCATTGTTGTAATTGACTAGCCAGGCAGGTTTGCCGAGCCTTCTTAAAGCCACAAACAACTGCACACCTTCTGAGAACGGTACAGCGCCATCGGCATCATCATGCCTGATCAGGCAGGGAGTATGAATCCGGTCCGCGAAAAACAGAGGACTGTTTTCGATGTAATACTCCGGCTTATCCCATAAAGTCCCACCAATGCGGCTCTGGCTCTTTTCATATTGAAATTGTCTTACCATCCCGCTCTCGTTACGGATTCCCCCGTATGCCGAAGTCATGTTGCTAACCGGGGCACCCGGTGAAGCGGCAGCAAAAATATCAGTCTGGGTGATGATGTAAGCAGTACCATACCCTCCCCAGCTTTGTCCCTGGATACCCAGATGATCCATGTCTACATAACCTCTTTTATCAAGATAGAACACCCCGCTCATCACAGCGTTATAAAAGGATTTCCCTGGATTTCCGATTATAAAATGAATATCAGGCATAAAGACCAGATACCCGTTTGAAGCATATTCCACGGGATTAACCGTACTGGCACTGGCACGAGGAGAATAATGCGTATGCAAACCGTCGGAGTGACGTTCGTAAAAATAGACGATCATGGGGTATTTTTTCGTAGGATCCAGATTTTCAGGCTTATAAAGTATCCCCTGATGAACCTCTCCGTTAAGATCCTTCCATTCCAGCAATTCTGCTTCAGCCCATATGAAATCAGACTGCTGGGGGTTAGCCTGACTGACCTTCCTGGCATTTCCGAAATGGATATCGCTCAGCCACAGGTCAGGGTATTCAGAAATGGTGCTTCTCGTCCAGATCAGTTTATCAGCCTCCTTGGCTTTGGCCAGTTCGCCAAATCTGCAATCATCGAGAATCAGTTTTTTAAGATCGGGTTTATCGACTGAAAATCTGAAATATCCCGATTTTTTGCTATTAATATGAAAAACTGAAAAAAGGTTGTCTTTTTTCTCATCAATGAACTTCTCTTCAGGATCAGTAGACACGTACCGTATGGATAATTGATGATCTCTTCCGTATCCGCCGGTTACACATGCCGGCTTTTCTTTTCCATCAGGGTCGAACTTCCAGATATCGAACTGATCATAAATATACAGCGAACGGTCCTTGTCGGCCCACCCCATTATCCCATAACTCCTCGGCTCATCCGGAGTGTCATGAATCTGATTATCAAAAGGAACAGTCAGTTCGGAGGTAAGGTTACGGGTTATCTTGTCCTTGATGGTATAGCAATACCAGCTGCTGTCGGCCGGTTCCCACCAATAGAGATAGTTTCCCAGCGGAGATAACTGTGGACTTACACTGATTTTGACAAACAGCTGTTGGACATTGCCTGTATTCAGATCTGTCAGGTAAATATCCGCCTTACTCTCATCATTGATTGCATTTTGCCAGCGGTAAGGTTTATCAAAATAACCTAAAGCCAGATCTACATCGCCCTGACGAACCAACCTGTAATTTTCAATAAACTCGGGATTTTCCAGTTGTATGACCTGGTTTTTCCTGATATGGTACACTGCCTGATACGTTTTCTTCTTTTCCTGTTCAACCCTTTTGACTTGCATGGATTGCAATACATCGTCCTGCCAATGCCAGATATCGACCGACACCTTGTCATCAGCCAGCAGGGTGTCTTTCTGATCCACTATTCTTTCGGGCGTTTCTGCGGTTCCGAAAAAAAGCCGGCGGCCATCGGGTGAAAAATTGATCCTGCCGTTCTCGCTGACGCTCCAACCTGCCGGAATCCCTTCTATTGCTGTATCTGCAACGCATTGTGGGTGATCATACTTATCTGACCAATAATACAATCCATAGATTTTCGTCTTGGCGGTATCTTTCGAGAAAAGAAATGCCAGCTGGCTTCCCGCTTCATCGCTTACCAACCCTTTTACGACTCCATCCTTTGTCCAGATTTCCTTTGGAGCGGCTGTCCTGGTATCAAAGATCCGTACGGTTGAAGATACTACTGAATCTTCTTTTATGCTTACCATATATAACCAATTACCATGCTTTGAAAATCCATACTCGGTTATCAGTGTAAACTGTTGAGAATCCCTGCTAACCGGATGGATAACATAAAGCGGCGATCCTTTGAATTCGGGTTTCTTTTTCGGCTTATCCTCTGCTTTTTCCATGGACGTTGCAGAATCTTTCTTCTCCGGCTTTACCTCCGCTTTGGATTCTTCTAACTGGAACGCAAGCCAGGATGAGGTTTCGTGAGCAACCTTAAAGTTTTTCACCTTCGGATAGCAAACGATCAGACCGTCATTCAGGGTATATACTGCCAGGGTGTCCTTCACCATTTTTTCATCCTTAACCTTGTTGATTTTATCCTTTTTTACCGTATCGGCCTGAGGAGTGATCCGAAAAGCAATGTATTCCGAATTAGGATCGAACAATGCCTGTGATCCCCGGTTAAAGATCCTTTTGACGGATGGTTCCGACCATGCCTGAAGATACAGTTTCCCATCACCTTTTGTAGGATCCACCTCCCAAAGCACCCATTCTCCGTTATTGGAGACCTTTTGTGCCGATAAAGAATTCCAGGAATCGTACTGCTTGAAATCAATTGGTTTCTTTTGATTTTGTGGAAAACCTGCAGTCATGCAACCAAGACCGATCATCAACGAAAGTAAAATCCTTTTCATGATTAGGATATTGTTCGTAAATTATTGATTCTTAACCAATAAGCGAGGTTCCATCATATCAAGCATGGCATACCGTACCCCTTCCCTGCCCGATCCTGATTCCTTGACACCTCCGTAAGGCATATGATCCACCCTGAATGTCGGCACATCGTTGATGATGACACCGCCCACTTCAAGTTCTCTGAATGCAAGATTCATCTCATTGATCTGGTTTGTAAAAACCCCGGCCTGTAATCCAAAGACCGAATCATTGATCTTTTGAATGCCTTCGTTGAATGAATCAACCGGTTCAATACAAACTACCGGACCGAAAACCTCAAGACTCGATACTTTCATTTTGTTTGATGTACCGGTTAGGACTGTCGGTTCGAAATATGAGCCTTTTCTGTTCCCCCCGGTGAGAATTTTTGCACCTGCCGACCGGGC
>JAZDPC010000069.1:0-3620 GCA_043797975.1 Bacteroidota bacterium
TCTTTGGGTTGCTGAGCCTGATGCGGGTGATCGGGGCCTGTATATACAAACAGGTTGCGGAACAATGCGCTTCCCAGCCGGTTCTTCGGGAGCATGCCTTTGACAGCCGATTCGATGATAGCTGTGGGTTTTTTCACCAGCAATTCTTCTGGTGTTCTCTGCCGCTGACCACCCGGATATCCGGTATGACGAAGGTAAACCTTGTCAGTCATTTTCTTCCCTGTCAGCTTCACCTTCTCCGCATTGATGATGATCACATTATCTCCACAGTCGGCATGCGGTGTAAAGTTGGGTTTCAACTTTCCTCTGAGCAACATGGCGACTTTTGAAGCCAGCCGTCCCAGTATCTGGTCCTCCGCATTGATCAACACCCACTCCTTGTTTGCCGTTTCCTTGTTGGCGCTGATGGTTTTGTAACTTAACGTATCCATGGATTATAATTAAAAAGGGGGACAAAGATAGAAGGAAAAAAGAACCCGGACAAACAAACGGCTCACCAAAATTCATTTATTTTGCATTATGGTTTGTTTTGTTACGTTTTTGGAATATTTTCGTTGGTCTGGAGGCACCAAGGCACCACTGCACCACGGCATAAAGGCATAGGGGGATGTCATTTATATTACAAACACTGACATTTGAACAATTCCTTCAAGTCGCCGGGGATACGAATTCGCTGGAGCTTTACCGGGAGATTCCTTTTCCTAACTACGGATATGAGAAACTCCTGAAGCTCTTTCACCTCTATTGCCTGGTAGGAGGGATTCCCGAGGTGGTGGAGTCGTTTGCGTCGACAAGGAGCATTCCAAGGCTGACTCCCCTCTATGACGAACAAATGGAAAGGCTGTTTTCACAGGCGGTATCGGTTGCCTCCACCCAAAAAACCCGTGAACGACTGCTACAGATTTACCAGGATACCTTTCCGTTTGCGGCAACACGGGTGACGTTAAAAGGATTCAGTGACCCGGGATTTCGAAGCCGGGAGGTCGGCAGGGCATTTCGTCATTTCGAGCATCTTCATTTACTCCGGTTAATCTATCCCACCACGAAAACCTCCCTGCCCTGGAACCCTGATACCCGGAGATCCCCCCGGTTACAGCTCCCCGACACCGGCCTGGTGACTTATTTCACGGGGATTCAGCACGTGTTACAAGATTCCCGGGATCTGTCAGCCGTTTTCAACCGCCAGATCTCGCTGCATATCGTCGGCCAGGAACTACTGGCATCGGAGCTTGAAACAGAAGCTCAGGTCCATTTCTGGGTCAGACAGAAAACCCAGTCTTCCGCTGAGGTCGATTTTGTCATTGAATACGCTGGGCTGATGATGCCGGTGGAGGTCAAGCCGGGAGAGCCCGGCCGACTGCGATCCCTGCACCAGTTTGTCGATGAAGCTCCCCATCCGTATGCGATTCGACTGTATGCCGGTCCGTTGGCGGTCAAGGAGAGCCGTACCCTCCGGGGCAAAACTTTCTACCTGATGAGCCTGCCATACTTCCTTGCCGGAAAGATCCGGGAGCACCTGGAGGGATTTATTAAGTTTGTGAACTGGTGAACTGGTGAGCTGGTGAACTGGTGAACTGGTGAGTAGTGAGTAGTGCGCGGAGGAAAAACTGACCTGATTTACATGCAAGGATTAAGGGGATTTCCGGGTCAGTGTGTAAGTGAAGGTGCCGTGTTCGGGTGTGCCGTCGGGCAGTACCTGAAGGTCAATAACACCATTCCCTGTTACGGGACTATAATACATGTTTTCATACGAATCGGGTTTTTATAATTTTGTAATTACAAAAATATGAAACAAATCACACTTCGTCAGCAAAACAAAAGACTTGTTTTCCTGTTGATTCCGGTTACCCTGTTCGCTATCGCCATGGGTTTCCTCGAAAGCGCAGTCGTCGTTTACCTGCGGGAAATCTATTATCCCGAAGGATTTTCCTTTCCCTTGAAGAATCTGGAAGCGCCGGTCACCTACACCGAATTCTTCAGGGAAGTGGCGACCCTTGTCATGCTGGTCTCGGTTGCCTGGCTAATTGCCCGTGCCTGGATCGTCAGATTCGCCTGGTTCATCTACCTGTTCGCCATCTGGGATATCTTTTATTATATATTCCTGTGGCTTTTACTAGGTTGGCCCGAATCTCTGCTCACCTGGGATATCCTCTTCCTGATCCCGACCATATGGGTAGGACCGGTGCTGGCGCCGGTGATCAATTCGTGTACCATGATCCTGCTGGCGATGGTCATAATCCGGGCTGGAATCCGGCACGAACAGGTGCGGCTTACAGGTCTTGCATGGGGATTCCTGATTGCCGGAGCCCTGATCACCATCCTGGCCTATATCCAGGGTTACTCCAGGTATATGCAGGAACAATTCTCCCTGGCTGAATGGGTTGGTTCCTCTAATCAGACGGAGGTGATGGCGCACGCGGCGCGGTATGTGCCGGGTGATTTTAACTGGCTGTTGTTCCTGACCGGCACTGGTTTATTTGTCCTGGCCATTTTACAGGTCATCCGGAGGAATTTCACCGGATTCAATAAGGATCGGGTTTAATAAAAGTCAGATGGTCTTAATTCTTAATCAAGGTAAATGTCCGCTTATTATAGTCTTCAATGCTGAATATATAAAAACCTGCCGGTAAATTATCCAGTTCAATTATTGAGTTTTCCTTAGTTAATTTTCCGGTCAGTACTGTTTTACCCAATTGATCGGTAATGTTATATGCTGAACCAACCAGGCTTGCATTCAGATGAACAGTTAACCTGTTGCCGACAGGGTTGGGATAAACGTTAACCGGATTCTGCTTACCGGTTTCGTTAATTCCAATCGGACTCACGGTTAAGATGACAACCGCAGAAGTATCGGTGCAGAGAGGTTTAGGTACAATGCAACGAAAATGTTGATTGTTATTTGAAAGTGTGAGATTTGAAACAATCAATGTATCCTTTGTTGCTCCGCTGTATTGACCGGCGTTGGTTATGTTCTGAAAACCTAAGCCTGCATCTGTCTGCCATTGATAAGTGATATTGGTTCCCGAAACCTGAATAATAAATTGCGCAGTACCGCCAACGTTAGCATTTTGGTTTGACGGCTGAGAAATAATCGAAAAGCACGCCTTAAACAACACGGGACCAAACGGCGCTTCTAATTGGGTGGTTATCAGGTTCTGAACATCGGCCCCGAATAAGTCACTCCGTAATATCCGGTCGGTGGTGATATCTGAATAGTAAACCCATGCGTTGGTTGTATCTACAAAAAATCCACCAGGTTGAAAACTAAAGAGATGAGTGTCGTTAGTGCCGTCATAGTTTATCTTCCTGCAGGTGCCGCCATCTGAAAAATAGATCACACTATTCTTACTATCGAGTCCCAGAAATTGTGCATCATAACCTGAAGCTATGGTGGTATTATTAGTTCCGTTCAGATTAATACGGTATAAGCCTTGCGTGGCAGAAATAATATATTGTCCGTAAAACAAAAATCCGTGAACCAGATCAATATCCACATCCCCGACGTATCCGAGACCTGAAAGAAAGGTTACCTTGTTCGTTCCATCCAGGTTGGCACGGTAAATTTTGTCTTCCGGTGTGCTTCCCCAGTAAATATATTCATTTACAGCGTCAACGGCAAT
>JAZDPC010000077.1:0-56902 GCA_043797975.1 Bacteroidota bacterium
AGATCGTCCAATCCTGGGTTACAGTCTGGTCCTGTGCGGTAATCACGCAGGTGTGGCAAAGCTGGTCGCTGAAATCAATGGTCGTTCCGGCGCAGGCACCCATGTTGCAGCAGATGGTAGCTCCGCAGCTGAGGCTGATCGTAGCGCTCATGTTATGGAGGTTAGCATTGGTAGCGACAGTGATGTCAACTGTATGAGCATCGTCATCAATGACAGCCGATCCAACCTGACCGCTTGCAAAGCTCCAGCCGAGAATATCGGTTTCGGTGCAAGCCGGATTGGTGACAACAACTGTCCAGTCGGCTTTTGTTACTCCATCAGGAGCGGTTACCCTATAGGTAATCGGGCCTTGGGTCCAGTCAACTGCCTGAGTATAGGAAACATACGGATATGTTGCATCACCGGTATAAAGCTGAACCAAAGCACCGGGCGTAACTGTTATGCTGCTTGGTGCAAGGTGGGTGATACTGGTCGTATAGGGCAACGTAATATATATACGCCGGGCATACGCGTCAATCGTGTTAACCAGGTCGCAACCGCAGCCGCTGGTCTGGAACGTAAAGGCACTGATGCCGGTACTTGTATTTGGAATTACATTTACAGTAACAAAATATTCAACCGAGGTGCAGTTTTCTGCCCAAACGGTGTAAGCAACCGGGGTGGTGAAATCATTGGCGGAAACGCCGCTGGTTTGCAGAACCTGAGTGTCTTCACTGTGAGTCATCAGAGCACCGGTGCTCAGAGTAAAGCTGGCCTTCAGAGCGGAGACAGCATTACGGGCAGCCCACGGAATCCATACTGAAACCTTTTTGGCAGTTTCGTCAACCGTACCAACTGCATCGGTTCCACCCAATGCACTGTTATAGTCGGAATCAAACCAGTAGGTGAGCAGTTTTTTCTCGGTGTTTTCAGCACGCGTAGTTACTGTAACTGTGTAGGTATTGGCAACACCAGCCTGTGAGGTAACCGTGAAGGTAACCGGGTTGGTGAAATTAATTACACCGGCAGCCGGGGTAACTGTAGCACCATCGCTGACAGTAAAAGAAGCTGTCAGGGCAGCAAGGTTGGTTCCGTATTTTACGGAAACAGCAATGTTGGTTCCGGTATAGGTTCCGGCTACGCTATAACTGCCACCATAGCAATAGGGTAAACCAGTCAGCTGGAAGCCGATCAGGTCGTTGCCGGTGAGGGCGGTTGCCTTGTTAACCGTAACGTCATACCGTTCCTGGGTTCCGTCTTCAGCGGTAACAACATAGGTCCGGTTATTGGAGAAGTCGTTATTCGTAACGTCCGAAGTCTGCGGGGTAAGGGTTATCAGGTTACTTTCGGCAATCGATACACAGGCATAATCGCTCGCTGTAAAATAAGCGATCAGGTCATGAAGATCTGTATAATAAGGAACAGTAACCGTTACATGTTTCCGGGTTTGATCAATAACTCCGGCAACGTCACCGGGCCAATTCGGGAAGGCCCAGATATCATTCTGTGCCTTGTGGAATCCGTAGGTCAGCAGTTGTTTATTATTGCTGGCTGTTCCGGGAGTAATGGTAACTGTGTAGGTTGTTGCCGTTACACCGTCTTCAGCAGTAACAACGATAGTGCTGCCCGTAACCAAAGGAAGCGGAGCGGCAACATAGGTTGCTAAACCTGAAATTTCAATTTCATCAATTGTTAAGCTGGAAACTCCGTAAGGTACGTTGAAGGTCACCGTGTTGGTTCCGATTGATCCGATAACATGGCCATCAAAAACTCCACCACAAAGAGTCGTTTTTGAATAATCAGCATCGATGGAAATCAGGGAGCTAGCCGTGCTGACAGCAGCTTTCGTTACCGTCAGTACATATTGCGAAACTTCGCTCGGATCCTCTGCCTGAATCCAGAAATTGATTACAGTGACTGCACCGCCCAATGCAAAGGATGCACCTGAACAAATATCTGTTCCGGGAACCGGCACCAATGGCGGGTTAGCACTATACATATGGGCATAGGGAGAAATCGACCAGGTAGGAGCAACAGAAACTGCTGAAAAAGGAACAACAGCTGCAATAGTCTGATTAACATGGTTAATAACCACGCTTGATGCTGTAGGAATAGCAAAAGCTAACAGGGCATCCTGTTCGCTTGCAATTCCCACAACAGGAAGTACTGAATAGGAATGAGCAGCTCCTGATTGTGAAGTAACCGTAAAGGTTTTTGCTTCAGGGACACCGTTATTGTCGGCGTCGAAATCCTGAGCAGTACCGGATGTAATGTTACAGGTAGCGAAAGGGCTAAGTGTAAAATACACCGTAATGTCATCCAACCTGGCACCGAAAGGTACCGGGAAGGTAATGTTGTTACCGGCGAATACACCGGGTTCAGTCTGCAGAAATACGCCGTTCGGTGTGCAGAGGCCGGACCAGTTTTTGGCCCAGGCACCGCTGAAAGTCAACATATCATTTGCTGTTGACGCAGCTGCTTTTGACACCGTAATTACATAATTCTCGTACGAGAAGTTCTCGGCTTCAACCGTCAAGGTTACAGGCAGGGTATAATTCCATGCCGTAACACCTGATACAGCCGGAACACCGGCCGGGGTTGCCCCGAAAAACACGTTCGAGAACTGGCTCGATGTAAAGGTTGCTTTCAAGCCAGTAACAACAGTCTGGAACGGTACCGTTACGGTAACCGTCCGTGTCGTTTGGTTGATCACACCCGTTACATCGCTTACCAGCTGTGCCGCCGGGTTATTCACTGCTGTAGTGAATCCGAACGTCAACAACTGCTTCGCAGAGCTCGTGTTTTGAGCAGAGCTCCAAGCAAAACCCAGTGTCAGCATGATTGCCAACATACCGAGCAGCTTTCCGAAACGTAGATGTTTACTCATAATGTTAAATAAAAATTAAAGTTAAGTGTTAGAATTAAAGTTACTTACATAATTTCTTGGCACATAATAACCAATACGGAGAA
The DNA here is from genome assembly GCA_043797975.1 of Bacteroidota bacterium. GTDB lineage: Bacteria > Bacteroidota > Bacteroidia > Bacteroidales > UBA12481 > UBA12481. The sequence goes on from JAZDPC010000077.1 coordinate 2,950, forward strand.
GATATACTCTCCCCAATAATTTGGCTAAAATAGTAAAATTTCCAATATAGACAATCATTTGGGGCAAATATTTCCTAATATTTTGCAGTCAGTGGTAAGCGTCTGCCGATTCCAAATGCTTTTGAAGAAACCCTAAGAATCGGAGGAGCCTGAAATCTTTTATATTCACTCCTGTTAACAAGGGAAATAACTCTTTTTACCAAATCGGCTGAAAAACCGGAAGTGGCGATCTTCCCGACTGATTCCCCAAGTTCGATATACCTGTACAGTATGGGGTCCAGAATATCATATTCCGGTAGGGAATCGCTGTCTTTCTGGCCGGGCCTTAATTCAGCCGACGGAGCTTTGGTGAAGATAGGTTCCGGGATGATTTCCCCTGAGCGGTTGATGAAATGTGCAAGCTGATAAACATCAGTCTTATAGACATCCCCTAAAACTGATAATCCTCCGTTCATATCTCCATAGAGCGTGGCGTATCCGACAGCAGCTTCACTTTTATTTGATGTGTTCAATAAAATCAGATTAAGCTTGTTGGCCAGAGCCATTAACACAACCCCCCTGATGCGCGCCTGAAGGTTTTCCTCAGTTATATCCTGAGGCAAGCCCCTGAATTCGGGTTCCAGTTGAGTTAAAAATGAGTCCATCATCTTTTCAATGGAGACCTTGCGGAATTCTACGCCGAGATTTTCCGCCAATTCAACCGAGTCAGTAACTGAATGTTCAGAGGAGTAGCGTGACGGCATTAAAACGGGCAATACGTTTCCCTTTCCAAGCGCTTCGCATGCGAGGACCAGGGTCAATGCTGAATCCATCCCTCCTGAAAGGCCAAGAATTGCCCTGGAAAAGCCAGTTTTTGAAAAGTAGTCTTTAATCCCGAAAACCAGAGCCTTATGCATCATTTCAAGCCGGTATTCCTCGCTGAGATTTTGCTGAACCTCTTTGGCAATGCCCTTTCCAGGGTTCAGAAGATTCTCTGTAAGATAAAAGCGGGTATCCTCGGCAAACGGTTCGAAACGATCGGCAACAGATCCCGACCGGTCGATTACCATTGAGGAACCGTCAAAGATCAGCTCGGTATGAGCACCGACCTGGTTGCAATACAACAAAGGAATGCCATACTTTTTAACCGTCTGCCTGAGAACATCTTCCCTGGCATTCAGTCTGTTGGCAGCAAAAGGGCTCGCCGAAATGTTAATAATAAGGTCGGGGTTCTGGTTAATCAGTTGATCCATCGGTGAAAGGCTGTAAAGACGTGTCCGTGCAAAAGCATTGTCAACCGGTTGATCATCCCATAAATCCTCGCAGATTGTCAGGGCAATTCTTACACCTTTAAAATTAATTATATTAAATGTCCGGTTTGGCTCAAAATACCGGTATTCATCAAAAATATCATACGTCGGCAACAGGGTTTTATATCGTACTTCCTTAATCTCCCCGTCAGCCAGAAGATAAGCTGCGTTATATAGATTCTTTCCTTTCTCGTTTGGATTGATGGCAGGGCTGCCTGCAATAATTCCTGTTTTCCCGGATGCTTTTGCCAACTCAAGGATTGATTCATTGCACCGGTCGATAAAATCCTTTTGCTCAAGCAGATCAAGAGGGGGATAACCACAAACTGAAAGTTCAGAGAAAACAACAAGGTCAGCTCCAGCCTGCCCGGCCTGGCTGACAGCCAGCTTCATCTTGTCAATATTGCCCCGGAAATCGGCAATTATATAATTAAGTTGAGCAACAGCTATTTTCATTGGTCAAAACATCAGTCCAAAACTTAAACCAACCTGGTTAATCCGCGAATTGTCCGGCTTACGGATAGCATTCTCCCTGGTTACATCCAGAAAGGTATTCCGGTAAACAACCGATACCTGGAGAGACAGATTATTGCCAAACGAATAAACAGCACCCAGTCCGGCATGATAACCCAGATTGAACCATCCAACGCCCTGCTGGAAGGTCTCTTTGTAAATGCTGTCCTCGCTGGCATCAATCAGCGCTTTCGTGTTAAACATTGGATCCAGTCCGAATTCAGTGAACCAGGTAGTATAGCCAATCTGCGGGAGGTTGAACTTGATAGCCAGGGGTATCTCCACATATTGTAAACGATATGTAAGGCCGGCGCCGGGTCCAAGGGTGTCGAGATTCAGGGTCCGGTCAAGATAGAGAGTGTCTGCAAAATTCAGGCTCCCTCCTGTCTGGTTCACACCCAGTCCAAAAGAAAATGCGCAGTACTTTTCGAACTGGAAATCCATCCTGAGTCCCGCACCTATACCTATTCTTTCAGGCCCATCAGAAAGGTGACTTTCATCGGCATGCATCCAGTTAATATGAGGTTCTGCCTGGATCATAAACCTGACTAACCGGTCAGGTTGCTGAGCACGAAGTGTGACCGTGCAAAGCAAGGCCATCAGCAGGATAGGGAGCTTCAGGGTTTTCATCGGGCTTGCAAGATTTTCACTACATTTAACGTTATTAAAGCGGGATTTAGTATTAAATATAAGACGATGAACCTTTTTGAAAACAGAACCTTCGTAAAAATAGGCATTATTGTCGGAATCGCGCTGTTCAGCCTATCCGGCTGTCAACCTAAACACCGGTACATGAAGGATACAGCCTTGCGGTTCGAAGAAATGCTGAAAACGATTCCGCCTGATCACGTCGGTGATTCGATCCGTAAGAATCATTCGGATCTGGCCCCATTTTTCAGTATATATAATGAGCAGGTCATTAGTATCGGGCCCGATACTAATGCGCAGTATACTAAACTGTTATCCAAATTCCTGGATGATTCCGTAATCATTGATATTTATGATCAAATCAGCAAAAACGAGCCTGTTTATCAAAAAACGATCCGGGAAACCGAAGCTGCCTTTGCCGGTTTTCCATCCGTCCTGCCCGGAATCCCGGTTCCCCGGATAGTAACCTATATCGGTGGGTTTAACCAGTCGTTTGTAACCTTGCCGGGTATATTAGCCATCGGCCTGGATAATTATCTGGGTGATACTTGCTCCCTGTATTCAAGATTGGGGATACCGGCCTATCTCCGTAACCAGATGAATCCCGAAAACCTTCCTTCAGATGCCGTAAGGGCATGGCTGAGTTCTGAAATCCCTACCCTGCCACCCGGTTCAAGCTTTCTTGATTACCTGGTTCATGAGGGTATCATATATTACAGTACCGGAAAGATCATGCCGGACCTTCCGGTCGAGAGGCTCTTTCATTATACCGGGGAACAGGCACGGTGGTGCCGTGACAACGAAAAAGCCATGTGGAAATTTCTGGCTCAGCAGGAACTCATTTTCTCAACCGACCGCTTTACCGTAAGGCGTTTTTTTGAAGAAGCACCGTTCACAAGGGAATTTGGCCAGGATTCACCCGGCCGGACAGGTAGCTGGATCGGATACAGGCTGGTTGGCAGCTATATGAAACAAACAGGCTGCAGCATCACTGAATTGTTACGTTCAACAGACTACCGTAAAATTCTGTCACTTTCGAACTATCACCCGTAAACATTAATTTCCCAAATTTGTTATAAACAAAACTTTAGGAGAAAAACCATGTTAAAAAGAAATTCAGTATTCAAATGCGCAATTTGCGGTAATATTGTTGAGGTTCTTCATGCCGGTGGCGGAACGCTTACCTGCTGCGGGCAACCAATGAATTACCTTGAAGAATCCACCGCAGATACTTCGACAGAGAAGCATGTGCCTTTCGTACAGAAAACAGGCAACGGGTACCTGGTGAAAATAGGTGAAAAGCAAGACCATCCGATGCTTGACGCTCATTACATCGTTTGGATCGAGCTGATGACAGACCAGACAAGCTATAGAAAATTTCTGCAGCCGGGGGAAAAACCAGAGGCGTTTTTTATTTTGGGTGCTGATGAAAAGGTTGTTGGAGCCAGGGAATATTGCAATATTCACGGATTGTGGAAGAAGTGACGAGTGAAGAGTGACGAGTGACAAGTGACTAATTGCAATTTAAAAGATAAAAATATGCTAAGTGAAAAAATACAAAAGGCGATAGAGGAACAGATCAATGCCGAATTATGGTCAGCCTACCTGTATCTGTCAATGTCAGCCTATTTTGAAAGACAGAATCTTCCCGGTTTTGGAAACTGGATGAAGGTTCAATGGCAGGAAGAGATCACCCATGCTATCAAATTTTTTGATTTCGTTCATCAAAGAAGCGGCCAGATTTACCTGAAACCGATTGCTTCCGTACCAGCCGGATGGAAAAACGCTGAGGAGGTTTTTGCTGAGACCTTAAAACATGAGCAGCATGTAACTTCACTGATTAATAATCTGGTAAATATCGCTCTTACCGAAAAGGATCATGCCACCGCCAACATGTTACAATGGTATATTGCCGAACAGGTTGAAGAAGAAGCCAATGCAGAGAAGATCCTGACACAGCTCAAAATGTTGGGCGACAATGGATACGGCATGCTGATGCTGGACCGCGAATTGGCTACACGCATATTTGTTGATTCTACTAAAACTCCAGTTGCATAAATACAATTAAATCATGAACAAGAAATACGAATGCGACGCTTGCGGATATATATACGATCCGGAAGCAGGTGATGTGGATGCCGGTATTCAACCGGGAACCTCTTTCGAAGATTTGCCCGATGACTGGGTTTGCCCGCTTTGCGGTGTGGGAAAATCAGAGTTTACCGAACTATCAGAATAATAAATGCAAGCTGTACAGATTAAAGAAGGAATTTACTGGGTTGGAGGTATCGACTGGAATGTGAGAAGCTTTCACGGATACCTTACTCAAAGAGGATCAACCTATAATGCCTATCTGGTAATTGATGAAAAAATTACGCTGATTGACACGGTAAAATCCCACCTGACCGGGGAGATGCTCGACAGGATCCGTTCAGTCATCGATCCTTCGAAAATCGATTATGTGATCAGTAATCATGTTGAGATGGATCATTCGGGAGGGCTTCCCGAGCTCATGAAGATCATTCCGGATGCAACGATCTTCACCTCTCCCAAAGGTGAAACCGGATTGCGGGAACATTTCAGACAGGATTGGAATTTCAGGGCAATGGAAAACGGAACGGTATTGAATCTGGGAAAAAGAAGCCTTCATTTCATTCTGACGCCGATGGTTCATTGGCCGGATAATATGGTTGCCTATATGCCGGAGGAAAAAATACTCTTCTCCAATGATGCGTTCGGTCAGCATTTAGCCACGTCGGAAAGGTTCGATGATGAATATCCCCTTGATATTATCATGCTGGAGGCACGGAAATACTATGCGAATATCGTTCTCCCCTATTCAAGGCAGGTGGAAAAAGTTTTAGTCGGAATTCAGGACATTGATATTGAAATGATTGCCGACAGTCACGGCATTATCTGGAGGAAACACGTATCCGACATTATTAAAAACTATCAGAGATGGGCCAGTAATGAGACGCGCAAACGTGCCCTGGTGGTCTACGATACGATGTGGAATTCAACCCAGGCAATGGCTCTTTCAATCCAGGATGCATTCGATAGCAAAGGGTATTCAACCGCATTGCTAAGCCTTCAGACCAATCACATTTCCGATATTATGACTAAAGTAATCGATGCCGAATATATATGTGTCGGATCCCCTACCCTGAACGGAAGGATGCTTCCAACCATGTCGGCTTTCCTTACTTATCTCACCGGACTCTCTCCGAAAAACCGGAAATCCATTGTTTTCGGATCTTATGGATGGAGCCCCAGACAAATTGAGGAAATGTCGGGAATATTAAAGGAAGGTGGATTTGACGTGGTTGCTGAAGAAAAAATTAAATATATACCCGCACCTGCAGATCTTGCCGGATTAAAAGAGAGAATCTCTGTACTGATTTAATCCTGATTGAGCAACCGGATGGCCAGATAAGCCATCATTCCCATACCATGGGATATTGATGTCTCGTCAATATCGAATTTAGGATGGTGAACGGGATAAGTATGGGTTTTGCTACCCGTGCCCAGCCGGTAGAAGACTGAGGGAAATCGTAATGCATAACGAGCGAAATCTTCACCGGTCATCCTTTGCGGAAGATCCGTAACCTTTTCATTACCTGCATATTCGCGTGCAAAATTAATAATTTTTCCCGTTAAACCGGGCTCATTGGTCAGGGAAGGATTACCATCGACAATCCTGCACACCACCTCCGCACCCATGCGTTCAGCAATCGTCTTTGCAGTCTTCCTGATCTCATCGTGAGCAACCGAGCGCCAGTTTTCATCCAGTGCCCTGAAAGTGCCCTCGAGCTTAACCAGAGGCGGGATCACATTGGTAGTCCCCGGTGCATCGAATTTTCCGAAGGCGAGAACTACAGGTACATCAGCCGGTATTTTACGACTGATAGCCTCCTGAAGCCCGACAACCACCTGAGAAGCTATCAGCACCGGATCAACCAGACCCTTACGTAGAGCAGCATGGCCTCCTGTACCAATTACGTCTATAAATACCTCATCCGTCGAAGCCATATAGGATCCGGCTCTGAAACCAAAACTACCTGAAGGCAGTTCCGGATATACATGCTGGGCCAGAATATAATCAGGTTCAGGATGATCCAGTAAACCGGATTCCAGAACTTTAACCGCACCTCCGGGAAGAACCTCTTCTCCGGGTTGAAAGAGAAAACGGATCGTTCCCTTGAAATTGCCTGTCAATCCGGCAATTATCTTCAGAGCCCCCAGCAGGCACGCTGTATGCACGTCATGTCCGCAGGCATGCATGATCCCGTGATGGATAGAGCGATATTCACAGTTATTTTTTTCAGTGACAGGCAGAGCGTCGATATCAGCTCTCAATACCAGGTATTTGCCTCCGAATTTCCCGCTTAGCACACCGGTTATGCCTGTTCCTGCTACACTCTCATGGCTGATACCCCATTCATCCAGAATCTGCCCGATATAAGCTGCGGTGTGATATTCCTGAAAAGAAAGTTCGGGATTTGCATGGATTTTCCTGCGGATGAAAATAATCTCATCTGCCAGTTCTGCTGACCGTTTCCGGATTGATTCTGGTAACATAAAACGGATTAAAAATCGAGGCTGAGCGAAAGGTAGAAAATTCCTGGCAATACCGCATGATTCTCTATGCCCCATGCATAATCGAGCCTTATAAAATACCCGAGAAGCCGGCTTCTCACTCCAAAGCCATACCCGGCCACAAATGGCTCATTACCTCTATCAATTACAATGACCAGCGGTCCGTTCTCAATGACCTCCCGGTTGAGATGGTTGCGCTTATCCCAGGGAGTGGGCCCGCTCCAGGCTGTACCGAGATCAAAAAAACCGATGATCTGGAAATTATTTAAAAAATCAGAATTGATGGGTTTATTAGCAAAATACCGGAAAACAGGCCAGCGCAGTTCGGTGTTAAAAACGATAAAACTATTCCCATTCCTTATGTTTTGGGAAAATCCCCGCATATTTGTTGCAAGTGCCTGGTATACAAAATTTTGCGTAGTATCGATCGGCATACTGCTGTCGAATGTGGATACCTTGCTGGAGAGGTTTGTCCAGTTGTCGACTCCGCCCATGTAATAGATCAGCCTGCCACTCCCGAAGGAAGTGCTGGCAGCTATTCTGTTGGCCCAGATGAGGGTTCGGTGCACAGGCAGGTAATGTCTTAAATCGGTCCCGAGAATAAAAACATCGGACCAATTTCCGTTAACCTGCTGATAATACTCACCAAAGATCTTATAGCGCATGCCTTCATACAGGTTAAGGGTAATCATTCGCGTATTGTCAAATACGTATTCCAATTTGGTACCCGCCCAGAATCTGGTAATCCCTTTGCTGTTCAGGCTAAGCAGGTCGGTTGACAGGAACTGGTAATCATCAATCCTCCCATTCAGGGTACCCCTCAGGGAACTGACCTGGCTCAAAGGATATTTGAGAATGAAAAATAACTCCTGGGTTGCCGCCTTCACCACATAATAATCATCAGTATAGGCCTGATAAACCTGACGATGGAAGATAATTTCCTTATCGAGCCTTTTTTTCAGATTTTCGAAACTGAGGAGGTACTCATTGGAATTCAGGTCAGTACCAAAACGCACTCCGGCAACGAGTTTATAATCTTCAAACAGGTCTTGTGTTCCGACCTTGAACAACATGTTAAAGCCCGGATTATAGTAAACCGCGCCTCCCGTAAAAGCCTGATAAGATTGATTCAGAAAGGTAAAATCCGCCTGGGAAGCCAGATAATTGATATAGAACCTGGGCTGGTATATCCTGATCGGCGGCAGGTCAAAGATCCGGCCGGTGATTGGATCCTTAAATCCCGATACGGTGGAAGCACGTTGTTGCCCTGTCACCTTTTTGGCAGCTCTTTCAGCTTCAAAAAGATAATTGTTGATATCGATCACTTTATTTCCCGGAGGCAACGAATCCTTGCCGATAGATACAATCCGGCGTTGAGCTGCTTCCGGAACAGGGGTAACCGGAGGTGGAAGATTCTTCAGACTATCCTCACGGGCAAGATCCCCTGACAGTTTCCGGCGAAACGCCGTTGCCTCGAGTATCTTGCCGGGGACTGTCTGATCTGCCAGATTTCTTCTGAAAAGCCGGTATTTCCCGTTGTAGAGCATAAGGTCTGAAATATCTCCTGCCTGGGACAGAGAGTGATCCAGGATACTCCGTGAATAAGACGTCAGCGGGCTGATTGTGGAATAGAAAGAGTAATGAACCGTGGTATCGATGGCAACAATGGTGCTGTCATAAGAGGCCCGGTACCGGTTCCGTATCCCATTATCATCACCCAGATAGTAATAACTCATATTATCCAGCCTGTACGGCTGAAATCTGTCGGAATATCCGGTTTCATCAATCCGGATCAGGTTATCAGATTTCATTGCATAATCGTAAACAAACAGTCCGTTGCTGGTGTTGATCCGGTTATTTTCTTTTTGTTGCCCGAGCGAAAGATCCGCCCGGTTACTGAGGAAAATGATCCTCCGTGACTGATCGATGAACCGGGGGCTGAAATCTCCGGCTTCGTCATCTGTGATCCTTTCACTGGTATTGGCACCCAGGTTGTACACAAAAATATCGGTATGTCCATTGCTGACTGCTGACAGCAAGAGGTTGAGCCCATCATCGGAATAACTGAAATCCAGTACCTTATCATAGGGTTTGATGTCAAGGTGCTCCCATTTTCCGGTTTCAAGCGGATAAAGGCTAAGCCGGATTTTCCCTTTATACTCCATGATCATGGACACCAGCTGACCGGTGGGATGCCAGCTCAGAATAGGAAATGAATAATCCTCGATCTGCCCGAGTTTGGCCCCGTACTGATAGATCTTCCTGGATTTGCCGGTTTGCCCGTCATAAAGGTTCACCCGGATCTGCCCTTCATTGTTTGAGGTATAGGCGATGTACCTGCCATCCGGGCTGATACGGGCCCGCAGGTATTCCATTCCCTTACGGTTCCGAAGCTTCACCGAAGGCCCGTCAGGTATTTCTCCCTGGTGAGCAGGCTCCTGGTATCTGGTTTTATAAAAATGGAGCCATTCGTAGCTTAAGGCATTCAGGGAGGTACCCAGGACATTCAGGAAACCGGCCGATACATTCTTATTGATACGGGTAAAATAAATGATAGTGGGTATGACCGATTTACCGAATGATTCTGAAATAAAGTACCAGATGGAATGTCCGGCAAAAATCGCATCCTGGCCTTCGAGCTGGTTGAACTTATCAAATTTTCCCTGGAGGATACCGTCCTTTACCCGGTTTTCCGTTTCTATGTCCCAGCCTTTGGACAGGAAGGAGAACAATCCTTTGGTGTACCATTCGGGAAGATTTAAAAGTGTGGAACTGGCTAAACGATCCCTGGCAGTGCCCCCGTACATCATCTCAGTAAAGATAACTTCGGCAATAGCTGCAAGGATCTGCTGGTCAAATTTCCGGTAATCGCCCTCAAAATACAGGAAGACCTTATTGTCGAGTATCCGGGTTACTCCGCCTATGTTGGTTTCTTCGCGCCCCGATATCAGGCCTAGATTACTCTGGCGGTAGTCCGAAAGTTTATTGTAAACGATGAAGATGATCCTTTTATCAAGGGAATACTCAAAAAAGTTCTCCAGACGGTTGATTTCCCTGAAGGCGAACCGGCTGACATATTCAGCCAGTTCACGCCCGTTCGGATAAAAGTAAACATCGAAGCGGTCGTTCCTGTAGTAGGATGCATAGAATTCACTTTCGAGAATATCAGTCCGGGGATACTGGATCCTGTTCTTGCCGAAGGTCATGTTGAGCCCGTTATAAAACTGTGCCGTGGCAGGAGCAACCGTCAACAGCATGATTCCGGCGAGGAATCCCAGTCTTATCCGAGCATTTCTTCCCATCGTATTTTGACGGCTGAAATTATTAATTTTGGTTGGTTTTAACTGAAAGAAAGCCGATAAAATGAAACGACTTATTGTACTCTTCTGTTTTTCAATTCTGAGCGCTACATTATGCAATAATTATGCCCAGTTCTCTGAACCTTCCATCAGTTTTAGCAAAACCAGCTATAACTTCGGCAATATTAACGAACTCGATGGAATCAAGAGTTATGATTTTGAATTTATCAATAACGGCAGCCAACCTCTTATTGTTCATGATGTCACTTCAACCTGCGGTTGCACCATTCCTGAGTGGAGCCGCGAACCCATTGCCCCCGGAAGTAAAGGGAAGATCAAAGTAACTTTTGATCCCAGGGGAAGGCCCGGAGCTTTCCGCAAGACCATCACGGTCAAATCCAACGCACGGGAATCAACAGTGACGCTTTATATCGTTGGATTGGTCAGTCCCAAACCAAAGACAGCTGCCGATGATTTTCCGATAAAAATGGGATTAGTCAGGCTGTCGACGAACCATGTTTCAATGATGACTGTTTTTAAAAATCAGATAAAGACAGATACTCTTGAGTTCTTTAACGATTCCGACTTAGTCATCGCTCTTACCTTTACTGAGGTTCCTCCTTACCTGGCTTTTCAGGTTGAGCCCTCTTTCCTTGAACCGGGGAAACGGGGTGTTATCAGGGTTTCTTATTACGGGCAAAAAAACAGTGATTGGGGATTTGTTATGGATCGTGTTATTCTCACCGTCAACGGTAAGAAATACCAGGATAATCTTCTGGCAATCAGTGCCCTGCTGGAAGAAGATTTCAGTCAATTGAGCGCTGAAAAAAAGGCCAATGCGCCAAGGGCGATTCTCAGTGAGGAATCCTTCAATTTCGGGACAATAACGGCAGGACAGATGGTTACACATGATTTTGTTCTGAAGAATGCAGGAACCGATCCACTGATTATCAGGAAAATATCATCCACTTGCGGCTGTACGGCTTCAGTACCTGAAACCTATGAGATAGCCGGAGGAAAGGAAACCATTATTAAATGTTCCTTTGACAGCAGGGGAAAATCAGGGAAACAGTTCCAAACAGTCACGCTGATCCTGAACGATCCTTTGGCTTCAACACTGGTTCTTCGATTCATGGGAACCGTTGCTAACAGCGGGAAATAATATGAGCGACAGGATTAAGAAGCCTGAATCGGCCCTGAATGTAAAGACCGGCATTGAGCAGCCTCCTTCTGTAGACCCGGGATCGGCCAGCCGGTTCATCCGGAAAAAAAGACCTGCTCCCACCGCAAAGGAATTTACCAGAGCGATCCTTGCCGGTAACCGGACCCTGCTTAGCCGGGCTATCACATTGATTGAAAGCCGGAAGGCAGAACATCAGAAGACTGCCCAGGAGATTATTGCGCTGTGCCTCCCCTATTCCGGGAGATCAGTCAGAGTTGGCATCACTGGCGTCCCGGGCGTGGGCAAAAGTTCATTTATCGAAGCGATCGGCTCACTGTTGACGCGACAGGGTAAGAAACTGGCGGTTCTCGCAATTGATCCGAGCAGCGAAAAATCAGGAGGGAGCATTCTGGGCGACAAGACCCGGATGGAAAGCCTGAGCAATGATCCCAACGCCTTTATCAGGCCATCACCTTCAGCTGGTTCGCTGGGAGGAGTAGCCCGGAAAACACGGGAGACCATGATCCTGTGCGAAGCGGCTGGCTTTGATGTGATCTTTATTGAAACAGTGGGTGTCGGGCAGTCGGAGACAGCCGTTCATTCCATGGTTGATTTTTTTCTCCTTCTGATGCTTGCAGGTGCCGGGGACGAACTCCAGGGGATAAAACGGGGTATCATGGAAATGGCTGATGTTATCGCGATAACAAAAGCAGACGGGGATAATGTGAATAAATCGGAAATAGCCTGCACGGAATACAGGAATGCATTGCATCTCTTTCCGGCAGCGGAGAGTGGCTGGTCACCGCGGGTAATGACTATTTCAGCCCGACAAAACAGCGGGCTGACCGAACTGTGGAGCCTCATCGAAGAATACCTTGATCAGGTTAAAGGCAACGGTTACTTTGAGAAAAACAGGCGGGGACAGGCACGCCAGTGGATGTACGAGTCTATACAGGAACAATTACTGCATCACTTCTTCAAAAACCCTAAAATGTCGCACCATATTAAAGAGATAGAGAACCTGGTGCTGCAGGGTAAGATATCCTCCTTTCAGGCAGCCGGCCGTTTGCTTGACTTATATTTCGGCCAGCTCGATTCCGGCATCGAGCCACGTGAAAAAGTCCGCCGGGGTCCCGTTAATCGTCTCTGAGGAACGCTTGTGCCCCAGCCGGACAATTACCGTGTTTGATTCCGGTACAATAATGACATACTGCCCTTTGAGCCCGCGCATATAAACGACCTGCTTCCCTTTGTATTTCATCAGCCACCATTGCCATCCGTAATAATCTACGTTTTTACCGCTCCCGTCGGTCAGATGAGTCAAGGGTTTCAGTGCCTGTTTCAGGTAAGACTGGGAGACCAGCTGCTTGCCGTACCAGTTCCCGTTGAACAGTATGAGCTGTCCGAAGCGTGCAAAATCCCGGGCATTCGTATTAAAGCAGCAAAAAGCTTTCTCCGTTCCGTTAGTGTGATCGAGGCACCACCATGCATCATGGCTGGCGCCCATTGGTTTCCATAATCTTTCAGATGCGTAGTAGCTCACCTTTGTCCGGGTTGCCTTTTCGAGTATCAATGCCAGCAACTGTGTGTTACCGCTTTTATAATCATAGTATGTTCCCGGCTCTCTGATTACTTCCTGGCTCAATACCAGGCCGGGAAGGTCATTGCCATAATATCCCTTTGCAGTCATTGAAAAGGCGCTGGTGTAGGATTCATCCCAGTTCAGGCCGGAACTCATCTCGAGAAGGTGACGGATGGTAACTTTTGCCTTTTCTCCCTCCTTAAATTCAGGAAGAAAGTCACCGATGGGTTGATCCACGACTGAAAGATAACCTTCATCAAGAGCTATACCGATCAACAGGCTGATAATAGAATTTGCCATGGAAAATGAGTTGGACTTGGAGTCGGCTGAATAGTCATCCCAATATTTTTCGAACACGATCTTCTCATCCTTCACCACCAGGAAAGCTACGGTTTTATACTCATCGAAATTCTTCCTGTACAGGTCCGGGACATCCCTCTTGTCAAATCCGGGAACTACCGGCCAGGGTTGAGGATTGGCTGTTGCCACAATGCGGTTATCAAAAATCTTGTAATCATCAATGTCAACCTGCTGGTATATCATCGCTTTTCTGAGATACTGAGGACAAACTGCATAAGCAATTCCCAGCACGAGCAGAATGATCAGCAGTAATGTGGTGAACCTGAATCTTTTCATAAGTCAACTATTTCGTTTCTGCACTGAACCATGGTCAGCCGTTCATCATCAAGGTTGAAAATTACAATAATTGACGCTACTTTTGCAAGTTTTAAGCCACTGCCTGATGAAGAACGACCAGTATATTGAAGTCACGGGTGCGCGGGTGCACAATCTGCGCAACATTGACGTGACCATTCCACGCAATAAACTGACGGTCATAACCGGTTTGAGCGGCAGCGGCAAATCGTCGCTCGCCTTTGATACGATCTATGCCGAAGGGCAGCGCCGTTACATGGAAACCTTTTCAGCCTATGCCAGACAATTCATCGGCACCATGGAACGCCCTGACGTTGACCAGATAACGGGCCTGAGTCCGGTCATATCAATTGAGCAGAAGACTACCAGCAAGAATCCAAGAAGTACTGTTGGAACAACTACTGAGATTTACGATTTCCTCCGTCTTCTCTATGCAAGGGCATCAGAAGCTTATTCCTATGAGACAGGAGAAAAGATGGTCCGTTTCACGGATGACCAGATCCTCAGGCGGATACTTGATCGCTATTCAGGAGAAAAAATTCTGATTCTTGCGCCGCTGATCAAAGGCAGGAAAGGACATTACAAGGAATTGTTTGAGCAGATCCGCCGCAAGGGATATATCTATGCGCGGATTGACGGTGAGATCAGGGAGTTGTTGCCGGGATTAAGGCTCGACCGGTATAAGACGCATACGATCGAGATGGTGGTCGACCGGCTTGTCCCGTCGGAGGAACAGATCAAACGGATGAAGGATTCGATACTGACTGCCATGAAGGAGGGTCATGGAGTTATTCTGATATCCGGCTTTGATGGCCAGTCCCCCACCTATTACAGCCGGCACCTGATGTGCCCGACAACAGGGATTTCCTATGATGAGCCGGCTCCCAACTCGTTCTCTTTTAACAGTCCCCAGGGAGCCTGTCCGGTTTGCAAGGGACTGGGATACGTTCATGAGATCGATCAGAAGAAAATAATTCCCGATGATCAGATCAGTATAAAGGACGGTGGTATTGTTCCGCTGGGCAGATACCGGCAGGGCATGATCTTCTGGCAGATTGAAGCGATTGCACGTAAGTATGGTTTCCAGCTTGATGATCCGATCCGTGATATTCCCGAGGAAGCTTTGCAGGTTATTCTTTTAGGTTCCGATGAGTCGTTCAAGCTTGAAAATACTCCCCTTGGGCTGTCGTCCAATTATTTCCTGAGCTTTGAAGGCATCGTAACTTATATCACCCAGCAAAAAGACGAATCAGATTCCAAGAAAGCTCAGAAATGGGCCGATCAGTTTATACGGACAACCGCCTGTCCTGAGTGTAGCGGTTCCAGGCTGAAGAAGGAATCAAGGTTTTTCCGCTTTGACGGAAAGAATATCTCAGAGCTTGCAGAAATGGACATTTCCAGCCTGCTGAAGTGGCTGGAAGGTGTTGAGGACCGGTTGTCCGATACTCAACGGCAGATAGCCAGGGATGTACTGAAGGAGATCCGTTCCCGTCTGCAGTTTATGGTCGATGTCGGATTAAACTACCTTTCACTGAACCGGGCTACCAGGAGCCTGTCGGGAGGTGAAGGCCAGAGGATCAGGCTGGCCACCCAGATTGGATCGCGGCTGGTTAATGTCTTATACATCCTTGATGAGCCAAGTATCGGGCTTCATCACCGCGACAATCTGAAGCTCATCGATTCCCTGAAGCAGCTCCGCGATATCGGCAATTCGGTTATTGTGGTCGAGCATGATGAAGACATGATCAAGTCGGCGGACTATGTCATTGACATGGGTCCACATGCCGGCCAGCACGGGGGACTGGTTGTCGCAAGCGGAAAACCGGAGGATATCATTCGGGGAAACAGCCTGACCGGCGCGTACCTGAGCGGGAAGAAGAGGATTAGCGTTCCGTCTGTCCGGAGACCCGGCAACGGAAAAAAACTGATACTAAAAGGATCCAGGGGGCATAACCTGAAAAATATTGACCTGAGCCTGCCGTTAGGGCAGTTTATCTGCATCACCGGGGTTTCCGGAAGCGGGAAATCAACACTAATTAATGAAACACTGTACCCGATCTTAAGCCGGTCGTTTTACCGGTCTCTTCAGGATCCGCTTGAATACAAGTCAATTACAGGAATAGAGAATGTTGATAAAGTGATTGTGGTTGACCAGTCCCCAATCGGAAGGACTCCACGGTCAAACCCGGTGACCTACACCGGAGTATTCAGTGAAATCAGGAACTTGTTTGCCAAGCTGCCGGAATCGCAGGTACGGGGATATCAACCCGGGCGCTTCTCCTTTAATGTCAAGGGCGGACGGTGTGAAACCTGCCAGGGTGCGGGTGTCCGCACCATTGAAATGAATTTTCTTCCCGATGTGTATGTCAACTGCGAATCCTGCAACGGGAAGAGGTATAACCGGGAAACCCTGGAGGTTCGTTACAAGGGAAAATCAATCTCGGATGTATTGGAAATGACTATCAGCCAGTCTCTTGAGTATTTTGAAAGTTCTCCGCAGATCTTACGGATTTTAAAAACGCTCAACGATGTGGGGCTTGGCTATATCACGCTGGGACAATCATCGACTACTCTTTCCGGAGGTGAATCACAGAGGGTTAAGCTGGCCAATGAGCTGGCCAAGAAAGATACAGGCCGCACCCTGTACATCCTTGATGAACCCACAACCGGTCTTCACTTCGAGGATATCCGCGTTCTTCTGGGAGTCCTGAACAGGCTGGTTGACAAGGGAAATACCGTTGTCGTGATCGAGCATAACATGGAGGTCATCAAGGTGGCAGATTACATTGTTGACCTGGGGCCGGAAGGAGGTTTTGAAGGAGGCAGGGTCATTGCGGAGGGAACACCGGAACAGGTGAGTCAAAGCATTGAATCCTATACCGCAAAATATCTGAAAGAAGCACTAAATTTGACAAATAAACTCAATAGTCAGTTATGAATCAAGATGATATGATCAGGGATGCTTTCAAGCACAAATCCTGGAATGAAATAAAGACTGAAAACTCCTGGCAGATCTTCAAAGTGATGGCCGAATTTGTTGGCGGGTTTGAAAAGTTAGCCAGGATCGGACCTAGTGTAGCTGTTTTCGGTTCAGCAAGAACCAAGCCCGATAATAAGTATTATCAGTTAGCCGAAGAAATCGGGTTTAAGCTGACACAGTTAGGTTATGGGGTGATCACCGGCGGAGGTCCGGGAATCATGGAGGCTGCCAACAAAGGAGCCCAGCGGGGACGCGGAAAATCAATCGGAATCAATATCGATCTCCCTCATGAACAGGATCCCAACTCATTCATTGATGCCGACAAATTGATCCATTTTGATTACTTCTTTGTCCGCAAGACCATGTTCATGAGATATGCTCAGGGTTTCATCGTTCTTCCCGGGGGCTTTGGAACTTTTGATGAACTATTTGAAGCATTGACACTTATCCAGACCGGAAAAATCGGAAAATTCCCGATCATCATGGTGGGCAAGGAATATTGGAGCGGCCTTCTCAAATGGATCAAGGAGGTGATGCATGCACAGGAGCACAATGTGAACATTACCGACTTTGATCTTTTCCGGGTGGTAGATACTGCTGACGAAGCGGTTGGCGGTATCGACGAGTTCTACGGAGAGTTCCTGCTGAGCCCGAACTTCTAATATGATTCGGCTTCGCCTCATGAAGGATTCGCTTGGCGAACGAATAGCCTCGCTTTGCTCGGCGAATGAGGCCTTCGGCCTGAATTAATATATTCATCGCGAAGCGATTATTCGTCGAACGAAGTGAGACAATTCGCGACCAAAGGGAGCTATTTGCGAGGCGAAGCCGAGATATTCGCGACCAAAGGGAGCTATTCGCCGACCAGCGGGAGGCTTCTTAGGATGGTGGCGACTTTTTCTTCGAGACTGCATTCCCCTTCGATCCACGTGATTGGTATGCCGCGTTTTTCCATTCCGCGGAACCAGGTCATCTGTCGTTTGGCGAACTGACAGATAGCGATGTTCAGCAGGCAGAACATCTCATCATAGCTAAGCCTGCCAAGGCAATACAATGTCAGGTATTTATACTCCAGGCCATAGTACATCAGATCATCCGAAGACACAGTGGTCAGAAGGTTCCTGACCTCATCAATCAACCCGTGATCGAGACGGTCCCGCAATCTTGCGGCAATCCTTTCCCGACGCTCCTCCCTCTGGTACCGGACTGCAAATACCCTGTAATTCAACCGGATTCCGGTATTGTCATCAGCGCCTGTCTGACGGGAGTATCTAACTATTTCAAGTGCCCTGATCAGCCTGTTCCGTTCACTGATATCCGTTTTATTGTGTAGCGGCCCATAAGTGCTGAACTGATCGATCAGTTCAGCATCCGTTTTACTTTCGCACTCTTTCCGGAAGATTGCATCCCCGGGCACTGAACTGAGGGCAAAACCCTTTAAAACCGATTCAACGTAAAGTCCTGTACCTCCGCACAATATCGGAAATCTACCCCTGCTTTTAATATCAGAATAAACGGCATGAAAATCTTCCTGATAATTAAAAAGTGAATACTTGTCACCGGCATTCCGGATATCGATCAGATGGAACGGAACGGGGATGCCATCGATAGTATAATCGCCATAGTCTTTGCCGGTTCCGATATCCATTCCGCGGTAAACCTGCCGGGAATCGGCACTGATAATCTCGCCATCGAGGCGTCTGGCCAAAGCAGCTGCCAGAGCGGTTTTGCCACCTGCCGTATGACCGACTATCGCCAGCAGATCTATATCAGGATGTATTCCGGTTTTCATGAGCTATAAAAATACTACTTTTGCCTGCAATTCAGGACCGATGGCTAATAAGATACATATCTCCAACAAGCAGGTTTTCAGGGAATATGAAATCCTTGAGAAGTATACTGCGGGCATTGTCCTGACGGGTACCGAAATTAAATCGATCCGGCAGGGTAAAGCCAGCCTGTCAGACTCCTGGTGTTTCTTTATCAAAGGAGAGTTGTACGTCAAAGGGATGCAGATAGCAGAATATGACCTGGGAACCCACTACAATCACAACCCCGGGCGGGACAGGAAATTACTGCTCAACCACACGGAGCTGCTGAAGTTGGAAAGAAAGGTCAAGGAAAAGGGATTCACTATTGTAACTATCGAACTTTTCCTTACCGACGAGGGATTAGCCAAGCTGGAAATCGGGCTTGCCCGAGGTAAGGCAATCCATGACAAACGCGAAGACCTCAAAAAGAAAGATGTAAAACGCGAACTGGCCCGGCAAATGAGGAGATCCTAAACAGGCAGAGAAAGACTGACGGCAGTTCCCTTATTGATTTGGCTCATGACATTAATTACTATTCCCATTTTTTCGCACAATAATTTTGCCACCAGTAATGACATGCCCCTGGTGTTCATTTTCGTGCTCTCCGGCGTTTCCATGGTCGGGAAAAGAGTAAAAAGGGAATCAATGGTTTCCTTTGACATTCCGCAACCCGTATCGATAACCTTAAAGACCAGGTACTTTTTGCTACAACTAATTTCCAAACTGATCTTGCCTTTAGATGTAAACTTTAGACTGTTATCTATCAGAATCCTGATTATCTGCAAGATGCGGTTTCTGTCGGATTGAATGGCCTCGGGAACATTTTCCTGCAGGAAGAAGGATGTCTGTATATCGGGTTTACCGTAAAGGACTTTCATTTCATTCATCTCTTCCGATAATTCTTCCAGAAGCCCGGGGAGAACGATTTTCTGACTATATATTAACAAATGGCCTGTTTCGATGCGGGCAAGATCAATCAGGTTCGACATCAGCATCATTAATTTCCGCGAACTTCTCACGATCATCTGGCTGTACATGCGCTGTTCGTTCCTGGAGATATTGGATTCTTTAAGAAGATCGGCAAATCCGACTATAGAGTTCAGCGGCGTGCGGATATCATGAGCAAGACCGGACAGGTAAGACGGAAACAACCGGATCTGTTCCTGTAAATTGGAAATCTCGTCTCTGAGTTCCTGTATTTCATCAGTCATAATCCTGACAGTTTATACTATAAAATTACCGGTTAAAAAACCACTGTTCGTCCTACTCCTTAAACTATTTGACCAACGAACTTTAAGGGCAGGTATTATTCAGATAGTTGACAATCCGGTGTTTTGTCTATTTTTAATATTCATTTCAACGGTACAACAACTACTGAATTCCTATCATGCCAATACTCCGAAAAATATGAAATCCCGATCAACCTCCGAAAAGACGCGTTTCAGCTGCTTATTTACTGTTTTCACGGTATTCCTGTGTGCAATTCCGGGGCCGCTCAGGCCGTCTCAAACCGACAGGGGACCTATTCTCTGGTCAATCGGAAAGGCAGATCTCAGTTGTTCTGAATTTGCTTTAGCGACCAATAATTACGAGAATTTCAAAACCGATGGATTTTTCGTGATCGGATCTTCAGATCCTTTCAAAGATTGGCCTTATGTACATCCTGGTCCGAGGGATACCTGGGCAGGAAGCAAGCCTCATACTTTCAGGATCGTTTTCGGACTCGGCAAATTCTATCCGAAGGATTCCTGCCGGTTTATACTTGCATTTACCGACACGCACCAATCAGCCCCTCCGAAGCTCGAAATCCGGATCAACGAGCGAAAGTACACCAATCAGCTGATTGCGGGTGGCGGAGATCAATCTATCGAAGGTGATCTTTCCCGTAAGATACCATCACAAATCGTGATTACTTTCCCTTGTGCCGCACTTAACAGTGGCACTAACGAAATCCAGATCACTTCTGAAGCCGGCAGTTGGTTACTTTATGATGCAGTCACACTCGAAGGCCCTGATGCGCTGAAAATCAAGCCGGTCAGGGATCATCTTAAGATTATCATGGCAGAAGTCGGAAATGGCCTGTACGGCCAGGAAGGAGATCTGAAGCGTGATGTTACTATCAGCATTCAATATGCAGGCTTGCCGGTCACAGGTTCAGTGAAGGTCGGGCAGCAACCGAACGAGCCGGTCATGCTCGCTCAGGGATTGCACACCTTTTCAGTTCCGATAGATGAAGTGGCCAGGGAAGGCAAACTGCTGGTGGAGATGAAGATAGCAGATAAGGTCGTGGACTCAACCTGGATATCGGTTAAACCGGTAAAAAAATTGACTGTTTATATCCTGCCTCATTCCCATACGGACATCGGTTACACCGAAATACAGACCGCCATCGAGGACAAGCAAGTCAAGAACCTGATTGAAGGAATAGAATATGCCCGTAAAACGGCTGATTATCCTGAAGGAGCAAAATTCGTATGGAACGTGGAGGTTACATGGGCTGCCGATCTCTATCTGAACCGCCTGGATAATAACGCCAAGGAGGATTTCATCGAAAGTCTGAAGAATGGCCGGATTGCTCTAAACGGCATGTATCTGAATGAGCTCACGGGATTGTGCCGTCCGGAAGAATTAATCCGGTTGTTCCGGTATTCGACTGAACTGGCTGGCATGACCGGCCAGAAAGTTGATGCTGCCATGATCAGTGACGTGCCCGGCTACACGTGGGGAACTGTAACCGCCATGGCACAGGCAGGGATCAAATACTTCTCGGTAGCACCCAATTTCTTTGACCGGATCGGGGACATCCTGGTCAAATGGGAGAACAAGCCTTTTTATTGGATTTCACCCTCCGGGCAGGAAAAAGTGCTGGTCTGGATTCCGCTGAAAGGATATGCGATGTCGCACATTATCGGGAAACTGACTCCTGAATGGGTCACAGACTATACCGCACAGCTTGACAAGATGAATTACCCCTATGATATAGCATATATCCGCTGGAGCGGCCATGGGGACAACGCCGTTCCTGATCCTGCCATCTGTGAATTTGTAAAGGACTGGAACACGAAGTATACCTGGCCGAAATTTATTATATCCTCCACCAGTGAAGCATTCAGCGCCTTTGAGAAAAAATACGGAGACAGGCTCCCGTCTGTAAAGGGAGACTGGACCCCGTACTGGGAAGATGGCGCGGGTTCCTCCGCCCTGGAAACCGGTATGAACAGGAACAGTGCTGACCGGCTCAGCCAGGCCGAAGTGCTTTGGGCTTTGCAGGATCCCACGACCTATCCGGCGGGACGGTTTGAAGAAGCATGGAAAAAAGTGCTGTTGTATTCTGAACATACCTGGGGCGCCTGGTGCAGCATTACGGATCCGGAAAACAAGATGACCATTGAGCAGTGGGAGATCAAGAAAGGGTACGCGGATGAGGCGGCGGGGAGAGCCGGAGTACTTCTTGAGGAGGCGCTGAACCTAAAGGAGGAAGGAGAAAGGAGAAAGGAGAAAGTTAAATTACTTGAGGTGGTTAATTCGACGAACTGGGTGAGAAATGAGATGGTGTTCCTGACGAAAGAGCAGAGTGCTGCCGGAGATGTAGTAAAGAACGCTGCCGGAAAAGTTCTCAATACTCAACGGATGGCCGATGGGGAGCTGGCAGTGCTGGGAGTTGAAGTTTATCCACTCTCTTCCACGATTATATCCGTCTCACCGGGAAAGAATAAACCACGGGGCTCCGTGACCCTGGTAAAAAATACCATCAGCAATAATCTGATTGAATGCGAAATCGATTCAGTCACCGGGGACGTTATTCGACTGATCGACAAAAGAAATGGAAAAAACCTTGTCGATGGAACAGGCGGGAAAGCTGCCAACCAGTACCTGTTTTTTGAAGGAAACGATTTATCCGGAATAAAAACGAGCGGCAGCGTTACTATCAATATTAAAGAAAACGGCCCACTCATCGGCTGCGTCGAAATAGCTTCCAAAGCCCCCGGGTGCAATGGGCTTGTCCGACAGATCTGGCTTGCCCATGATGCTGATTACCTCATCCTGATCAATACGGTGGACAAGAAACGCGCTCCGATGCCTGAAAAGATCGGCGACTGGAAACTGGCACAGAACAATAACAAGGAGAGCGTGAATTTCGGATTTCCGTTCCAGGTAAAGGATGGAATTATGCGTCTGGATCTTCCCCTGGGCCAGATGATCCCCTGGGTAGATCAGATCCCGAGCGCCTGCAAGAACTGGTATTCTGTGGGACGTTGGGCCGATGTGTCCAATAAAGAAAACGGTGTTACCTGGATCACTATGGATGCCCCCCTGGTACAGGTTGGGGAACTGTCGGCCCGGCTCGTCGGATCCCAGAACAATCCAGAGGTTTGGAGAAAAACCGTTGAACCCACACAGGCTCTCTATTCCTGGGCAATGAATAATCACTGGGGCACCAATTACCGCCAGTATCAGGAAGGCCCCGTTACATTCAGGTATATCATACGGCCGCATGGAGAATTCAATGCGGTCCAGACTACGGAACTGGCAACAGGGTTTAGTCAACCTTTGCTGATCAGGGAGCCGGCCGGCAAATCCGTAGTGTCTCCGGTAAGTCTGGAAGGAGATCCGGTAACCATGATCACTTTTAAACCCGCCGATTCAGGTAAAGGTTATCTGGTCAGGTTTTATAATTCAGGGTCTTC
Source organism: Bacteroidota bacterium (assembly GCA_043797975.1). Lineage (GTDB taxonomy): Bacteria > Bacteroidota > Bacteroidia > Bacteroidales > UBA12481 > UBA12481. The sequence goes on from JAZDPC010000077.1 coordinate 26,172, forward strand.
CAAGGCAAACTTTAAGCTGAACTATCAGGGCCGGATCTGGTTGAGCAATACGGGAGAAGAGAAGATCAGGGAGATGACGCCGGCGCTTGAGCTGGCGGGGCAGGATGTTTTAACCTTGGTACTTGAATAAAAGGCAGAGGGCACTTGGGTGTGAGTGTCGGTGTGAGTGTGTGTGTGATGGATGCCGATATGACTAATCCCGGACTTCAGTCCGGGGGCACTTAGATGTGAGTGTGGGTGGGTGGGTATTCGTCACTCGTCACTCATCACTCGTCACTGCCGATCAGCCGCGCTTCCGCCTCGGTATTCCACAAACCATTGTGTTTGTTAACCAGCTGAGCCAGATCCTGGAAGAGCGGATCGCTTTTACCTTTTTCACCAAATTCGCTTAAGGCGGTCAGGGGCAGATCGATATTGGTATAGATCAGTTTTTTACCACCGGAAATGTTGGGAAGGTTAAGGGTGGTCGGAATAACGGCGTCGAGGCCGCCGATATGAGTGATCATGACAGCCGGATTAATACTGCCTTTGGACATCAGCCTCAGGGCTTCCACCATATCATCCGTATTACCACCGCTGGTTCCTACCACATGCGTTGAAGCATAGTGAACATTATAGAAATTGAACTCCGCCCGGAATGACGGATCGGTGGGGCCGGCAAAGAAATTAAGACAGCCGTCGCGGCTAAGCAGGCGGCCGGCCATCTCAGTGACCGTTTTAACCGGAGCAAAAACAAAGACATCGTCATAGCCCTTGCCGGCAGTGAGATCCATCAGAAATTCATCCGGATTTTCGAGTCTGGCGGTATTGACAAACTGAAGCCGGCAACCTGATTGTTCAGCAGCAGGTGAAAAAAGGGATTCTGCCCGGTCCAGGCGCTGATCATCAATATCGGTGACTACCAGCAATCCGGGTCTGTGATCACACTGAAGGGCATAATCAACGGCACCCAGGCCCATGGCTCCGGCTCCGGCCAGGATTGCCATGTTGCCTCCTTTAACAACCCCCATCCGGTGTACATACGAGCCGGGGCAGGTGTGATAGTTGGCATTAAATGCCCCGACAATGCAGGACATCGGTTCCGACAGCGAGGCATTAAACCAGCCTTCCCCGGTATATTCCAGAAGGCAGTTCATTTCCATGACCTCATTGGGAATGACTACATAGGTTGCGTCTCCTCCGATGAAACGGTAGGAATAACCGGGAGCGTCGAGGCTCCCCCTGTAATTCATCGCCGGCTGGATGGAAAACCTGGTCCCGGGACAGAACCGGTGCTTCCACTTCGTCCCCACCTGCAGTATCTCTCCGCTGAATTCATGGCCGATGATGGTCGGATGGATATGGATGTCACCGGGAATGCGCTTATGATCAGAACCCTGGCTGGCTGCCTTGTATGACGACATGCAGATGCTGTCGGACATCACGTGGGCCAGGATCTCATCCTCCCGCATTTCAGGAAGCTCGAACTCCTCCAGCCTCAGATCGTTTTTGCCATAAATCCGTACCGCCCTTGTTTTCATATCGGTATAAACCTGCTAAAATGTACCAAAAAGTGAATGAGCTTCCGTGTTGCAATACAATGAAGAGTAAAGAAAGAAATTCGGCCGGTTTGTTTCAAGCTTTCTTTCCAGGTGGAGAATCGGTTTGCCTTTCTTTACTTTCAGGTATTCCATGATTTTCCCTCCGGCCGGGATTGCTTTGAGCCGTTGAAGCCCTCCCTTGATCTCAATGCCGTAACTTTTTCTGAGAATGTCAAACAACGACTTGTTTTCAAACGACCGCGAGCAGAACCGGGGCAAGTTCACGTTCATGATGTAACTAATATCGTAAAACAGAGGCAGCTCATTGACCGACCGGATCCTCTCCAGAAAAATGCAACCGGATTCGATTTCGGTTTCGGTTAGTTCAAAGATGAATGGGTCGGGCCATTGCATGATTGTGGGTCCGGATAGAATATGAGTCTTAAGATAATTCTGGCCGATGGCCGATGTGGTACCTGAAACGGACAGTATCCCGATATCCATCGGTATACGGTGAACAATGCTCCCTTTTCCCTGATGCTTGTGGATAAGCCCGTCGTTCATCAGTTGTTCCAGCGCATGCCGAACGGTCGGGCGGGTGATGTCGTGCAGCCTGCATAATTCATTTTCCGACGGAAGGATATCTCCCTCTTTGTAAACCCCTTCCATGATATGCTTCCTGAGAAGCTCATAGATCTGACGGTGGCGGGGTATCGGTCTGCTGTTTTCAGTCACTTTTTCAATGTTATGATGTATATACAAGATCACAACCTGTATATACAAGTTAAAATAATTATGTTCAAAATTAACGATATTATCAATATTTATAGGTATTTTTGAAAAAGAAATTTTTTTGATCATCTAACCTGTTAATATAAGTTGATATGTCAGTACCAGTAATCATGCCCCGCCAGGGACAATCCGTTGAGACCTGCATCATCAGCAGTTGGTTTAAAAAGAAAGGCGATGCTGTTAAGAAAGGGGATATCCTGTTCAGCTATGAAACAGACAAGGCAGCTTTTGAAGCGGAAGCAGAAGCTGACGGAATCCTGCTCGAGAGATACTTCGAAGAGGGGGATGAGGTTGCGGTACTAAAGACGGTTGCCGTGATTGGAGCGGAGGGGGAAGAGGTTGAAATGGTTGAGGAGGTTGAAATGGTTGAAGAGGTTGAAATGGTTGAAATGGTTGAAATGGTTGAAATGGTTGAGGAGGTTGAGGAGGTTGAGAAGGTTGAGGAGGTTGAGGGAAGGTTTATTTCTCCGAGGGCCAGAAAGCTGGCGGAAAAACTTAGCATCCCGGTGGAGCGGATCAGCGGTTCGGGCCCGAATGGGAGGATCATCGAACGGGATGTTCTGGAAGCATCGGATGGTCTGGCCCGTATGACATCATTAGCCCGGGAGATTGCAGGGGAAACCGGTCAGGCGGTACCTGTCCGGGGAACCGGTACAGGCGGACGGGTGACCTCTTTTGATATGCTGTCATCGGTCACAGTTAAGGCCGATGAAGTGGAAATCCGCAAACTCTCGAACATGCGGAAGATCATCGCTCAAAAAATGCACGCTTCTCTGCAGAATTCAGCACAGCTAACCCATCATACCAGTGCCGATGCAAGCAAACTGCTTGAACTGAGAAAAAGATACAAAGAGATCTTTGAGGAAACAGATACCGGCAATATCACAATCAATGACCTGGTTTGTTATGCGGTTATCCGTGCCTTGAAAAAGCACCCCATGGCCAACAGCCATTTTCTTGGCGATACGATCAGGGTATTTAAAAAGGTCCATCTGGGCCTTGCGGTGGATACGGAACGCGGATTGATGGTCCCGGCTGTTAAAAATGCAGATGACCTGACCATCCACCAGCTTGCAGCCGAACTTAAGGCAGTTGCCGAAAGCTGTAAAAAAGGGAATATCAATCCCGAGCTTCTTGCCAGCGAAGCCGCTTCATTTTCGGTTTCCAACCTGGGATCGTATGGAGTGGAATTGTTTACACCGGTGATCAATCTTCCCCAGGTAGCCATCCTGGGAGTCGATACTATTATCAACCGTCCGGCAGATATGGGAAATGGAACTATCGGTCTTGTACCCTATATCGGCCTGTCGCTTACCTATGACCACCGTGCCCTTGACGGTGCTCCGGCCTCTGCCCTGCTCAGGGACATCAGGCTGGAAATTGAGAACCTCGAAATAAACATGTAAAAAAATAAAACTGACAAATCATGTATGACCTTGGGATTATCGGCGGCGGACCTGCCGGTTATATTGCAGCAGAAAGGGCCGGACAAAAAGGATTGAAAGTTGTCCTTTTCGACAAGAAAAAACTGGGCGGTGTATGTCTGAACGAAGGCTGCATCCCAACGAAAACCCTGCTCTATACGGCTAAATTGTATGATAATGCCCGCGACGGAGGCAAATATGGAATCAACTGCAGTGAGGTGACCTTTGATTTTGCGAAGATCATGCAGCGTAAAAACAAGGTCGTCACCAGACTGGTTGCCGGCGTTGGCTCTGCCATGAAGAAATATGGAGTTGAGGTGGTTTACGCCCCGGCCATGATTGAAGAAAGAGCCGGTGATTCTATCCGGATAAAAGCAAACGACCAGCAGTTCGAATGCAGGAACATCCTCCTCGCAACCGGTTCGGAAGCATTGATACCACCGATTAAGGGATTGGTACGGGAACAAATCCTGACCAACCGCGAGATCCTGGAAATCAATACAGTACCCGGCTCACTCACCATTATCGGAGGGGGCGTAATCGGGATGGAATTCGCCAGCTTTTCAACAGCATGGGGTGCAAAGTCACGGTCGTCGAAATGCTGGATAACATACTCGGTCCTACTGACCGTGAGCTCAGCACCATGCTCCTGCAGGAGTTCACTAAAAAAGGAATCGCATTTCATCTTGGATCCAGGGTAACCGAGATCCGAGGCAAAGAGGTCATTTTTGAAAAAGATGGCGTATCAAACAGTGTATTAAGTGACGAGATTCTGGTCAGCGTTGGGAGGAAACCGGTAGTTACCGGATATGGACTCGAAAAACTGGGAGTTGAAGTGGTTCGCGGAGGGGTCAAAATCGATGAACGGTGCCGGACCAATATCCCGAATGTCTATGCGGCCGGCGACATTACCGGATTTTCCCTCCTGGCTCATACAGCAAGCCGCGAGGGTGAGGTAGCCGTCAACAACATCTGCGGAGTTAACGACCGGATGCGTTATAATGCTGTTCCGTCGGTTGTTTATACCAATCCGGAGATCGCCAGTGTGGGACTGACCGAAGAAGAAGCCCGTAAAAACAACATAGCCTACAAGGTGCGGACACTGCCTATGGCTTACGCCGGACGGTTTGTTGCGGAGAATGAGGGTAAAAACGGTCTTGCCAAGATACTGGTCGGAGAGAAATACAATGAAATTCTCGGTGTTCACATGATCGGCAACCCGTCATCCGAAATGATTTTCGGCGCAGCCATCATGATCGAGATGGAGATGCGGCTCGGTGATGTGCAGGAGATCATCTTCCCCCATCCCACCGTTTCAGAGATTCTGAAAGAGACCATTTTCGCCTTTAATGATTAATCCTATCTTTTTATAATTCCATTTAAAATGCCTAAGATCCTCAATATCGATCCGAAAAAAGTCAGACAACCGAATCAGCTAACTTTTGGTAAAATACCTATCAATCAGTACAATAAGAGCATATCCGAAGAAAAAGCCAATTTCAGCCCTGATGATTTTATCCGGATATTCCGTGATATGGAGATCATCCGCGAGTTTGAGGTCATGCTCAACAAGATCAAGACCACCAACGAGTATTTCGGTATCAAATACAACCATCCGGGACCGGCACATTTGTCTATCGGACAGGAAGCATCGGCCGTGGGTATGGCCTATACGCTAAGCATTGACGATTATATATTCGGATCGCACCGGAGTCACGGCGAGATCCTGGCCAAGGGCCTTTCCGCCATCCACCAGCTTGATGAAAGTTCGCTGATGTCGATCATGAAGAACTTCTTCGGCGGAAGCACGCTGAAAGTGGTGGAAAAAGGGCACCAGGGAAGTGTTAAGGAACTGGGTATCAAATTCCTTCTGTACGGAACGCTGGCCGAGATCTTTGCCCGTGAGAACGGATTCAACAAAGGACTGGGCGGATCGATGCATGCCTTTTTCACTCCTTTCGGAGTGTATCCTAACAATGCCATTGTGGGCGGATCGGGCGATATCTCGGTGGGAGCTGCGTTGTATAAGCTCGTGAACCGGAAATCCGGGATCGTGGTTTGCAACATCGGTGATGCATCGATGGGCTGCGGGCCCGTTTGGGAAGGGATCAGCTTTGCCACAATGGACCAGTTCCGTACGTTATGGGAAGAAGGATACCGGGGCGGTCTTCCGATCCTGTTCAATTTTATGAATAACCAATATGGCATGGGCGGCCAGACCTGCGGAGAAACCATGGGCTATCAGGTTCTTGCCCGTATCGGTGCCGGCGTAAATCCGGAGATGATGCACGCAGAGCGAGTCGACGGATACAATCCTTTAGCCGTGATCGATGCCTTCAAAAGAAAAAAACAGATCATCGCCAACCGGAAAGGCCCGGTACTGCTGGATACACTGACCTACCGGATCAGCGGGCATTCCCCGTCGGATGCCTCCTCCTACCGGTCGAGAGAGGAAATCGAAGCCTGGGAAAATGAGGATTCCATCAAGGCCTATGGCCAGCAACTGATCGATGCCCGGGTAGCTACCCGTGAACAGCTCGAAAAAATCTCTTCCCAAACGGTTGAGGAGCTGATGAAAATTTTGACCATAACCATTGATGATTCGATATCTCCGCGGCTGAACCTGGTTAAAGAGCCGGAAGCCATCAGCGAGATGATGTTCTCCAACCGGTCGGTTGACAGGATGGAAGAAGGAACCTGTGATGTACTGATGCCCATGGAAGAGAATCCGCGGGTCAAATCTATCAGAAATAAAGAAAGGTTTTATCTCGATAAAGAAGGCAAACCGGTTTCCAAGCTGAAACAATATCAGTTGCGCGACGGGATATTTGAAGCCATCATCGACCGGTTTTACAAAGATCCCACGATGGTCGCCTATGGAGAAGAGAATCGTGACTGGGGCGGTGCATTTGCCGTTTACAAAGGCCTGACTGAGGCTTTACCCTATCACAGGCTTTTCAATTCCCCGATATCCGAAGGCGCTATCGCAGGTACCGCTGTTGGTTATGGGATGTGCGGCGGGAGGGTCCTGGCCGAGATCATGTATTGTGATTTTCTGGGACGTTGCGGAGACGAAGTTTTCAATCAGCTTCCAAAATGGCAGGCTATGAGCGGGAATGTCATCAAGATGCCGGTCGTGATCAGGGTTTCAGTCGGCTCCAAATATGGTGCCCAGCACTCCCAGGACTGGTCGGCGCTTGTGGGCCATATCCCGGGGCTGAAAGTAGTATTTCCGGCAACACCGTATGATGCCAAAGGATTGATGAATGCTGCGTTGCAGGGGACCGATCCTGTTATCTTCTTTGAAAGCCAGCGAATCTATGATATCGGCGAACAATTCCATATGGGCGGCGTACCGGAAGGGTATTATGAAATTCCGATCGGAGAACCGGATATCAAGCGCCCGGGTGATGATGTCACCATCCTCTCGATCGGTTCAACCCTGTATACGGCAATCAAGGCTGCCGACATGCTAAAAGAAAAGCATGGCCTGAGCGCAGAAATCATTGATGCAAGGAGCCTTTCCCCGTTTAATTATGTGCCGGTGATCGCATCGGTTAAGAAAACCGGGAAAATCATACTCACCAGTGATGCCTCAACCCGGGGATCCTTCCTGAAGGAGATGGCACAGACCATCACCGAGCTGGCTTTTGATTACCTCGATGCTCCGCCGGTTGTAGTGGGTTCGAGAAACTGGATCACACCGGCTTATGAGCTGGAAACCTATTTCTTCCCGCAACCGGGCTGGATCCTTGATGCGATCCATGACCGGCTGATTCCGTTGAAAGGTCATATCTTTGTAAGCAATCCGACTGCAAATGAACAGATCAGGCGGAATAGGAAGGGAGTATAAACTATGGCTTTAGCATCAAATGAAATAATTGAAAAAATAAGATCCAAAAGCGGTTTCATCTGCGACATGGATGGCGTTCTCTATCACGGGAACACGCTGCTCCCGGGCGTTAAGGAATTTGTCGACTGGCTGCTCAGGGAGAACAAAAAATTTCTGTTCCTTACCAATTCCAGTGAGAAAACTCCGCGCGAGCTGCAGGCAAAGCTGGCCCGTCTCGGGATTGAGGTTGACGAGTCCTGCTTTTACACAAGCGCACTGGCTACTGCCGTATTCCTGGCTTCGCAAAAACCACAGGGCAGCGCTTATATAATCGGCGATCCAGGCCTCAGCAATGCCCTGTATAACGTGGGTTATACGCTCAACAGCGTTAATCCTGACTTTGTTGTTGTCGGGGAAACCAGCATGTATACTTATGAAACCATAAAACACGCGGTTAATCTGGTCCTTAAGGGCGCCAAGCTCATTGGTACCAATTCCGATCTTACGGGGCCGGTGGAAGACGGTATCATCCCTGCCACCAAGGCCCTGATCGCACCCATTGAGCTGGCAACCGGAAGGGAAGCCTATTTCGTCGGAAAACCGAATCCCCTGATGATGCGGTCAGCTTTAAAGAAACTGAACTGTCATAGGGAGGACGCAATTATCATCGGCGACAGGATGGATACTGACATCATCGCCGGACTGGAAGCTGAAATGGATACGCTCCTTGTCCTGAGCGGGATCTCTTCGATGGATACGCTGAATAATTTTGCCTATCAGCCCCACTATGTCCTGAATGGAGTCATCGACCTGATCCGGTAACCGATTCAAATCGAAAGCATGTACATCCTCAGTCATTTCCCACCTCAGGAAGAATTGGCAATAAAGGCCAGCCTTCCGGGAACTGCCAGTTATAAAGTCAACGGTCACATTCATACTCCTTATTCCTTCAGCGCTTTCTCAGGAGTTAGCCCGATTTTCGAAATGGCAATCCGGGAGAACGTCAAAATTTTGGGTATCAATGACTTCTATGTCACCGAAGGATATTCCGAGTTTTATGAAAATGCTCTGAAAAACCGGATTTTCCCCTTGTTCAATATTGAATTCATTGCCCTTGACCGGGACATGCAGAAAAGGAGTATCCGTATCAACGATCCCAATAACCCCGGCAGGACTTACCTGAGCGGCAAAGGATTGGACTACCCGGCCCGGTTAGGTAGACGAGAGCGGGAGATGGTTGAATCCGTCAAGAACGAGGGCCATCGGCAGATAGGTACCATGATTGACAAGACGAATGCCCTGCTAAGCGAAAAGCAAATAGACATCCGGCTTGATTTTACAACAATCCTGAATCAGTTTGCACGCGGGCTGGTCAGGGAAAGACATGTTGCGAAGGCGCTGAGGATTAACCTTTTTAGCAGGTTCAAGAATAAAGAAGAAAGAATTAAGATACTTACGCTGCTTTATGACGGGCGGGAGCCAAAGGCAAATCCGGAAGATGCGGCAGCCACGGAGATGGAAATCAGAAATAATCTCCTCAAAGCAGGGGGAAGGGCTTTCGTGGAAGAAGACGAAAAAGCATTCCTCACCATAGCGCACGTTATTGAGATCATCACCGGCAGCGGAGGGATCCCCTGCTATCCGGTTTTACTCGACGATGCAAAAGGCAACCTCACCGATTTTGAATCGGATTACGAGAACCTCTACCGGGAACTGAAAAGCAGGAAAATCTTTTGCATTGAACTGATTCCCGGCCGGAATGATTTCCGGGTGTTGAAGGACTTTGTCGGGTTCTTCCGTGAGAAAGGTTTCATCATTCTTTTTGGGACCGAGCACAATACGCCCGAGCTGATTCCGCTGACGATATCCTGCCGGCATGGCGTAGCCCTGGATGCCGGCCTGAAGCAGGTTACTTTAGATGGTGCCTGTGCCATTGCCGCGCATCAGTATTACCGGGCAAAAGGGTACGACAGCCCCGTCATCCGATGGAGCGGTCTGGATCGTTATCAAAAAGAAAAAGTCTTACAGACCGGCCACTCGGTCATTGATCATTTCATTAATCACTGATTACCATGAACACAGACCTCAGGGAACTGATTGGAATATCCCGTTTTTACGGGCAGAACAGGGAATTTGTGATCGGAGGAGGGGGAAATACCTCCTGGAAGGACGAGAATAACCTCTACATCAAGGCAAGTGGTACCCAGCTGGGTGACTTGACGGAACAGGGTATTGTTAGGCTTGACAGGCAGGCGGTAAAACGGGTATTTTCCGGGGTACTGCCCGATGATGCCGTCCTGCGCGATCAGTTGCTCGTAAAGGGTTTATTGGAATGCTGTGTCGACAATGAAGCCGGATTGAGGCCTTCGGTTGAAACCCCATTGCACAACCTGATCAGCTACCGGTTCGTCATCCATACTCATCCAACCCGCATCAACGCACTTCTCTGCAGCAATGAATGCCTGCCCGGCGTCAGGGAATTATTTCCCGATACCGTCCTTTTCATTGAATATTCCGATCCCGGGTACCTGCTTTACAAGAAACTGGAAGATCAAATATCTGTTTACCGGGATAAGCTTGGTTATGATCCGAAAATCATCCTGGTCCAGAATCACGGAGTTTTCATAAGCGCCGATACCACGGCCGAAATCAGGGAATTGTACGATTACATTATCAGAACAATCTCTGACAGGATCGGGGAGCAACTGACCATCTTACCTATACCGGTAAGTGAAAAGTGCACGGCAATTATTCCCGCTATCCGGATGCTTTTATCCGAAGATAAAATAAAAATAGCCAGGGTCAGGTATCACTCTCTGATTGAACATTTTATATCGGATCCTGAAAAAGCCGCACTGGTTTCTCTGCCGTTCACGCCCGACAACATCGTTTATTGCAAGGCAAGGCCTTTATACATTGAGGCTACGGGAACTGACGAAGAGACGATCAGGGAATTCAAAAATAAACTCGATATTTTCCGCACAACCTTCGGTTATTCGCCAAAGATTGTCCTGATCAGGGACATCGGTCTGGTTGCCATCGATGAGAGCAGCAAAATGGCCGATATTCTGCTGGATGTTTTTGAAGACCTGATGAAGATCAGCTGGCTCAGCCAGTCGTTCGGGGGACCGCATTTCCTCCCGGCCGAAAGGATCTCCTTCATTGAGAACTGGGAATCCGAGAATTACCGGCACAAGATATCGATGGGATCGGCTGCCGGCAAGGTAGTTGACAAGATCATCATCGTAACGGGAGCTGCCCAGGGATTTGGCGGCGGCATTGCTGAGGACTTATTCAGGCAGGGAGCCAATGTGGTCGTCGCCGACCTGAACGAGGCTAAAGGACAGGAATTTGCCGACCAGCTGGGCCAGTCAGCAAAAAATAACAAGGTACTTTTTGTCAGGACCGATGTGTCGAATCCGGTATCGGTACAAAACCTCATTCATGAAACCGTGAAGGAATTCGGAGGGCTGGACGTGATCATCAGCAATGCCGGCATTCTTCATGCCGGGGGGTTGGACGACATGACCCCGGAGACTTTTGAGCTGATGACCCGGGTCAACTATACCGGCTATTTTCTCTGTGCAAAATATGCCTCGGCCGTGCTGAAAATCCAGGCTGCCTATAGGAAGGATTATTTCACCGATATTATCCAGATCAATTCAAAATCAGGCTTGCGGGGAAGCAAGAAGAACTTCACCTATGCCGGGGGGAAATTCGGCGGAGTAGGCCTTACCCAGTCATTTGCGCTTGAGCTCATGCCCTTCAGGATCAAGGTCAATTCCATCTGCCCGGGCAATTTTTTCGACGGGCCCCTCTGGTCCGATCCGGAACACGGTTTGTTTGTCCAGTATCTGCGGTCGGGCAAGGTTCCCGGTGCAAAAACCATGGATGACGTCAAACGGTATTACGAAAGCCAGGTCCCTGCAGGTCGCGGATGTACGGTTAAGGATGTAATGAAGGCCGTGTACTATGTGATCGAACAAGAATATGAGACAGGCCAGGCCATTCCGGTAACCGGAGGCCAGGTGATGCTTAGCTAGGCACCTGGTTCTGGCTGAACGAGGTAACCTCCTTAATTTTCAGTTCGAGCGATTCCCTGTCGGATTTCTGCTGATTTTCGTCCCACCCGGAATATCCCGCCAGGTCATTCAGAACAATTTCCTTAAACCGCTTGACGCTGCCGATATCGAAGCACATCCTGCCCGTGCGGCGATCGAGGAAGTCCACCGACTTAACAACCATTTCCTTCTCGCAGCAGAAACGAAGTTCTGAGCGGATCAGGGTCTTTTCCGGCTCCGACCGGCTGAATTCTTTCATCCCTTCAATGATCCTGTCCGACTGCTTACCATAATTGGCAACCAGGTAATCCGCAGCATGCTCTCCCAATCCTGCAGCAGCGGTTCTAACTGCTGTAAGCTTTTTGTAATGAGTAACCTCCTCTACGTTCCAGAGCGGATCCTCCACGATAGGAATATGACGGGTAATGCAAGGACCGAACTGGTAGCCATGTGTCAGCTCGTACAACTTAACAACAAGGTCAACTGTCTTTTGTGACATCTTCCGGTAGCCGGTCAGCTTACCTCCGGCGATCGAGATCAACCCGTCCGGGGCTTCGAAGATTTCGTCCTTGCGGGATATTTCAGAAGCCGATTTTCCTTCCTGATGAATCAGCGGACGCACCCCGGCCCAGCTGGATTCGATATCGTCAAGCGTAAGATGAACGCCCGGAAATGTACTGTTAACGGCATCTGTAAGGTAAACCGCATCTTCACGCGATGTGAGGATATGATCAAGGTCGCCTTTATAGTCTGTATCGGTTGTTCCGATATAGGTAGTTCTTCCCCGGGGAATGGTAAAGATCATTCGGCCGTCGGGAACATCGAAATAGATCGACTGTTTAACCGGTAGTTTTTCATGGGCAATCACGATATGGACCCCTTTGGTGAGGTGCAGTCTTTTTTTCTGGATCGAGTTGTTCATTTTACGGATATGATCGACCCAGGGGCCGCAGGCGTTGACAACGAAGCGGGAACGAATCTCAGATCCGCTCCCGGTGATGTTATCCTTCACCCGGCATCCGGAAACCCTGTTGTTCTCATGGATCAGTCCGGTCATCTCACAGTAATTGACGCAAACGGCTCCTTTCCTGACGGCGCCCTTGATCAGTTCGATGGTCAGCCGGGCATCATCGGTCCTGTATTCTGAATAATATCCCGCACCGAGCAGAACAGATTCATCCAGCAGGGGTTCAACAGCGAGCGCTTCCTCCTTGTTCAGCATGTGCCGGCGATCTTCTTTCCGGACATTTGCCAGTATATCATACACTTCCAGCCCGAAGGAAGAGGAAATTCTCCCATAGGTACCACCTTTTACCAACGGCATGAGCATTTTCTCGGGAATGACCAGGTGCGGAGCATTCGCGTGAACGATAGCCCTCTCCCGCCCCACCTCACTAACCAGGGCAAATTCCAGCTGTTTGAGATACCGGAGGCCGCCATGGACCAGTTTCGTTGACCGGCTGCTGGTTCCCGATGCAAAATCGCTTTTCTCGATCAGTGCGGTTTTGAGTCCGCGTGTTGCGGCATCCAGCGCAATCCCTGCGCCGGTAATCCCGCCGCCGATGATGAGGAGATCCCAGGTCTCGGCTATCAGGCGTTGTAATAAGTTGTTTCGGTTCATCATGCAAAATCTGTTAAATAGTTCGGCTGCGCCTCACGAAAAGCTCGCTTCGCTCGCGAATAGCCTCACTTTGTTCGGCGAATAACTCGGCTTCGCCTCGTGAATGATGCCCTCGGCATGAATTAATTCATCCGAGCATAGCGAGGATTCTTCGTACGCGAAGCGTATTATTCGCGAGCGCAGCGAGTTATTCTGTTACTTCGCCCACCCCCTTGTACGTTCAACCGCGTCTTTCCATTTAAGGTAAAGCCTTTCTCGTTTATCAGCTTTCATTATCGGGCTAAATATCCTTTCCACCTTACGGGCTGCGGTGATCATGCGGGTATCCCACCAGCCCAGGTAAATACCGGCGAGGTAGGCGGCTCCCATCGCCGTAGTTTCAACCACTTCCGGCCGTTCCACCGGAACATTCAGTATATCGGCCTGGAACTGCATCAGGAAATTATTCACTACGGCACCGCCGTCCACTTTCAGAGTTTTAACCCTGATACCGGAATCCTCGGCCATAGCTTCAAGCACATCACGGGTCTGGAAAGCCAGCGATTCGAGGGTGGCTTTAGCCAGATGCGCAACGGTGACGTCGCGGGTAAGTCCGAATATAGCCCCGCGTGCATACATATCCCAGTAGGGTGCGCCGAGCCCAGCGAAAGCAGGTACCATGAATACCTCATCGGACGAAGCAACACTTTCGGCCAGCGCTTCCGAATCGGCGGCGCTTTTCAATATCTTCAATCCGTCGCGGAGCCATTGCAAGGCAGCTCCGGCAACAAACACACTGCCTTCCAGCGCATACTGGACCGAATCACCTGCACTGCAGGCAAGGGTCGTAATCAGTCCGTTCCGAGATATGACCTTTTTTGAACCCGTATTCATCAGCATAAAACAGCCCGTCCCGTATGTGTTCTTGGCCATTCCCTCTTCAAGGCATGCCTGGCCGAACAGGGCAGCCTGCTGATCGCCGGCCACTCCGCATATCGGGATTTTGAATCCATCGATTTCATAATTGCCGTAAAAAGCGGATGACGGTTTAACAGCCGGAAGCATGGTTTTAGGAATCTGAAGCTGATCCAGCAGGTACGAGTCCCACTCCAGGTTGGTGATATTAAACAGCATCGTCCGGGATGCATTGGTGTGGTCCGTCAGATGGGATTTTCCGCCCGTTAGTTTCCAGATCAGCCAGGTATCTACCGTACCAAAGAGAAGATCTCCGGATTCAGCACGCTTACGGCAGTCTTTCACTTCATCCAGGATCCAGCGGATCTTGGTGGCGGAAAAATAGGAGTCGATGACCAGGCCGGTATTCTCCCTGACATAATTCTCGAGGCCCCTGCGCTTCATGTCTTCACAAATGGGCGCCGTTCTCTTGTCCTGCCAGACAATGGCATGATAAACCGGTTTCCCCGTGTTCTTATCCCAAACCACCGTTGTTTCCCGCTGATTGGTTATTCCGATGGCTGCAATCCGGTCAAACCCGATACCAGCCTCTTCGAGAACCATATGCATGGTTTGAAGCTGCGTGGTCCAGATCTCTTCGGGATCGTGCTCGACCCAGCCGGATTCGGGGTAATATTGTGTGAACTCTTTCTGAGCAATGCCCCGGATAACTCCTTTTAAATCAACCAGCAGGGTCCTGGAGCTTGTGGTTCCCTGGTCAAGTGCAAGAATGAATTTATCTGTAACCATTTCCATAATCCTTATTTGATCTTATCATCTTTCAACTGATGGAATACGGCCAGCATAACAACACCGATAAAGAGGGCGGTGGCCACCCAGAGCATCCAGTGCACCTGACCCTTTACCAGCGCGTTGTAAACCAGGGCGCCGGAAACACCCCCGAGGAGAGGCCCGACAACCGGAATCCAGCTGTAGGACCAGTCGGAATGCCCTTTCCCGGCAATTGGCAGAAGGAAGTGAGCGATGCGCGGACCCAGGTCACGAGCCGGATTGATCGCATAGCCGGTGGTACCGCCGAGAGAAACCCCGATGGCCAGGATCAGCAAACCGACGATGGCCGGGTTAAGACCTTCGGTAAATTTGTTGGCCCCGATAAACAACAGGCCCTGGACCAATACAAAAGTTCCGATGATTTCGCAGAGCAGGTTCGCCCATGTAGAGCGGATAGCGGGACCTGTGCAGAAAACTGCACGTTTCGCTGATTGGTCTTCTGTAACTTTCCAATGAGGCAGGTAATGCAGCCAGACAACCGTGCCACCGACAAAACCACCTATCATCTGGGCAAGTATATAGGACGGAACATTGGCCCACGGGAAGGCTCCCTGTGCAGCCAGGGCAAGCGTAACGGCCGGATTCAGATGCGCTCCGCTGATGCTGCCCACTCCATAGATGGCCAGGGCCACTCCGAGACCCCACCCTACAGTTATGACGATCCATCCTGATTTTTCTGATTTAGTGCCTTTCAATACCACGGCAGCAACAACGCCGTCTCCCATCAGAACCAAAAGGGCAGTGCCGATCAGTTCCGCTAAAAAATTTGTCATGAAGCTTAGAATTTGGTTGTTTTAAAAGTAGCAAGATGGCCGGGATAATGAAATAGTTTTATGAAATTTGTATCCGTCTGAACCTGACCAACCCAGCATGACAATTACGACAATCATTGCGATCATCACCACCTTTCTGCTCTTTCTGTTGTCTATTGTCCTTCTGATATCCAAAAGAGGCAACAAAAAAAGGAACAGGATACTGGCCTCTTTCATGCTATTCAACGGCATGTTGGTCAGTTGGTTTATGTTTGGTAATGATATTATAAAAGTAGAGGTTGCAGTTCCTTTTTCATACTTCTGTTTGGCTCCCATCCTGTTTTTTTACGTTCGGGCACTCTGTCTCCCCCATAAAACCGAAATCGATGATATCAGCTGGCATTTCCTTCTGCCTGCCATCGTATTTGTCTATTACATACTTATCCTAATCATCCGGAAAGAACCCGATGAACCATTCTCCGGTATAACAGCCTGGCAACAAAAGGAATACTTGATTTCACAGATTCTTTTAAACATCCAGATTGCGTTCTATATTCTATTGATTTTCAGATTGATCCGTCATTCCCGGATCATGATCCGGGAACATTTCTCCAGTGTGCAGAAAATTGACCTTACCTGGTTGCTGTTCATCATCCTCACCTTCATGCTGATGTGGCTGACCGACCTGACTTCTTTTGTTTTAGGTGAAACAACCAATATCAGCGATTCTGTCTTCGAGTGGCTGACCATCCTGTCGCTGTCCATCAATCTGGTCTTTGCCACGGCCATTGTCTACCGGGGTTTGCAACATCCCGACATATTCGGGCCGATGCAGGAGCAGGAGAAATATTCAGGATCGTCCCTCACGGCTGAAGACAACCGGTATTACGCCAGAAAACTCAGGATCATGATGAACGAGACCAAACCCTATCTGAATCCCGACCTGGCCATACGGGAGCTGGCCGAAAACCTGGGCATTCATACGAAATACCTGTCGCAGGTGATCAACTCTCAATTCAACCAGAACTTCTTCGACTTCATCAATGGATACCGGATCGTGGAAGCCAAGCGGATCATGAGTTCACAGACCGGGAACCGGAAAACGATCCTGGAAATCCTGTATGAAGTCGGCTACAATTCAAAATCAGCGTTCAATACAAGCTTCAAGAAAGCGACCGGAATGACGCCGACGCAATACAGAGATACCTCGCTAAAGCTCGGCTGAATAGCTCGCGTTCGCTCGCAAAGAGTCTCGCTGCGCTCAACGAATGATCGCTTCGCGATGAATATTATTATTCAGGCCGAAGGCCTCATTCGCGACCAAAGGGAGCTATTCGTTCGCGAAGCGAACTATTCGCCGACCAACGGGAGGCCTTTCGTGAGCGCAGCGAACAATTTGGTCCTGATTCCTGAATCCGGTCGATTTTGATAAAAATCATCAGGATTTTTGTAGAAATATATTCAACCAAATATGAAAACCAACATTCTGATCCTGTCTTTCCTTTTGTTCTGTTCATCAGCCTTTTCTCAGGTCATCCGTGTGCCGGAGGATCAGGCGACCATACAGGCCGGGATCAATGCCGCGAACAACGGCGACACCGTGCTGGTTTCCCCGGGCACCTATTTCGAGAACATCAACCTGAAAGGGAAAAATATTGTCCTCGGGAGCCATTTCATCACTACCGGTGACCTGACGTTAATCGGGTCCACGGTGATCAACGGCAGTAATCCGGTTCATGCCGACACGGCCAGTTGCATCCTGATCATCAACCGGGAGGATTCCACCTGCGTTGTTGCAGGCTTCACTATTACAGGAGGCAAGGGCACCCGCTGGGAGGATGAGCACGGTCGCGGGAACTGGTATACCGAAGGCGGCGGGATCCTGATTCAATATTCGGCTCCCACTATCCGCAACAACATCATCATCGGCAATGAAGCCATTAAAAAGGGTACCCGGATCGTTAGCGCCGGAGGGGGCGCCATCCGTTGCGGAGACGGTAATCCCCATATTCTCAACAACATGATCATCAGCAATAAAGGCCTTTATGGCGGCGGCATCGTTTTGAATTACTCCGGAGCAGTTATCAGGAATAATATCATTGCAAAAAACAGCGGGGGACAGGATTTCGGCGGCGGCGGAATCTGGTTTAACGGCAATGGTACAAAGCCAAAATATATCGAGAACAACACCATCATTCAGAACAGCTCCACTTCAACCGGCGGCGGCGTTGAAGGGTATGCGAACGGAACGGCCAATTTTGTCAATAACATCATTTACGGGAACAGTGCTCAGACAGGGCCGCAGATCCACGGAAGCCCAAAAGTCACCTATTGCGATGTCCAGGGCGGATTTACCGGGACCGGAAATTTTGATGATAATCCCCGGTTTACCGATGCCTTGTACATGCTTCCGGATAATTCGCATTGCATCGATGCCGGCAATCCGGATGCCAGGTACAATGACGCTGAAGATATTCAGAATGCCGGTCAGGCTAAATATCCATCCAAAGGAACCGTCCGGAATGACATGGGGGCATATGGTGGACCGGGTGCGCAGGAATTGCCGGAACCAAATACATCAGGAATTGCTGAATTCTATAAATCAGTAGATTTCAAGGTATACCCCAATCCAGCCACCGATCTGATTCATATCGAGTTACCGGAAACCCTGCCGGCAGGTTCCCTGATCCGTATCATTAGCATGACTGGTAAAACGGTACTAGTCTGCAAACTTGTCGACACCGGCGGACCGGTTGATATTTCTCTTGAAGGGCTGAACCTTCCTGCCGGACTTTATAGCGTCAGTCTGGCAGCCAGCGGATTGGCCAGGCAGTCAGAACGGATCATCGTCATATCAGAATTGCCTGTTAAACCCGGGAATTGACCCTCCGGGCAATGAAGGATATATAAAGCATTAGATTTTTGATCCGGTTTGATTAAGTTTGCGTCAATCGAATCAAAATTCTGAATCTTGAGCACCGAAACCACTCAACCGCCGGAAGAAAACGGCAATAAGAAGATCAAGAGAAAAGCACCGCGCAAGTATGTATATGTCATGCTTGGCGCTCTTTTTCTGGTGTCATTGCTGACAGTCCTGAAAGTCAACAAGATCCTGGAAATTCCGGAACCGGTTATGCTGGTTGGCCGCTGGATATTCATCGGACTGCTCTTTGGTTATGGATTGTACAAAAAATCACTGACCACCTGGATCCTGATCAGTATGGTCATGGGGGCAGAGGTCGGTTACGACCTGCCGCAGATGGCCAGCGGGATGAATATAGTGAGCAAGATATTCATCAGGCTGATCAAGACGATCATTGCACCATTACTGTTTGCCACTATCGTCTGCGGGGTTGCCGGTCATTCCAACCTGAAACAGGTAGGCCGGATGAGCTGGAAATCGCTGGTCTATTTTGAAGCTGTGACGATCACGGCTCTCTTTATCGGTTTGCTAGCCATCAACATTTCAAAAGCAGGCGTTGGAGTGACCATTCCCGCTGATATTGCCAAAACCGAGGCTCCGACGGTCCAGACAAGAACTGCGGCAGAAACCATTCTTCATGTTTTTCCCGAGAACATAGCCAAATCGATCTATGAAGGGGACGTACTGCAGATTGTCATATTCAGTATCCTCTTTGGTATTGCGGTGGCTATGGTCAAAGACAAATTCCGGTCCCCGATCATCCGGTTTACGGAATCGCTCTCGGAAGTGATGTTCAAATTCACGGCTGTCATCATGTATTTCGCGCCGTTTGCCGTATTTGCCGCTATTGCTTACAGCGTAGGACATATGGGAATCGATATCCTGTTCAACCTGTTTAAACTGTTGGCTACACTGTATGTGGCCCTGATTGTTTTTGTGACGGGAATCCTGATACCCATCATGCTGATCCTGCGAATCCCGGTCAGGAAGTTCTTCAGGGCGGTCGCGGAACCCGCAACGCTGGCGTTTGCGACCACCAGTTCTGAATCGGCTCTTCCGTTAGCAATGGAACATATGGAGGAATTCGGAGTCCCGCGGAAGATCGTCGCTTTTGTCATACCGACAGGCTACAGCTTTAATCTGGATGGAACAACCCTGTACCTATCACTGGCCACAATCTTCATTGCCCAAATGACCGGCGTCGACCTGTCGATCGGTCAGCAATTGGTGATCATGTTCACCCTGATGCTGACCAGCAAGGGAGTGGCCGGTGTTCCCAGAGCCTCCATGGTTATTCTTTTAGGAACGGCAGCCAGCTTTGGCCTGCCTACCTGGCCCATCTATATCATCCTCGGTATCGATGAACTGATGGACATGGCCCGAACAGCCACCAATGTGATCGGGAACTGCTTGGCAACAGTGGTGATCGCTATCTGGGAGAAAGAGTTCAAAAGGCCGGAAAAGATCAGGGCTTGAGGGCATACGGGCTTACGGGCATACGGGCTTACGTAGTTACTCGTCACTCTTCACTTTTCACTCATCACTCTTCACTCATCACTTTCTTGTTTGGTAATCGGGAAATCACTATTTTCGTATTGGGAATGGATGATGATCAAGTGATTAAACGTACAACTTATCTTATGAAAACAAATTTGATTTTATTGGTCCTGTGCGGGATCCTGCTGGCATCCTGCGGTAAGGAATACGGAGGGCAGAGCATCAGCGGCACACAATCTGATATCGGATTGGTCGGCAATACCTTTGACATGTCCACGGTCCAGGGAATCATTAATGCTAAAGCCGAGATCACTGAACTCAATGATGGCATCTCGAAAATCGAATATACATGTGAAATCACTGATTCCAAGATGCTTGCCATGGCGAAGTACATCCCCGGAGCCACTTTCACCGGCAATAAAATCGTTGCCGGAGGCCAGGCCAAGCTGACCGACAAAGGCATAATGAATGTTTACGATGAAGGGAACCTGATCCTGGTAAAATATGACGACAAGGTTGGCGATACCTACTCACTCAAGAGGGGTGCCAATACCATAACCCGCGAGATTACGAGCAAATCGACGGAAGACGACTATTTCTGGGGCTGGATGATGATCAAGACCATGAAGATTGAAGAAACCGGTCGTGGAATTCCGGGAGTTTCCAAGATTGAGTACGTGACCAACCATAAATTCGGGCTGGTGGGGATCAAGGTGGAGTTTGAGGATGGCACTTCAAAATCGATTGACCTGTACAGCCAGAACTCAGACTAGAATTCCTGCACTTGGAAAAATCCGGTAGCCTGTTCGCCCCGTTTCCGTTCAGGGCTAAAATCATCAGCATTTTCCTAATCCTGCCCGGATTATTTTTCGGCTACCTCTACTTTTTCGGAGGCAGGCCTACTTTTTTTGAGACCCCGGTTTTTGCTGTGGTCACCACTTACATGGAAAATCGGTTTTTCGTTCTTGCCCGGACCAATATCCTCGATGAGCTCTTTGCGATCCTGTGCATCTCAGGGCTTGCCCTGTTTGTTTTCTCGAAAGAAAGGACCGAACGGGAGGACTACGATCAGTTGCGGGCAAAAGCCCTGATCAGATCAGTTTATATTACCCTGATATTCTGGTTGGCATCGTTCCTGCTGGTATTCGGCTGGGCCATTTTTCTGGTATCAACCCTGTTGTTTATTGTTTTCCTGATCATCTACTATGTGACTTTCAGGGTTCTGGTATACAAGACCTTAAAAGCTTCTAAAGTAAATTCTTAAAAGCATGCAGGAAATATTTAGCAAAGGTACGGCGATGAACCTGGAAGAGATGATTGAGTATTCTTCCGGGGGAGTGATCAGCAAGCAGATTCTGAAAAACCAGGCCGGGAACATCACCCTGTTTTCCTTCGATCAGGGCCAGGGATTAACCGAGCATACCGCACCGTTTGATGCTCTGGTTTATATCCTGGACGGTGAAGTGGAGATTAGTATCGGAGGGAATTCCAACCGGGTAAGGAAGGGAGAATCCATCATCATGCCGGCCAATGTAACCCATGCTTTACAGGCTGTCGAACGGTTCAAAATGCTGCTGACGATGATTAAAGGTTGAGACCTTACTAATTCTTGTGGAAATTTTGTCGGGGTAGCAGGATTCAATTCTTGCTCCAGTCTACGCGTAACTATTTGATTATCAATACTCATATTTCAAAAATCTGGCCACCTTTCTCCCGTATTTCTCCCGGCTAAAGGCCTGAAAAAGCCCGCTGGGAGCGGGATTGATTTACAGAGCTTTTTTACTTTTCCCGGGTTCTATCGCAATTCGAGCACCTATAAACGGATTTTCCGATGAACCAATCTCGGTTTTCACAGTAACATTGCGGGCCATTTACTATATATCCTTCAAGAATCACTGATCTCGTACGATCACATGATGAGCACCGGACAATTTCCTGACCAACGAACCAATCGCGATTCCCACAACAGCACTCAGGACCGTTAACAATGATCCCTATATGTCTTGCGTGTCTTGTCCTCCCACAGCTCGAACAAACCCAATTATCATTTCCCTGTGGAAACCAATCGTGATTCCCACAGTAGCAACGAGGACCATTTGTTATGAATCCTGTGGTAACATGGGTAAACTTCAATATCGCTTCCATGGTTACTCTCGTTTCTAAGGAATCCATTTATTTATGGGGATACTTGTTACTCTTCTCCCTGTTTTCTTCCCATTGCAGTGGGCGCAGATTTTTTAATGAGTCAGATCCACCTTTATCAAGAGGTTTTTTATGGTCTATTCCCCAACTTTTTTCTCCTTTCTTTCCATAAGACGGTTTATAAATTTCATTCCCTAAATCATCCTTACGGTAAAGATCTGGGTTTTTACCTTTGATAGGGTGCCCTTTTCCCCATGCATCGTTTATGTCTCTTTTACTTGTCATTTTGATTTTTTATTTAGGTTTAAATCCTGCTTTAACTGTTATCATTTAACAATTCCTGGTATTTCTCCTGCAACTCAATATACTTCCTCTGCAACTCAACCAGCTCCCTCGCCTCCTTAGATGGCCCAACCTGGTAAAAAATGAAAATGTCGAAGTCCAAGATGGCATTGATCTTAACGGCCAGTTCGAAATCGATGCTCTTCCGTTGCTCGAGAGAGTCTATGTTCTGGGGAGAACAGCCGAGGCGACGGGCAAACTCAGACTTAGTGATTCCAACCTCTTCCCTCCTTGCCCTTATTATCGAACCTGCTTTTAAAAAGTCTTTGGGATTCATTGGTTTTTTTGACCTAATATTTTGGCTTTCACACCCACTGTCTTCTCAATTGCAGCTATGAGATCAAATATCGAATCACCACTCATTCGATCGATTGAGTGAATGGCGATAAATGGTTGGTCAGGTTCAACAATCCCACCGTAGTATGTTGGAAGTACGCTTTTTAATTCATTGATAAAAGCACTGAAACCCCGCTTTGTCCCTTCGACTTTAAGATATATACTAAAGAACTCGGAAATGGGATTTTTAGGTGGTTGAAAGACGTTGTCTTGTTTTCGCAATACAATTGACTTTAGGTCATTGAGCTGTTCAAGGATCAAATCATTTGGACCTCCAGGATTAATTTTATCCCTGATCTCGCTATATTTTACATGGTCAAAAACTGGATTATCAGTAGTTCCTAACTTTATCGATTCTATTATTGCATTTCTTAAAGGATCTTTCAAATCCTCAGCACCAAGGATATCCGGCTTGTATGGGATAACACGCTCATTATAAACATCAAAGGGAAGCTTTGTACCTTCCTCACAAATTGCCACCACAGGTAATCCGGTAGTATGCCTGATAGCAAGCTCATACATGACATTACCATTAGCACCTGTTAAATCTGCAATAACTAGCTTATTAGTAACCAAACGTTCAATCACCTGTTTTGAAATAGAACCCGGCTGGGATATGTGATGTGAAGGCATTAGTTTAAGATTAAACTCATTGACAACCGGTGATAGAATCTTAACTAATCCATCAACTCTTCTTCTTAACGGTGATCCATCCTCACCAATTGGCGTAATGAAAAAACACTCTTCACTTGTTTTTTCTATCGGAGGCTTGTTTGGCATATCAAGTAGTTATTACTTCTTCTTCATCACCTCAATCACCTCTTCCTTCGCCTCGATCAACCGCTCCAGCTCTCGGATCCGTTTGTCTTTTTCCTTGCACAGATCGCAGTCCTCTTTTTTGGATGCCAGGAAAGCGAGGATCTCTTCTTCGGTTTTGGATTTACGTTGCTCCTCGAGCATGTGGCCTTCGCCGGTTAAAAGCCAGCGGGCGTTGAGTTCGGGATATTTCAGTAAGATCTTCCCAAGCACATCCAGAGGTGGATTCGTTTTACCTCTCATAAATGAACTGACTCCCTGCTTGGTCAAACCGACCATATCCCCGACCTCTTTTTGTGTCAGTTTTATTGACTCGAGAAAAATTTTAATTCTTTGACTTACCGACATTTAGTATATTTTTTCGATACATGGTAAACATTTACTTGTTTTCTGTAAACCATTTGTTTACCTTTGATAAACATTCGATTAACAATATTACTACAAAAAAACAAATCGAACAATCCGTAAATAGCATGACTACCAAAGAACTACAAACCCTTAAGAGCAAGATGCCTAAAGGGTATCGTCAGAAAATCCAGGAAAAGACAGGCCTCTCCGTTACCATGGTCGACTATGTTTTCATGGGCATCAGGCAAAATCAGGCAGTCATTGTCGCTGCCCTGGACATCCTCGAGGAGTACGAGAAAGAACAGGCTGTCTTCAATGCACGTCTCCAAAAAGCACTGGAACCTTCAAACGTCCAAACCCTATGAATCTCAACGATCCCATCCTGCCGGCCGGCCTCAAGGATGCCGGAATCGAGATCTACCATCACCAAGGTGATCTCTTCTGCATGTATCAGGGTAAACAATACCTGTTCGAAGAACTGCCAGACGATCTCCGTGAAATCATCGAGATCCAGCTGATCAACGATCCGGTGGCATTAAACTCCCTCGAAACAGACATGGGGATCCTCGATAGCATCGAGATGCTCCGGCAATATATTCTCTGCAACTACGGAGGATTCGATATGAGTCCCGATCTTACGAGAGAAGGTAAGTCGGAGCTTGAGTTTTGGGACTGCGGCCGACGTGGCAAATGCCCGGGTGAAGGGAAAGTCTGTAAACTGCCCACGGGTCCCGGAGGTGCTCTCACGCCTCGCGAACTGATGGTGGTCCGATGGGTGGCCAAAGGATTGCCCGATAAGCTAATCGCCCAGAAGATGGACATAACCATCAACTCGGTTAAAACCTATCTCTGCCGGATCCGCGCCAAGATCCATGCATATAACCGGATCGATATTATGCGCTTCGCCATGAAGTTCGACCTGCACAAATAGCCCAGCGATGAACCTTCAGGAAGCCATCAGTAAAACCGTCCTTCCGGGAATAGGTGAACTCGAAGCCTTGAGGCTCCGAATCTTTCTCCTGGAACGGGAATTCGCCGGCACCTCACCGGATGAGACCACCAAGATCTTTCTGCTTCATCTCGAGTTGGAGAAAGCCTACAAAGCTTATATGAGCTGTCTGGTTCACCGGACAGAAATGAAATTTTTAGCCAAGGCCGTATGAATTCAACTGCACCCCTACCTGAGCTTCAGTTTTTCCATCGGGCTTTAATCTCTTACCTGAATGATCTTGTCCTATCCGAAGCCCATGGCCGGAGAGAAGTCGACAATCATCCCATCGGTCAGGAGATTAAAAAGACTGAACAGCGAATTGAAGACCTGGGCATTTTGATCGAGAGAAAATCACATGAGGATTGATCCTTTCCATATTCGCGCCCGAAACCTGATCAGGAGCCTGATCCGGCAAAGAGCGTATCTGATCGATACTCACCAATCCCGGAGAGATCCGGATACGTTTCAGGCCGACCTAAACTTTCTCCGGTTACACCTCGATGCCAACGGATACAATACCGATCGTCAGATGGCCCGCTTCTGGATGTATCATCACGATAAGGTCCGTCACCTGATCCCGGGAAAGGGATCTCCTGTTCACGAATCCCTGATGAGAACCTATCGGGATCTGACCCGTGAAGCCGGAACGATTTACACTCAAAACCTGATCACTCCCGATATCCTACCCAAAAACCCGTCAACGATTAACCCATGATCGATACCTTCACGAAACAACGAATCCTGGAGGTAGCCAACCTCCAGGAGGTGATTTCCGATTTTCAAACCCTTACCAAGTCAGGGACCTCCTATTATACAAAATGTCCCAAGTGCGGAGCCGAGGGGAAGAATAGAGGCCTCTGTATCACTCCCTCCAAAGGGATATTCAAGTGCTTCCATTGTAATGACATGTCGGGCAACAATCCTGCAGGATACCTGATGGAGGCACAGGGAATGAGCTATCCGGAGGCATTGAAATATCTGGCCGACAAGTACCATATCGATATAGAGCCCGAAAAACCTGTGGCCAAACCTGCCCGGTCGGGTAAGAAACATAAGTCGTTTTGCGATCTGCAGCTCGAAGCCAGCGGACTCACCCATCAGGATGTGATTGCCCGGGTCCGGGAAAATGACGATGAGAAAACCATCCGGGAGGTTGCCGTGTTCCGATCGGGATCCCGCGATCAGTATAACCAGTTAACCACCGGTGACGACCTCCTGATCTACTACTACGATCTCGAGGGCCGACCGGTGATGTATCAGAAACCGAATACCAGCAAATTCGAGCATCTGTATCGGATCCGCTGGCAGGTACCCGATCTGCATAAAGACAAGAACGACGAGCCGATCAAATATCAGAGTCCGAAAGGATCGGGATCTCATCTGTATTTCCCGGAAATCGTCCGGGAGTACTACAAGAACCGGCGCCCCATCAAGCGACTCTATATCCAGGAGGGCGAGAAAAAGGCTGAAAAGGCTTGTAAACATGGATTAATCAGTGTCGGAATCATGGGTATCCACAACCTGGGCCAGAATGGGAAGCTGCCTCATGAGATGCAGTTGCTGGTCCAGGCTTGTGGAGTCCGTGAGGTGGTCTTTATCCTGGATTCCGATTGGGATCTGATCTCTGAGAATGTCAAGCCCGGGAAGCGGGTGGATCTGCGCTCCTGGACATTCTTCAATGCAGTCAAGAACTTCAAGGAGTATTTCAAGACCCTGTACAGCCTTGAGATTTATCTGGAGATCTACTTCGGCCATGTCCGTGAGAATCCTGCAAAGGATAAAGGGATCGATGACCTGCTAGCCAATACGCTCAAGGGTAAGGAAGATGAACTGAAAGCGGATCTCGATAAGGCCATTGTGGCCAAGGATGGTGACGGACAGTATATTCAGGTCCATAAAATCACATCCCTGACCGATCACCGGATCATGCAGTTTTGGGATCTCGACAGCGCCGAGAAGTTTGCCTCGAGACACAAGTCGATTCTGCAGAACATCCCGGAATTCATGATCGGTCAGCACAAATGGCGGTTCAAAGAGGGACGGTTTGAATCGGCACAGCCACTGGAAGCGGATGAAGTATACTGGTCCGAAGAAATCGGTGAAACCCGGTCGGGATTCAGTCGGACCACCTATCACTTCGATTATGAAAACTGCTACAACTTTCTCCGGAACCGGGGCTACGGGCGTTTACTCATGGCCGACGGCAAGTTCCAGTTCGGGCACATGAACAGTCATGTGGTCGAGCTGGTGGAGTCCTATCAGATCAAGGACTTCGTCATGCAGTTGACCAAAGAGATCGCTCCGAAAGATGTGCGGAATATGCTGTACCGGGGCGGGAAAATGTACCTCGGTCCCGACAGCCTGAGCAACATGGAGTTTGTCAAGCCAGCCTTTGAAAAGCCTGATAAGGAATCTCAAACCCTCTACTTCCGGAATAAGACCTGGAAGATCACGGCTGAAGGTATCGAAGAGAATCCGATCAATGAGCTCAGCCATTACGTTTGGCGGGATAAAATCAATGAATTCGATGCCAAGATACTGGGGCAGCCTTTGAGTTTGATCACTCACGATCAAGGCCAGTGGGATTTCGAGATAACCGATCTGGGCCGGAAGTGCCACTTTCTGGTTTTCCTGGTCAACACTTCCAATTTCTTCTGGAAGAAGCTGCAGGAAAGAAAACCGCTCGAGCCCGATGAAGCTGAAGAATGGGCGATCAATATTATCGCGAAGATGACCGCCTTCGGATACCTGGTTCATTCTTACAAGGACCGATCCCAGGCAAAAGCAGTCATCTGCATGGATGGGGAGCTGTCGGAAGTCGGGGCCAGCAACGGTCGAACGGGCAAATCGCTGTTCGGATTGGCCGTGGAGCAAGTCATTCCCCTGACCTACATTGCAGCCAAGAATAAGAGCATTACCGAGGATCCATTCCTATTCGAAGAAGTATCTGAGAAAACCGAGGTCGTATTCCTCGACGACGTTCGCGCCAATCTGGATTTCGAATTCTTCTTCCCGTTAATCTCAGGCAGATTGACGATCAACCGGAAGGGCGACAAGAAGTTCACCCTGTCGAGCGATCAGACGCCTAAGCTCCTGATCAGCACCAACCATGCCATCAACGGTGACGGAGCCAGCTTCAAAGACCGGCAGGCTTTGATCGCCTTTTCCGATTACTATAACGAGAACCACAAACCTACCGACGACTTCGAGCAACTATTCTTTGATGAGTGGGGATACGAACAGTGGAACCTCTTTTACAACTTCGTGGCCGAGTGTGTCGAAGCGTATCTGAAGTACGGTATTATTAAGCCTCCGGAAGAGCGCCTTGAGAAGCGCCGGCTCCGGCAGCAGATGGGTGAAGTCTTCCTGGCATGGGCTGATGAGTTCTATTCAACCGCAGCCAACTATGGAATCGATTCGGTCAAGGACTGGATCGAGACCAACCTGAGCAAACGGATCTCCCGGAAAGATCTCTTCGATAAATACCTGGATTTCGTACCCCCAAAGGAAAAGCGGTATGCCACTACCACCGCTTTCAAGAAGAACATCCGGGCCTACTGCCGGTACAACGGCCTCACTTTCAATCCCAAGCAGAACGGAAAGGACGACAAATCCGGAGGGATCGAGTATTTCACGATCGACAAACTGAGCGAGTAATCCCTGTTTCTCATCTGGTTTCCGGTACTTAATCAGGAGTTGCATCGTTTTTTGTTTGCCCTTGTTTCCATCAATCCTAAATCCAAACCATTATGGGCAATCAAACCAAACCATTCAAATCAGGAACACCGCCCCGTCAAAAGGAGCAACAGGAATTCATGGCCAGCGTCCTCAGCCGGCCTTTACTCAGGATTGTGGCCGATTATTATGATGAGATCGAGGCTAAGAGCCAGGCTTATCGATTCATTCTCGAGAAAGGTCTACAGGACGAGTTCCGAGAGTATTGTGCAACCGATAACTCAAGCCGGTAGCGGAATTCGCAAGTTTTAGCACCAGAATCGTGCGCTCCTTTGCATAGTTTTCGACTCAATTTCCCCCGTTTCCCCCTATTTTTAAGAAGCAACAGGTGCAAAGAAACAGTGTGAAAAGCGCTGCAACTCTTTGAAATTCCAATACATATATATATTATTTTATTATTATACTCTTCTTGAAAGAAGACTTCTTAAATTTTAGGGAAAAAACTGTGCAATCGTGCGCACGATTTTTATGCACAATCAATCAAGCAGTTACACTGCACTATTTCTGCACGATTTTGCACTTTCTGCACGATTTTCAAACAGTGCAAAAAAAATACATCGTAAGCATTTGATTGATTGACAATTACAAGAGTGCCCGAACTTTTGCACTTCTGCACTATTTTTTTGGGCTTTTTGGGGAAGTCTGCATCAGGACTATTCGTCTTGCTTAATTCGGATTTTCAAATTGAAAAATGTGTAGATTAAGAATAAGAAAGAACCGAGCACTGTAACAATAGAAATTATTAGGCCTATTACCTTCATCGGAGAGCTACAGTAATCACTTAATGAAGCAAGAAATCCATGTATATATTTTCCTTCTTTTAGCTTTACTCTGCCATTCGAATAGTTTACCTTAATATCAGATAGATTATAGACTGTCGTTGGACTGCAAAAGGCTCTGACAAAAATAGACTCATTAGGTTTTAAATTACCTAATTTCAATATACTCTCAGCATCTCCATTGAGCCAGCGCTCGGCTTTATCCTTCAATTCAAATTTAAAATTCCCAGGAATAATCAACTCTATCTCCAATACATCTTTCTTACCAACGTTTTGTAGATCCATTGAAAATTGCTTCGAATAATTAAAATTGTAATAGGCAAGTTTGTCTATGTTGAGGGAGTCATAAATCTCTCCAAAATCAATGTGTGTATTCGTTAAAGAATTGCTGGAGTCAACTGCTAATGCTTTGTCAATCTGTGATTGCAGTTTTGGAATGAAGATATCAATCCTTGAAGAATGTACAATATCCTCAGGTATTTTACAGGTTAATAATGAATAGTCTGCCGAAAGTTTGATTCGAGGTTCACTTATCCATATGATGACTTGAATAAGTATCCAAAGTCCACCAATCAAAGCAATTACAAACAGAATTTTATCTCTCATTGTTTTGTATTCAACATTATAAAAATAATTAAAGTATCAAAACACAATTTTCAAGTTTTTACTTTAAATTCACAAATAAAAGTCAAGACTTGTATGAACCTCATTCTTCCCCTCAAAAAAGACATCCTGGTCGACTATCTCCGGTTCGTTTTCAACGATTCGAAGACCGGGCCGATTACCGTTAACCGGAACGAGGATGTCGGTAAGTATATCTGCTCGATGGTTCGGAGCAAGCAGCTTCCGGTGAAGACGATTTGCCCGGAAGGATACTATTCGGTGGAGCTCATTCTGCCCGACAGTACTTTCTCCACAGCGAAGAATCACTTCCTTTATTTCACCAGGGAAGACATTGAAATGATCAATGATCACTTGCTGGCCGACTTCTCGATTTTCTTCCGCCGGTTCATGCTGATCGGCGACGATATCGGGATCCAGCAGAAGGACCTCTTGGAGGCAATTATTGCCGGCTGCAGGATCCGGATCAATGAA
>JAZDPC010000070.1:0-3272 GCA_043797975.1 Bacteroidota bacterium
CGGATCCAGCTCAATGAGGAGAGTATCTGGGCCGGATGCCCTGTGAACAATAACAATCCGGGCTCGCTGGCGCATTTGCCGGAGCTGCAGAAGGCGCTGTTTGAGAACCGGTTTAAAGATGCCTGGCAATTAGCCCATGATCACCTGCTGGGCACCCCGCCCCAGATCCGGTCATACCAGCCGCTGGGTGACCTTTTGATCGGTTACGGCTGGAAAACCAAACCGGAAAACTACTGCCGGTCGCTCGACCTGAAAACGGGTATCGCTGCAACCGAATTCACGGTTGAAGGCAAGAAATTCCGGCAGGAGGTTTACGTTTCAGTTCCTGATAATATACTAATAGTCAAAATTAAAGCTCTTAACGGAGGTTCCATCGATGCTTCTTTCTCACTGACCCGTGAAAAAGATGCCGTCATTACTGCCAATCCCGATGGTAAACTGCTACTCACCGGACAGATCATCGATGCGGAAGATCCACTCAGCGTTCAGGCCGGTGCCCACATGAAATTCGCCGGCGAACTCCGCCTTACCCAAACCGGCGGCCAAGTGACAACCGACAACCGACAACTTCTTGTCTCCGGTGCCCGCGAAATCACCCTCCGCCTGACCGCCGCCACCGACTATTCCCTGGCCAAACTCGATTTCGACCGTTCGATCGATCCTGCAGCCAATTGCAAAAAGATTCTGGATCAGGCTGCAAATCAGACGGATAAAAGTCTTGTGAAAAGGCACCTGTCTGAATATCAGCCCATGTTTAACCGGGTATCGCTCGATCTGGGCGGTTCCGAACTGGATTCACTTCCCACCGATGATCGTCTCACCCGGATGAAGGCAGGCGCTGAGGATAACGGGCTGATCGTCCTGTATTTCCAATATGGCCGTTATCTCCTGATGGGTTCATCACGCGGTCCGGCTATGCTGCCGGCCAACCTGCAGGGGATTTGGAACAAGGATTTGAATGCCGCCTGGAATTCGGATTTCCATACCAATATCAATCTTCAGATGAACTATTGGCCGGCAGAGGTGTGCAACCTCACCGAGACCACCCGTCCGCTGATCTCCTTCATGGAGAAACTGATTATTCCGGGAACTGTCACTGCCCGTGAAATGTATGGCACCGATGGCTGGGTGTTCCATCACCTCGTGGATCCGTTTGGCCGCACCGGCGTAGCCGACGGAGTTTGGGGCATCACCCCGCTGAACGGTCCATGGATGACCTTCACCGTTTATGAGCACTTTTTGTTTACCCGGGATACCGCGTTCCTTCGCAAAGTGGCCTGGCCGATGATGAAGGGATCAGCCGAATTCGTTCTCGGATTTTTAGTGGAGTCTCCGGAAGGCTATCTGGTTACCAATCCGTCGCATTCCCCGGAAAACGCGTTCATTGTACCGGGTACGAAGGAGAATTCTGCGCTCACCTATGCCGCTACGGTCGACATTGAGATACTTAATGCACTATTTGATAATTGTATGGAAGCCTGCCGGATTCTCAGCGCCGATCCTGAATTTGCAGCTAAACTGGCAGTCGCACAAAAACAGCTTCCTCCGGTACGGATTAACTCCAAGGGGGTGATCCAGGAGTGGATCGCCGATTACGATGAAGTAGAACCCGGTCACCGGCACATGTCTCATCTCCTGGGACTCTATCCGCTGTCCGAATTCACACCGGCAACGCCTGAACTTTTCAAGGCAGCCCAGGCCACGATCGAGCGGCGGCTTTCGTTCGGTGGCGGCCATACCGGCTGGAGCCGGGCCTGGATTGTGTGTCAGTTTGCCCGGTTGCTCAATGGTGAAAAGGCATATGAAAATCTGCTCAGCCTGCTCCGGAAATCTACCCTGATCAACCTGTTCGACACTCATCCGCCCTTCCAGATCGACGGTAATTTCGGCGGCACGGCCGGCATCGCTGAGATGCTGATCCAATCGCACTCCGGGGTGATCAACCTGCTTCCCGCGTTACCCAAAGCCTGGGGCAGCGGGGAAGTGAAAGGCTTATGTGCCCGCGGAGGTTTTGTGCTCGACCTTACATGGGCTGGCGGCAAGCTGACCGATGCCCGGATCAGCTCAAAAACAGGCGGTACTGCAAAAATTCTTTACGGAGGGAAAGAAATGGAAATCAAGGTGAAGGCGGGGAAAAAAGGAAAGATCGGGTTGTAGAGACGCATGATATGCGTCTCTACAACCGCCGTTCTCCCGTCCTTAACGCCCGTAACGTCCTCACGTTCTTACGGTTTGGGATATCCCGCCAGCGCTTCATGGTTTCTGTCGATGATCTCCTGCGGGAGTTCATAATCGGTGAGCTGACCATTCATGAACTTTTCGTAGCCCAGAAGGTCGAACAGGCCGTGACCGCTCAGGTTGAACAGGATCACCTTTTCCTTACCCTCTTCCTTTGCTTTTTTGGCTTCCTGAATGGTGGCTGCTATGGCATGGCAGGTTTCCGGTGCAGGGATGATCCCTTCGGTTCGTGCGAACAACATTCCGGCTTCATAGCATTCAAGCTGGTTAATGGCCCTCGGGCTCATCAGTCCATCCATAACTGCCCGGCTCACCAGCGGCGACATGCCATGATAACGCAGTCCACCGGCATGGATCGGTGCAGGGATAAAGTTATGGCCGAGCGAATGCATGGCAACCAGCGGGGTCATCTTTGCGTTATCGCCATGGTCGTAGACATAGTGTCCGCGTGTAAGGGAGGGGCAGGAGGCCGGCTCCACCGGGATGATCTCGATTTTCGAGCCATGGATCTTGTCGTACACGAACGGAAAAGATAATCCGGCAAAGTTGCTGCCGCCGCCGGCACATCCGATCACAATATCAGGTAGCTTTTCACCCACCTTTTCCAACTGTTTTTTGGCTTCCAGTCCGATGATCGTCTGGTGAAGCATTACATGGTTAAGCACGCTCCCGAGGGAATACTTGGTTTGTCCGGTCGGATCGGTCACAGCGGCCTCAATGGCTTCGCTGATGGCAATCCCGAGGCTGCCCGGGGTATCCGGATCCTGTTCCAGGACTGCCCGTCCGGCCTGTGTTTCCATGCTCGGACTGGGTACGCACTGGGCGCCCCAGGTCTGCATCATCAGCTTGGGCAGCGGTTTCTGATCGAAACTGACGCGGACCATAAAGACTTTACAATCGAGACCGATGAGCGCACAGGCGTACGCCAGGGCGCTGCCCCATTGTCCGGCCCCGGTTTCCGTGGTTAGCCGCTTGGTGCCGGCCTGCTTGTTGTCCCAGGCCTGGGCAACGGCCGTATTGGGTTTATGGCTTCC
>JAZDPC010000008.1:0-18058 GCA_043797975.1 Bacteroidota bacterium
CTTGACGGTCAATATCGTTTAGTTTATTAGAACTATCGAAGGGTTTACCGTTAAGGGTTATGTTTTCAATTGTCAGTTTTCCCCTTTCCGTAACAAATTGGTAAGTAACACCGGGGAATGTCTCGCATTGTGCACCGGTCAGGCCGGATCCAATAATCAATTTATAATCTGTCAGATAACTCAAGTCCGATGCGGGATCGATGCTGATGGTCGTTCCGTTTGCCGAAAAGGAAACAGAACAAGCTACTGATCCATTGCCGTCCAGGTTGAGGCTGACATTATTCCTGCTGGCAATCGTATCGATAGCATTGCTGAATTCAATACTGATACCGGCAGTAACCGGAATGCCGGAAACCGGGGAATTCGGGTCGAGCAAGACCCCGCCGGCCACAACCCTGACCAATTGAAGAGTTCCATTGTTTTCGCCGCATTCGGGGCCGCAAGACATTGTCCCTGTCATCAATCCTATTATCAGGAGAATACTGACCGGATGGTTATTCATTTTAATTTATTAAAAGAAAAAGGGAGGGTTCAGGAACCCCCGAATCCCCTCCCTTCAACTGGTCACCAAAACTACTTCTCTGAGTCGTACATGAGTTGTATCTCCGTAGCAGTAAGAGCTTTGTGGAAGATCCTGATATCGTCCAGCTGACCTTTGAAATGATTTGAAGTCGGAAAATCATAACCACCCCATGGTTCACTATCCCATAAGGAGCCGTCTCTTGCCTGGATAAATCCGAATGCCAGTTCGGGGTAGGTTTCCGGAGCCGTTCCGCCATACTTTAAGCCTACGACGCCCTGTTTGGCATCTCCGTCAGGCCAGAGGTCGAAATCCTGCGATTTCATTTTTTCACCGTTCAGGTACATGATACCGGCTTTGTCGGCAGCATTGTATACACAGACAACATGGACCCATTTATCTTTCATAATACCGTCGAGTCCGCCTGAATTTCTCAGGTCCTTGCAAAAGTCCCAGCCCTGCCATCCACCATTGTCGCGGGTTTGTCCTTCACCGTTGAACCACAGGTCTTCGGACGATGTTGTACCATCTGCAAGTTCATACCTGGCAGCCAGTTTACAGCTATTATAAGCACCGTTCAGTTCAAACTGGAATCCGTAGAAAGCCGACAGACCAATTACGAAATGACCAGCGGGATCGCCGTTTTCATTAACGTGTCCGGTCGAATTTGTTTTCATCCAGAAACTCAGGGTGAAATTGGCTGTGTTCATCAATACATCGCCATTGGGAATTTCGATGATACTGACATCACCATCGAACGTAGCAGCTTTACCGGCTGCTGCATTCCTTGAATCCGTGTAAGTAATGGCAACGACCTCGTCAGCAGTCGGATCATAATCCCCGACTACATCGTTTGGACTGTTCTCAAAAGTCCAGTGAGCAACTACACCAGCCGGAACAAAAGTCCCTACAGTGGTAAAGGTACGGCTGACTTCAGTGAGTGCCAATCCTCCTGTTGATTTCATACCGGCTTTCAGAGTCAATTGGAACAATGCACCGCCCGAAAGATTAGTGACAGGAGTGATAGTGATGGTTTTTCCATCAGCGGTAACCGTAACCTCCATTACCGCGTCGTCGTAATCCTGAATCAGGCTGACATTCCCTACAGTAACGGTGGCAGGATCAACTTCCGTATTAAACGTTGCCACGATGACAGGATTAACCGGAACATTGTTAGGTGAGGTTGCACCATTAAGATCAATGGTGCCGCTAACCAGAGCAGACAGGATGAACTCGGTCGGCTCTTTCTTGCAGCTGTTCATTATCAGTCCGAGACTGACAGCCACAAGCAGTACACTTAAAGCAACATGTTTTCTCTTCATAGAATAGTAGTTTTTATGTGAAACAAATAGATATTAATTCCAATTCGGATTTTGTTGAAGGGTGCCCTGAGAAATGTCAATCTCCGTCTGGGGGATCGGGAACAGTTCATGTTTTCCTGCCACGAAACCCAGCGGACCGAGGATCTCCACAGCCTTGCCGGTGCGGATAAGATCCCAGTATCGCAGACCTTCAAGGGCAAATTCATGGCGGCGTTCATTAAGGATGATATCTCTTAGTTTATCTTTATTGGTTTCGGTAATATCAGGAAGAATAGCTGAGTTTCCCTCACGTGCTCTTTCCCTGACCTGATTCAAATATACTAACGCATCCCCTGGCTTATTGTTTTCATTGAGTGCTTCAGCGGCCATCAGGAGTACATCTGCATACCTGATCAGACGGCGGTTATGGCCCCATTGGGTTATTGTGTTATTACCGGGAATCCAGACTTTCTGGTTGTAACACTCCCTTTCAACAATATTCCCAAACTCATCGGTAGTCACATCAGGAGTTTCTCCATTACCCATGATTTTCACCCCGTCAAGGACTTCGCCAAGGTCAATGATAGTCGCACCAAGACGCGGATCACCGGCTTCGAACGAGTTTCTGAGATCCTCTGATGGACAATTGAATCCCCAGCCGCGGTTGGGAACACCCCTTACACCCTGGGTATTGGCGTATTGATCACCGCCAGCTTCAGTACTTTCATACTGGAGGGCGCCGACTTCAAAAATGGATTCTCTTCCGTGTTCACCTGCCAGGCTATTGGCATCGGCAAACATGGATTCAAGAGCATATTCGCCGGAAATGATCACGTCGAGGGCAGATTGCTCAGCAGTGGCAAAATCATTTCTGAAAAGTGAGATCCTCGCCAGTAAAGCCTGGGCTGTGCCTTTGGAAACCCTTCCGGCATCTGCTTTTTCGTATTGGCTTCTGAGAGGAAGATTATTTATGGCATAATCCACATCTTCCAGGATAAGAGTGTAAATCTCATCAGCAGTCGACCGGGCAAGCTGCAGTGGCGGAGTTATTGTGGTAACTTTAGGTACCCCTCCCCAGGCCCGTACCAGATCGAAGTAATAAACCGCCCGCAGAAGCCTGGCCTCAGCGATATAAAGTGTTTTCAATTCCTCATCCATTGGAATGTCCGGCACTTTTTCAATGACAACATTGGCACGTTTAATCCCTTCATACAGGGTGCTCCACCACCGGTCGAGTCCGTCCTGAGTTGTGGTATGTTTGAAATAATCATAGGGACCTACTGTGCTTAGCTGATCCTTAGGACTGCTGCCTTTATGGCTGTCATCGGAAAGGATATCGAGGATTGGGTACCCTCCTGAATGATAATGCCATTGCCTGAGAGTGTTATACACTGCATTGGTAGCCAGGGCGGCATCGGATGCCGTTACCGGGAAGGCCTCCTGTGTAAGCTGTCCCTGCGGACTTTTCTCCAGAAAATCTTCACATCCCGAAAATCCCGTCATGCATCCAAGGGCAATGCCTGCTATTATAATATTTCGTGTTTTCATGATCATCAGAATGTTAGGTTAAGACCAATAGAATAGACTGCCGTGATAGGATAGATGCCATAATCAATGCCATTTGACAGAACATCGTAGCTGCCGATTTCCGGGGTGTACCCGGTAAAGCGTGTCAGTGTATACAGGTTTGTTCCCTTCAGGTAAACGCGGAGTTCACCGGTTTTCAGTTTTTTTGTTATTGATTCAGGAACAATATAAGACAGCATCACATTACGGACACGAAAAAAAGATCCGTCCTGAATGAACCGGTCGGAAGGGGTATAGTTGTATCCTCCCCAGGAGGGCTGAGGTTCAGTGTTACTGGTTCCTTCACCTGTCCAGCGGTCAAATACATGCTGTTCAAAGTTGTACGGATCGGGGCGAACCACCTCTTTGCCGTTAAAAATCTTGTTCCCGACCTGTCCTTGTAAATCGGCCGAAAATTCAAAACCCTTGTATTGCAGGGAAAAATTGGCACCAAAGATGAATTTGGGTATCGGTGAACCGATATAGGTACGGTCTGATCCGTCGATCTTCCCATCTTCATTTACATCCTTGAATCTTAAGTCCCCCACTCCAGCCTGAGCATCGTGCGGATAAGCATCCAATTCGGCCTGGTTCTGGAAAACCCCGTCAGTAACATAGCCATAAAAAGCTCCGATGGGAAGGCCGACCATGCTGCGCGTTACGGGTCGTCCATCGCCAAGGTAGCCGCCGATCAGGACGGAATCCACGCCGCTGTTGCCCCCGATGGAGAGCACCTCATTATGAATGGTTGATCCCAGGAGACCAATTCCATAAGTGATCTCTCCAACCTTCTCGCGCCAGTTCAGGTTGATCTCGAATCCCCGGTTCAGCACTGACGCCGCATTATAGCGGATCCTCTGTCCGAGTCCGTTACCCATGTGTCCCGGGGTGGAGAGTTCGACCAGAATATCATCGGTAACGCGGTTGTAAAAATCAAACTCACCCGTGAGGCGATTCTGGAACATCCCGATCTCAAGCCCTACATCCGTCTGGGTTGTACTTTCCCATTTCAGGTCGGGATTACCGCTTTTACCATATGTTGCAGCAGCAATAACAGCATCCGGATTTCCGATTACCGCGAAAATATCAGACTGTACCCGTGCAAAACGGTCATAGTAACTGATTTTCTCATTACCGATAATTCCCCAGGAAGCCCTCAGTTTGAGGTTGGAAATTACCGGATATTTTTTCATGAACTCTTCCCTGCCAATATTCCAGCCGGCAGCAAAGGACGGAAAATTAGAATACCGGTTCTCTCTGGTGAACTTGGATGAGCCGTCACGCCGGAAGGTAACCGTGAACATGTACTTATCCAGATACGTGTAATTGGCCCGGGCAAGATAGGAGATCATTGAATAGTACAGGTTGGCATCCACACCGTTATAGATGGATGATGTTGTGTTGACCTTGCCTTCATCATAGACATAAGAAGGTCCTAAATACCAGAAATCCTCACCGTTGCGGATCACGTTCTCTCCCGACAATTGAAGAATTTCCGAACGGGATTCCTGCATGGTATATCCACCGAGGAGATTCAGCGAGTGTTTACCGAATGTTTTTGTATAGTTTACTGTGTTTTCCCAAAGCCAGGTTGTGTTGTCCGACTGACCCTTGAACAGATCACTTAAAACATTTTGTTGCTGTGAAGCTGAACCATCAGGGTTGTAAACCGTATAAACCGGCGTAAAATTTTCGGCTTTATTATAGCCGGCATCGATCCCGAAACTTGATCTTACCGTGATCGATTCAAAGAATTTGGCCTCCGCGAAGACGTTACCTACTGCTCTCACCCCCTTGTTGAAATTATTGGAATATTCCAGGTCGGCAAGAGGATTTCCGACATTATAGACCACACCGTAACTACCGTCTTCATAATAAGGTTTCAAGAGAGGCTGAGCGCGATAAACCTGATAGGTTACTCCGGGAGCATTCTGTTGAGAGTAGGGAGCAATGGTCAGGTTATTGCCCATTTTGAAATTCTTTGCCAGGTTGTAAGTATTGTTCAGCTTAATGGTGAAGCGGGAATAATTGGATTTATCGATAATGCCATCCTGGTTGAATAATCCGAAGCTTACATAATAGGAAGTAAGCTTGGTGGAGCCGGTAATTGACAGCTGGCTATTGCTCATAGGAGCCGGGCTAAATACCAGGTCCTGCCAGTCGGTATCGGGAACCGCATCCACATTGTTGTACGAACCGGCCCTGATCTGATTTGAAACGATGGCAAACTCACGCCCGTTTAACAGATCAATTTTTTTAGCCAGGTTCTGGATTCCAAATTCAGTGGAGAAATTGTAAGAAGCTTTTTCTTCACCGATCGTCCCACCCTTAGTGGTAATTATAATCACCCCGTTGGCACCTCTTGATCCGTAAATGGCTGTTGCGGAAGCATCTTTCAAAACCTCCATGGAGGCGATATCGGCAGAGCTCAGGAAAGAGATATTATCCAGAATGACACCGTCGACCACATAAATCGGTGATGAGTTATTAAAGGTCCCGACACCCCTGACCCTCACTATCGGAGCGGCACCTGGGGCTCCTGACGAACTTGTCACCTGGACGCCCGTGACTTTACCCTGCAGGCCCTGTTCGGGATTCAGGGATGTAATCTTAGACAATTCTTTGGCTTTAACCGAACTGACGGAACCTGTCAGGTCGCTTTTCCTCACCGTGCCATATCCAATAACAACCACTTCCTGCAGCGTTTTATCCTTTGGCTGGAGTGTAGCATTGATAACGGTTTGGTTTCCGATCTCTAATTCGAGTGGATCGTATCCCACATAGGAGAAAATTAGGACCTCGCCAGGCATAACCTCAATCCGGTAATTACCGTCGATATCGGTTATCACACCGCGCGTCGTTCCTTTCACTGTCACTGTTGCAACCGGAAGTGTTTCCCCGGTATCACCCGCAGTGACTTTACCGGTCATCGTCCGGTTTTGTGCAAAAACCGCCGAAAACCCTGACATCAGCAGGATCACGAGAATTGTGAATTTGAGTAGGTTACTTCTCATAAACAGATAGAGTTTTGGTAGGTTTTTCAAGTCCCAAGTTGTTTAGCTGCTAAATCAAGCCATCCGCCCGTAAATCCGGCTTCTACTAATCCTTTGACGATATACTTGTTTTTCTTTAACGTTTCCCAAATCAATCCGGTTTCATAGTTTTCCAATTGGATGATAATTGGTCCCTGATCGATCCCGATATAGTCCTTGTCAAACCACCCGTCTGGTTGATCGAGGCCGTAGGTATAAGTCAGGTTGAAAGCATCCTTGAATCCATATTTCTGATATAGTTTATCGCCAAATCTTTTCTTCATTTCATAAAGGGTAGTGATGCATATCTCCGGTTCATAGGGTATAGATCCACCAGCAGCCGTCGGGGCAATAGTCCCATCATCCAGAACGTACAGTGAACTGGCTCCCCGGGCACCGTACTGGGTAAAATGGACCTGTCTCCCATTAATGATCCGGCATTCGTTTGCCGGGCCATCGCATGCTGTTAATCCCCAGATAGCATCTGAATATCCGGTAAATCCTTTGGGATTGTCTATGCAATAGGCACGATTACTCAGTGTCGCCCTGCGTGCATTTTCAAAATAATCAATCCCCTGCGAGCGTGAATATTCATCCCGGATACCTTTGAAATCGATAAACATATGGGAATACTGGTGACCGAACAAAGGACTGAAATTGAT
The DNA here is from genome assembly GCA_043797975.1 of Bacteroidota bacterium. Lineage (GTDB taxonomy): Bacteria > Bacteroidota > Bacteroidia > Bacteroidales > UBA12481 > UBA12481. Next base: position 7,082 of record JAZDPC010000008.1, read on the forward strand.
ATGTTCCTGTCCGTAATAAGTGATCCATTCGTAGGTTTTGCACCAAGTCTTCCATGCATTACCTGACAACTGATGAGTGGGTGATCCCATTGCCATCAGTAACAATATCATCGCTTCATTAAAGCCGTTCCACGTAGCGGGCAGGAAACCCTGTTCCGGAAGCCATCCCATCGACATGCTTTCCCGTCCATTCATCGCCCAATCCCATTCAACCCTCAGGTAGAGTGAATCGGCCAACTGGCGGATCTGTTCCTCCGTTTCCGTGTTCTGATCAAACCAAGACTGACAGGTCAATATCCCAGCCATCAGCAGCCCCGTATCAATTGTTGATAGTTCCACTTTCTGATAACGGGTTCCCGTCTCATAATTCAAAAAATGATAATAGAATCCACGATATCCGGTCTTGCGTTCGGGGTCAGGCCCCTGTCCGGATTTCCATAACCAGTCCAGCACGTTTAACACCCTGCCCGCAGCTTGTTCCCTGCTGACATATCCGTTGGCAGCTCCAATTATATAAGCCGGCAGGGCAAAGCCTGTTGCCGCAATACTCGTGAATTGACGGGTTGGATACCGGTCATCTGTTTGCCAGGTAATAGTATCAGCTACTTCCCAGAAATAATTAAAAGTCCGCCTTTTCAGATCCTCGGTAAAAGCTCTCTTTTCCGGTTCCGTCAGGCGGTATGTCTGTGAACTGCATCCGTTCAGCAGCAGGAAAGAGAATAGACAGCACAGGGATACTGTATGGGGACACTTCATAGTTGTACAAGTAAAACCTGGTTTTGGTTATTTCAAAGTTATGCAGCTACCTATCCGATTCATAATAAACCGCTTGCACACAGCTACGTCAGGATGACGTAGTCAGCCATTAAGATACTACAGAAGTACATCAGTAATTAAGAAGAAAATCGTACAAATTCTCTTCAGTGTTCATTTTCAAGCGTTTTCGCAATCTATAACGACGCACCTCCACACCCCTGACGGAGATATTCAGCAGGTGGGCGATCTCCTTCGTCGTTATGTTAAGCCTCAGGTAGGCGCACAGCTTCAGATCGCTTTGCGTAAGGTGAGGGTAGGTGATTTTCAGCCGTTTGATAAAGTCTTGATGTGCCAGGTCGAAATGGGTCTCAAAGGTTTGCCAGTCATCTTCCGAAGTAAGCTGCTGATCGATCAGTCGTGTAATCCTTTCAACCAAAGAATTCGATGGGGAACCGCTTCGCTGCTGAGACTGCTTTTGGAATTCGTCGCGGATTCTTCTCAGTTGTTCATTGCGTTTGATCACGCTCATCGTAAAATCTGCGAGCTGGATGTTTTTAAAATTCACTTCAGCTTCAAGATTCTCACTTTTCAGGCGGATCATTTCCTGTTCAGCCTTTAGAGTTGCCTGTTCTCTTTTAAATGCCTCTTCCTGCTCTATCTTTTGCTTATGTCGGGCCAGCCTTTTAATAAAATTGATTCGCAGAAGAAAAATGACGAGTATCAATAAAAGACCATAAATGATAAATGCCAGAATGGAAAAAAACCAGGGTGGCCTGATTGTAAAGGGATAGCTGATCCTGTTCCCGGTCATTCCACTAATGCTTGAAGCCTCAACTGACAAACGGTAATCTCCCCAGGGTAATCGCGTGTAGGTCACATGAGAATCAGAATTCCAAAGCGTTGATTCCGACTCCAGCCCATCGAGCTTTGTGCGGAACGTGGGTATTTTGCAGTCGGTTCCTGCGGAAAAAGCAACCGATATGCTTCTGTGCGAATAAGGAATCCGAAAAGGCTTATCTTCCGGTTGCAGAGGCAGATAAATTCTTTGTCCTTCACGTCCGGCAGCAGTAACCTCCCTGATGGAAACCGCGGGAAGGGATGAATGATCTCTCATCCGTGATTCATCGAGCAAGGCAAATCCATTGTCCAGACAGATCAGGTGCAAGCCCTCCTTCAATGCAATTATTTTGGTAAACCGACTGGTCAGGAACAGCCCCTGCTTGGTAAGATCGTAACGAAACAGCTCGCGTACCTCAAATCCGGTAATCCTGAATAATGCCACTTCATTTGAAAGGACAAGCCAGTAATGGTTTTCCCGGATTTTTATTATTTGTCTCGCATTGCAGAACTCCCCCAACTGGTCATTCAGCCGGGAATAGGGTAAAATGGTATCATTCAGGTCATCCCATATATAAATGCCCTGTCCGGTTGGAAATACAATCCGCCCTTCCAGTTTGGCGACCTGAGTCTGGCGATCTGATGGCAGTCCGTGGCTGATGCCATACATCTCTGTCTTCTCTGCCGCACTCAAATCAGGCTTTAAGCGAATCCGGAAGATACCCCGTGTAGCATGGGCGCACCATAGGTTACCCGTGAGATCGTTCTCAAAACTGGTAATCGGCTCAAAGAATCCCTGCACCGGATAAGCCAATTCCCATTTTCCCGACTGATGGGTGTAAACCGCAAAAGCACTGTAGGTGCTCTGAAGCAGAATATCCCTGTTTCTGTCCTGTATCCTTTTAAGCTCAAAACCACCATTGATATCCGATACTTTTTCCGATTGGATCTGGTTGATACGGTAAGTTCCGCTGGTGTGGCCGCACAGGATTTCGCCATCAAAGTTTTTCAAATCCCATACCTGGCCTGCCAGTCCTGGTACAGCAACAGGATTCGTATAGCCTTCACCTTCAGTGAATTGATACCGGTACAACCCCTGGTTAGTTCCGATCAGGAGATCCTTCCCATCAAGAACGGATGCATAAACCGAACCCATTGTTCCAGAAGGATCCAAGTAGAAGTCCAGGCCGGAATTGAAATTGATCAGGTCCAGTCCGCGGTCGAGGCCAGCCCAGATATTTCCTGATTTATCAAAAGCCAGCGCAAGTACCGTATTGTTTTGGAGAAAATTCAATGAATTAAGATGTTCCAGCAGGTTACCGCTCTCATCCAGGATAAAAAGCCCGTCGCCAATAGTTCCGATAACCAGCCGGTTATTCCCGGCAATCCCGTTGTTGAGTTCGCAACTACTGATCCCGTTGTTGATAGGACTCTCCCAGTAACGGAACCTGGCACCGTCAAATAGGTACAATCCTTTGCCGGAAACTCCGATCAAAAACTGATTCCCTCCGAATGGCAACACTACCTTGATCTCGTTGGAAGCAAATATTTCCGATCCCGGGACCAACCGGAATGTATCATCGATGATTTCAAACAAACCTTTCCCGACCAGGTGGATGAAAAGCCGGTCACCCGCTTTCATCAGGAGCACCATGGAATATGAAGGATTTAAAATGCTGATTTGTTGCCCGTTAAAAATAAAAATATTGGAAAAGGATTGGAAATAGATCTTCCCATTATGCGGAATGATCCTCCATATCTCGTCATTGTGCAAGGAACCCCGAGGTACGAGTGAGTCACTCAATGAAGTATAGTTCAACCGGCCCGTTATATCTGGTTTCCAATACCCGAACTCCTCATAGGAACCGACATAAATGCTGCCGTCATCACCCAGTGCTACAGCCCTGACAATCCCGTGATCAGGCATCGGATACAACTTCCAGTTGGAACCGTCGAATTCCAGCAATCCTCTGTCATTACCCGCATAAACCAATCCGTTATTGCCTACTGCTACTGACCAGTTTTGATTATCACCGCCATAGACGCGCTTATCATAATTGATGACGAAGGGTTTATCTACAACCTGGCCCAGGGCCTGAATTCCAGGCACCAGTAACAGACAGAACAAAACGGACAGTGTTCTTACCCTCATGAACCGAGCTATTGGCGTTTAATGATCTCCTTTTCAAGTACCACTTCATTGGTTTCTGATATAACCTTGATTTTAAGGCTCTGTTCACCTGCTTCAGCCTCTATCCTGTTGAGGTTGCCATTGATCAGGAGTGGAATACCCAATCCTGATAGTTTTTCTGGCAGCCACAGGTGCCGGTGTGTATGAGCCGCAATCATCAGGTCACCTCCGGCTTCCTTGATGACAGGACCGAAATTATCAGACAGGAAAAGCAGGCTGTGAGAGCTTCCATCACCCGGATGTACAGGCATGTGAATGAGATAGACACGATAAGCGGCATTCCTGAAAGCCTCCGATTTTACTTCCTCCTTTAACCATTCAAGCTCAGCAAGCCGGTACCGGTCATAATCAGCCAGCCCATAATAATACTGGTTATTATCAGGCTTGTCTTCCCCACAATCCAGCACAATGAAATGAACCGGGCCCTGATCAAATGAATAATAGTAACGGTCCTGTGGATAATCCAGGTAACCTTTAAGCTTCCGCGACAGGATTCCCCTGGTTTCATGGTTTCCGCGGATATAGACGAATGGAACCGAAGCGGCAAAACAGCGGACACTGGTATCAATAATCGAATCCAGCAACTGAGCCTCATCCTCAAAAACATCCACCATGTCACCATTATAAAATACAAGGTCGAGTGAAGCTGCACCACCTGAATTCAGATGCTGTGATAAACGTTTTCCACTGGTATGAATATCATTTACTACTAGAAATCGGGTAGTTTTATTAACATTATTTTGAGTAGTAAATTTATACTCTTTACTTTTTATTGTGTCACCGAAATAGACCTGATAGGGTTTTAATTTCAGGATCTCAACCGGATTCACCTTGTAGGAATAGCTTTTCCCAGGTTCCAGCCCGGAAATTCTGACTTTATGGAGGGTACCGCCGGCATCGATCATTCCGTCGGTCGAATTCCGTATCAATGTATCGGGCAATGTTCCGCGGCTCGTTAGGAGGACACCCGGAACAGCCGGCAGGTTGGTAGTAAAACACACGGTAGCCCCTTCTTTAGTTACATTCTGAAGCCAGGGGCCATGGGTGATACGAAGGGATTCCGTGCTCTGTGCGAATAGAATCACCGGCGAGAGAAGCAAGAAAGAGGAAACAATAAACCTTTTCATCAGTTTCAGGATTATCTGTCTAAAATAGATAAAAGAGAATGAACAGTCAATCCGAACCGGTTTGAATTAGTAGTTTTGATCAAAATCCGGATTATTTCAAGCAATTGAGAACTGTTTTCGTTACGATATTTATCATGGGATTGGGCTGCAGGTTGGCAGCCCAGGTTCTGTTTCCGGAAGCGGGACCGGTTTTTCGGGATGATCTGCTGCCTGTGGTAAAGCTTTGGCTGCCACCCGATTCACTTGCAGCATTATATGCAAATCCCGAATCTGATCATGAATTTCCAGTCACTTTCAGTTTTGAAAGCGGTGATGTATTGGACTTCAGATACCTGGTCGGGCTGCGGTTCCGGGGAAACACATCGCGCTCCTCAGCCAAGAAATCGTTTAAACTGTCATTCAACACCTTCGTGGATAAGCGCGACTATTATGGCCTTGAGAAGATGAATCTCAACGGGGAGCATAATGATCCATGCGTCATCCGGTCAAAATTGTACTGGGACCTCTGCCGGGAGTTCGGGATCCCCGCCCCCCGCGCCAACCATATACTCCTGTATATCAATGATATTTTCGAAGGGGTTTATATCAACGTCGAACAGATTGATGAAGAGTTCACCGGGCTCCGGTTTGGCACCAAGAACGGGAACCTTTACAAATGCCTCTGGCCGGCCGATCTGACTTTCCGCGGCAATAACCCTGATGACTACAAATTTACCTCAGGCAGCCGAAGGACCTATGAACTGAAGACCAATGAAGATGCCGATGACTATACCGGCCTGGCCGTTCTCATAGATAAGCTGAACAATACCCCTTATCACCTGCTGCCTCAAGAAATTGAGAAAGTCATCAATGTTCCTGTTCTTCTACGGATGATTGCTATGGATGTTTTTACGGGTAACTGGGACGGGCCTTTCTACAACAAGAATAATTTTTACCTGTATGATAATCCCCTGACGGGCAAATTTGAGATTATGCCTTATGATGTAGACAATACTTTCGGAATTGATTGGTTTAATGTCGATTGGGCGCGCAGGGATGTCTATTCGTGGTCCTATGTCAACGAACCTAGGCCTCTCTATACCAGGATCCTTGCCGTTTCTGCCTACCGGAAGGAATTCACACGCCTGTTTTATGAATTACTCGATCTGGCCAGTACACAGGATCACCTGGTGCAGCATGCACTGACCTTAAGGGATCTTTACGCAACCTCATTGGCACAAGATCCGCTCTATCCAAGGGATCACGGATGGAATTCATACTTCTTTTATCAATCTTTTAATGAAAGCTTAAGCGCTTCTCATGTAAAGTATGGTCTAATCCCTTATATCAATACCCGTATTGAAACAGCCAGGCAACAACTGGATGATATTTCCGGTACAGAGGAATTCTCAGCAGATCAGGCAATCCGCATTTACCCGAATCCTGCTTCTGACAAGCTTGTCATTCAGCATGATCCCCGTGGCGGATCGTTGTTATTATTGAATTTACAGGGGCAGATGGTCAGTTCGACCGACCTGTCCCATTCTTCTGAAACATCAGTGGATGTAAGCAGATTACCAGAAGGTCTTTATCTTCTCCGAATCATACGTGATATCCGAAATCCGATACCCGAAACCTTTAAAGTCATGATATCCCATTAGCTTTTATTCAGGAGCCTATCGATCTCCAGGGCTTCTCCGAATAATCGTCGATGAATTGCTGCATCAAAACCGCATATTGTGGCAAGGACATGAGGAATACCCTGACTAAAATGCCGGATGAATTCAGTATCCTTTGGAAACAGCATGCCGTTCTCATCGGTAGCCCTGAAATGAAAACCACATATCAAAGCGAACAGGATTCTATCGTAAGGAAGATTATAGGCAATTGCAGACCTGATAGCACCGGCCAGCCGGTCCTCAGGACCCAGTTTCCGTATCAGATCGCAACCAACCCTGAAGATAGTATCTCCCAACGCCTTATTCTGAAAGCGCAGCAAAAGATCATCAACATGCCGGATTAAATCTTCGCATGAAAACTCACCCGGAAATTTTTTCATTAAAATATTGGCAGACTGGAGCATGGTTTCCCTTGTTTGATCGTACACCTTCGGTACCGCAAGGGTTTCATACATAAAGACATACCCCGGATTATCCAAATACCCAAGATAAGCAGCTGTCGCGTGGCCCAGGTTGTGAATGAACAATTTGCGGTCAACCCAGGCTTTCATGTTCTTCTTCGGAGATAGCCCTTCAATGCGGGGAATCGGATTCTTAAAGGCTTTCTGGTCCAGAATCAGTGTATTATAGGGTTCGGCAAATACCTGCAGGATATCGGCTTCGATGTCCCTTTTTAACATAATCGGGACCATCTTGCCAATACTGGTTTCGACCAGGCCAACCAACCGGTTAAAAGGATAATCCGGTGGCATCAGTTTCGTCAGCTCGGAGCGGAAGAAGCCATCCGCATCACGCATGTTCTCAGCCAGGATGATATCCAGGGCTGCATGTTTGTCTGTCTCATATCGTTTCTCCAGTCCTTTGGCCAGCGAAGGGAATATTTTGTTCAGTCCGCTCAGACCGACCGAAACTGCTACGATACCGGCGGTAGCCACCTCAAAGGCAACCGATTCTTCCTCTTGAGCGAAGACTCCCCTGACATTTAAGATATTAATAACCTCTTCAGTGTCAGACTTGATGATAACTTTATAACTTCTCCGTTTGTCTATTTCCCGGATGACTGGTTTGCAGATATCAACAAAGACCACCTCAAAACCGCCCCGGCTAAAGAGCTGACCGATGAACGACCTTCCGATTTTACCGGCGCCGAAAATGACAATCTTATTCTGCTGGATGGTGCTCATTTAGTTCCAATCTGGTTCAGGTAATCTTGCTGCAGGCTTTGAATTTCTTCTCTTTTCTGTCCCGCAAAAATTTCCACAAAGGTACCGCCAACCGTGAAGCAGCAAAAGCCTCCGGAGGCGACTCCCCATGAAAGTGCTTCAACCAGGTTGAAATCCCCCCTGTTTTTATTCTTCAACTGCCATGCTACGGAAGCAATGATCCCTCCGGCGAAATTATCACCGCATCCGGTTGTATCGCCTTTTCGCGTTGGATTTGACATTAATTCATTGGTAACCTTAAGCGATACGGGTAATTTGATCCGATCATTTTTTTTGAATAGACCTCCTCCGGACCAGGCAATCAGTTCCTGAGCTCCGTTCGTGATAATGAATGAAGAAACACCCGTGGAAGTGAAAAAGGTAGCTGCCTCCTCAAGGTTTTTTCGACCGCTGATGCAAATGGCTTCGGTACCGTCCATGATCAGCAGGTCAATTAAACTGAAATCTTCCATGTGTTTAACGAGGGGCCAGGGCTGTCCCGGATTCTTCTTTTCATTCCGGAAGTCAAAAACCGTGTTAACCAGCGTGATACAACCATTTCTCGTGGCCTTTTCCAACAGTTGCGAAAGATTATCATGAATTTGGGGAACCAACGCGGTGCCTCCAAAGCAGACGATGTCGGAATCAAAAAACTGATCAGTCAGTTGCTCCGGTGAATATTTCCAGGCCGCTCCGATGTTATTGATAAAGGTTCGTTCGCCGTGTCCGTGGTCGAATTCCGGGTCCGATAATACATCGGTAAAGGGAGTTATGCTGCCAGGTACAAAGAGGTAGTTCTTCGTGTCCAAAGGAGTTCGGCTGAGGATTTCAGCAATTTTGTCCGCCGTCTCATCGGCACCGGCAATACCAAAAAACCGGACATCATACTCCCGCCTGTCCAGGAGCTGGGAAGCATGAATGAGTGATACCAGCGAGGGTCCGCCGACGTTGAAGGCATCGGGTAGCCGGTCACCCGTTATTTCCCCGACAATTTCAGGATATAGCCTTCCGGCGAATTTTTCAAGTTCTTCGGTAAACACAAGTTTTCCCGGGCTCAGGCCTCCATCCCCCGGTTTAACGGACAGATATTTTTTAAAATCCGGATTGGTAAATGATATCCGGTTATATAGGAAGTCAGCCAGGGCACAACCGGTGCCTGAGATGATGATTTTATCGTGAGACATATCAGGTCCCTGATTTGCAGAGTTCGGTTACGGATTCATTCATGTCTGGGCGGAAATGACTTTAAAGTTATTAATCTGATCCGGTACCGGATTAAATTGACTGGATAAAAATTGATGGTTCACTTAACCTTTTTTTTTAACTTCCCGACCCGTAAGTTCGCCCATCCTATGACAAACCATTCAATCAGACTGCTGTTCCTTTCAGTCAGTTTGATATTTCCGGCATTCCTGGCGGGACAGACCGTGCTGGAAGCCTTCTGGACTGGCATTCCTCCGAAAGTTGATGGGATCCTGTCTGATGATTGCTGGAAAAAAGCGAAGCCCTACAGCGATTTTGTCTCGTTCATTCCTGATTTCGGTAAAGTGATGCCCCAGCAGACAACGTCCTGGATGGCATACGATGCCGAGAACCTCTATTTTGCGTTTGAATGTCTCGATCCGGAACCGGATAAGATCCTGGCCAATGTATCGGCCCGCGACAACATCCTGAAGGACGACTGGATTTGCATTAACCTCGACACGCGGTTTGACCATCAGGCCTTGAATGCCTTTTATGTAAATCCCATCGGGATCCAGATGGACAGCCGGTTTTCGGCCGGGAACGAAGACCTCAGCATCGACCTGGTCTGGTACAGCGCCGGGCAGCGGACTGACCAGGGATATTACGTGGAAGTGGGCATCCCCCTGAAAAGCCTCCGGTTTTCGGCGAAGGATCCGGTCAGCATGGGTGTCCTTCTTGAACGGTATATCAGCAGGGAGAGCATTCATGTCGGTTACCCGCACCTCGATCCAGCCATGGGTTTCAACTTTCTTCCACAACTGCTTCGTGTTGATTATTCGGGAATCAAGCATTATTCGCTGTTTGAAGCTATTCCGGCATTCACCTATACACATCGCGACAAGCACGACGGGACCCGGCTGGTTAAGGATCTGCGTAAGCCGGATCTGAGCCTGACCCTGAAGTACGGTATCACCTCGGATCTGGTGCTGGATGCGGCTATCAATCCCGATTTCAGCCAGGTTGAGGCGGATGCGGGCCAGGTTGACGTCAATTTCCGGTATCAGCTTTACTATCCTGAAAAAAGGCCATTCTTTCTGGAAGGCCGCGAAAAATTCAAGATCGGGGCCACCCAGACCTCTGAATTCGATCCCATGTACTATCTGGTGCATACCCGTACGATAGTCAATCCGATTGCAGGAGCAAAATTCACCGGTAATATCGATTCAAAAAATTCAATCGCCCTTTTATACGGGGCTGACGAGTTACCGAGGGATTCAGACAGTTCTCCCCGGCAGTTCGCTCATTTCCCGATCCTGCGATATAAGCACAATCTAAATGACGACGGATATTTAGGCCTGATATACACCGGCAGGGAAACCAGCAGCAACGGAAACCGGGTATTGGGCACGGATGCGCAGATCCGTTTCGGGAAATCCACCATGCTCGAATACAACCTGTTCGGATCCCAGTATGCCGACACATCTGGGCAATATAACAGTCAGGCGGAAGGTCTCTACCTGCACTCCGAAACACGCAATTTCGATTACGGTATCTCTTTGAAGAATATCGGGAAAGACTTTCATGTTGAAACCGGATATATTTCCCGCACGGGAATCAGCCAGGCCTCCCTCCAACTGAAACCCAAACTCTATCCCCGATCGGATTGGTTCAGGCGTTTGGATTTTGAACTGTTCGGCTCAGCAACGTTTGATTGGTTTTATAATATGTGGGAAACCCAAAACTACGGATCCCTGCAACTGTGGCTCGGCGGAACCACTATGCTCAAGGTTAAGTACGTTCTGGCCAATGAAGTATACCTGGGCAAACGGTTCAACATCAATGGACTTAATGCCTCTTTTTATGGCCAATACTGGAATTGGCTGACCACAAGCCTAACTCTCCGGAAGGTTAATGCGATCTATTACACTACAGATCCGTTCGGTGGAACCAGCAACCGGGTATCCCTGACAGCCAGCGTAAAACCGTGGTCAAAGTTTGAAACGTCTTTCTCGTTCACTTAC
>JAZDPC010000001.1:0-24658 GCA_043797975.1 Bacteroidota bacterium
ACGGTTAATCCTTTATCTCTTCTGTCGATCTCATCCGGATGCCAGTTGCTGTATTCTATCCCCGCCCAAAGCAAACTTCCGGCTTTAATGAATTCTGATTCACCGTCTTTGGAGAACGGCATGTATACCCAAGTATTGAACATGGTGGAATCCAGAAAAAGACCTTCTGTTCTAAGAAGAAATGTGGGTGTTATGCGTTCCTCTAACTGATAATAGTCAGCCTGCCAAACCATAAAATCGAAATCAATCAACCCATCGGCCAGTCCGCCCATGATGTAGGCCGAAATTCCCTCGATCTCACAATCCCCGTAAATGGGGAATACCGAACCCATAAAGTGATTCACATTGGCATGGAGTGACCATTCATCCCGCACGTATCTTACATTTCCGGATGAAAAGGTACCGTCCGGCTGGTCCCCGGCGCGGTTGTACACCGAATCGGAAACCTGAAAGTAAATGGTTCTTTCATTATCCTCCGGATAATCATCCTCCTGATCCTGTTTCCAGTTGAACCGGATCGAATAGCTTCCTTTTTCGGTAGGTTCATATTCACCATCCAGGAAAAGGGTGTCTATATATCCGGGCTTTAAGGATGGAATGGTTTTGGCTTCACTAAAAACGATTTCCTCTTCATGCCTGATGGTCACGTCAAACACCAGATTGGTTGCCTCGGTGGCCCCCATATTGGTTACGCCCGAATTAAAGATATGAAAGGCCTGTCCTTTGCCAAGCTGGGAAATGGGCATCATATAACTGACACTCTCGTTGGTCTGTTCTATATTGTTTTTCCATTGCAGATCGAAATAGTTCAGCCGCAAGTCATTCGGCCGCGCTTCGGATAGCTGCAGGTCATCAATAATCCAGAAATAGAGCCCAAAATAATTATACCAGGTTATTCTGATCATGACATAGGGAGATCCGGCTGCTATTTCTGAAATGTTCTCCCTGAAAATGGCCACTTCTCCCGGGGCTATATCGTTGGGCCTTCCGCTGCCGGGACTATTAAAGCCGGCGTTAAACTGGGTCCAGTGGTAACCACCGTCTCCGGAAACCTCAACCAGGCAAGACCAATAGCCTGCTCTTCCTAGACTCCCTTGCACACCGAAATTCTTAAAATTGGTCTCGAACTGAAGAATCACCGAGGAGTGAGCGCTGCAATCAATTACAGGAAACACAATGGAATTGTTTACCGGGCTGCAATCCGGAAGCACCCTGTAATCATTGTACAATGCGGCAAACAAACAGAGGTGGCCATCGGCTTTAGTGGTGGATTGAAACGGAGGTTCGGCAGTCCAGCTCGAGACCAGGCTGTCATTGGGCCACCAGTGCCAGTTAAAGCCGGTATCATTGGGGTCTTCCATATAAAATCCTTCCGGCGCCTTCCAGCCTTTCGGATCACTGTCGTTTCGCCAGTTAAAGGTCTCGTGGTAGAATACTTCCTGGGCAGGCGCGATGGGGGTCGCCCAAAGTAGAAAGGAGAAAGGAAGAAGGAGAAAGTGCCTGGTTTTCATTTTTTCACAATAAGGTTCCTGACCGGTGCCTGATTTCCTTCGGCAACATACAGGATATAGGTCCCGGCTGGCAAATCATGAATGTCAAGAGTATTCTCAACCCTATACATCCTCAGAAGTTTTCCCCGAATGGAAAATATCTTTACTTCTGCAGGCCGGGTTAATCCGGAAAAAGTCATCAATCCATCGGTGGGATTTGGATATATACTTACTGGATCGACTGTAATATCCTGAGTTCCGGCAGCGGGTGATCGGTAATAACAGAAATCCTTTTTCCATAAGATGAAGGTTTCCAAATTCCCGGGTATATGATGATAGTACGTTTCACAAACCTTGTCACCTTCCGGATTGAAAGTCCTGACAATTTTAAGGTGCTCAACCAGATCCAGGTCAAGAACAGGTCCAATCTGTGTCTCCTGGACCAGTTGTCCCTGAGCATTATAAACCCATTCCCATCTTTCATTAAACATCCAGTTTGGATCCGGGTTTCCCTGATAGCGGAACTTAGATAACAGGTGACCTTGTTCATCATAGGTATACTCTACTTTCCCGGTTACACCCTGATTGTTAAACAGCTCAAGGATGAGATGTCCTTCAGCATCGGTTATTCCTTCCGTTCTTTCTAATTCTACCCATTGATATCTGTAATTCTTATATTCCCAGATATACCAGGCATACCAGATCTGGTTTCCGTACGAATCATAGTCCCATTCAGACTTATACAGGAGACTGGTCCAATCTCTCAGATCTTCGTTCCAGTGAAAGCGGAGCTGTTCTATTTTTTTTCCTGAATCATTATACGAGAATTTCTCCCGGTAAAAGGGATGCCAATTATTTCGGGAAGTATCCCATTTGAAATGATCGGTTATAATTAACTGCCCCCTGTCGTTGTAAGTAAATTCCTGTCCCTGAACCGGTGTCCAGTCGTTCAGGCTTGCATTCCAATGCTGAAAAGTCCACGTAACCCGGTTCCCATCGGAATCATACTCCAGTTCTTCCCGCGTTATTTTTCTCCAATCTGACCCATCCCGGGAATATCCGATTGTTTCTGTCAGGTTACCTGATGGATCATAGCTGTAATCAAACCTGCCATAGAGATATACATCATTTCCCGGGTAAAATATAGCACCCTCCCAACCGCCGCCTTCTGAACCCCACCAGGAGTATCGTGCCATGGAAGTCAGGTTGCCTGTAATATCATATTTGTAGTCCTGTTTGAAGCATAAAAATGAATCCTGCTCATTTTCATAATAATATGTATAGATGGAGCAAGGTATTCTTTGTGCCGCCAGATAATTAGGGATAATCAGCGCACAAACTGCAAGGAGACAGAACCTTTTCATCGTAGACAGGTAAGGTTTGAATCCTATAAAGTTAACACGGAAATCCGTGGAGACCAAATGAAAAGTTATAAAGAGGAAGAGTGATACAGTAAGGGAAAATCATAAAAAATTGAAAATTACTCAACAACCGTTTTCATCACGCGATCATTTCTTAACAAGTATCCATTTTCAACCCTTCTCCAAAAAGCTATTCTCATCCTTTGAATCTCCCTGAAACGAAATGGGAAAGTAATCCTGTTTTCAGGATCCGATATGGGTTTGTTCTGTACGTGCATATGTAAATGCGGCAAAGTAGTGTTTCCGGAATTTCCCACAGAACCGATGAAAGTCCCGGCAGAAATCCTGTCGCCGGCCTTTACGGAAATGCTCGCTTTCTTAAAATGCCCGAAATAGACATATTTTCCATTGCCGATATTCAGAATGACAAAATTTCCTCCGATGTTGACAGTATCGGGCTCGCCCATCAGATCGCTTTCAAGGCTGTCAATTACCTGCGATACGGTTGCATCGGCCGGTGAATAAATGGATTCATTATAGGAATAAAAATCGGTAACCGATTCTTCCTTCTTTTTAAAGAAAAGGTTATCCGGGCCTAGCTTTAAAAAATCAATGGCATACCTGTTTTTTAAGTGTGGATTTGTATCATAACTTGCTCCGGCATGTCCGGCTAGCCAGATGCCATTGAACGGCAACTCCAAAACTACGCATTCTTCTTTGGGGGGGAACGGATAAGTTTTCAATAATACAGGAAACAGGTAGCAGGTTAATGCGATGGATAAAACCACAGGTAAAGCAAACAATATTTTCCTGAAGAGACCTCCTTTATTGAGTTTTTCGGAAACCGAAAAGCATAGGTAGATTTCCAATAAGGACCATAAACCTAAAGATATCAGAAATGAATACCGTGCAAAATCTCTTAATGCTGAAGATCCAATGAATACTACAAACAGGAAGTATACAATACACGGAACGACAAATATCAGTGCAAGGGCACAGATTATTTTCGTGATCTTAAGCTGAACGCCCACTGCTTCAGACCCTATCGGGATTCTCCTCTTTTTTCTGATGATAAGATTATATAATCTTAATAAGGTCATAAAAATCAACAACAGACTAATAATACTTAAAGCAATAGTTATAAGAGATCCAATCCTGTTGAACATTTTATTTTCCTCCTTGAATAAAGGCTTTGTTTGATTAGTTGATAGAAAATCATTTTATTCTTCGAAGTCCATCACATCAGTCCGGGAACTCAGGTTGAGCTTGGAATAGATGTTGTTGACATGCGACTTGACGGTGCTGAGGCTGACACCGCAGGTTTCCGAGATCTCCTTGTTTGATTTCCCCGCTTTCAGAAGGCTAAAAATTTTCCTTTCCTGAACGGTGAGCGATTGGTACGGGCTTTTTACTGACCTTCTCTTCCTGATGTACAGGGTTATTGCCAACGCAATGACCATGATCACAAATGCCGCAATGAGCCACGGCCAAATGATGTTCGGGGATTCCTTCACCGGTAACTGTGCCCGGAATGCTTTGAAGTACTCCGAGTCCTCATGCCTCCATTTCCGGAGATATTTTTCGTAAAAAGCCAGATAATTCAGATAGTCCGATTCAAACCGGCTCTGATACATGGCATATAATGAGATAAGTGGAACCGAGCAGGTGTCGGCATACCTGCGCAGCCTCTCATACACGGCTTCCCTCACAAAATCCCGGTTCACTGTCGGTCCATACATGTCAAGGGTATCAAGGAATCCGGCAATCTGATTGATCTCCTGCAAAGCCAGATTGGGCTTGTAGCCACTGTAAGTGACCCTGCCCAGTAGCTGCTTTCTTCCTTCAATGCTGATTGCGATCTCGGATCCGTTGTTTGCAACCAGGAACAAATGGTTTTCATCCCTTCCCCCGATGATCAACGAGGCAGGAGGCTCACCCTTTTTCGCGAAATGAATCCGGTAAAGGTGATCCTCCCGACCCATTTTTTTTGTGTCGAAACGGAAGGTTCCATCGGCACCGATCTCTGATTTCTGTATGATCAATTCGTTGGAAATGACATACATCTGGTTAAAATCAGGAATGATCGACAGATACGCTATGGGTGCCCATTGAGCAGTATCCGGAAGGATCCTGCCTTCAATGCCGGATTGAGCAGCGCAATCAAAACTGCTGAGCATGCCACCTAAAAGAAACAGGCCAACCAACCGGTTAAAAAAATCCCTAGTCACCACTTCTTCCGGGCTAACGTCATTTTACTTCAACTTCATGTAGTTCGACATAATCAATACGGGGATCAACCTGCTGATTAATGTTTATTTTAACATTTCCTTTCGCCTTAATTGGAGCCACTGTGATCAGCCAGTCGCCTTTCAACGGATTTCTGAACATTTTTTGCATATTTCCCTGGGCTGATTCGCCTACCTGGGTCTTGTCGCCTTTTACAATGCTGTCTTCTGACTTGACTGTATAAATACCCTGCTTTTTTCCGTTTGGATCAATCAATTCAATGGCTATGATCCCGGAGTTAAGACTACAGTCAATGTTTACCTTCAGATAATTATATTCTGCTGATACATTGAACTTAACAGCCGATGGGGTTGTCTCTTCACTAAAATGAAGCTCTTTGTTTTTTTGCAGGCTGATTAATTCCTGGCTGGATTCTGATTCCTTGCCTGTAACAACTTTTTCTCCGGTGGACCTGATAGTTTTTCCAACGGTTTTTTCGCCGGTGGACCTGATAGTTTTTCCAACGGTCGTTACCTGCCCAGGACAGGTCGCGGTCAGAGCGAACAAAACGGCGACCGACCAGGCGAGAATTTTAATTGAATTTTTCATACCGATAAATTTAAAGTTTTAATTGATTGAACTGTCGGGTCAAAGGTAGAGGCCGGAAAATCCGCGGGGAAATTTTACGGGGTGGGAAAGGGGAGGAGAAAGGGTTGATATTGATATGGGAAACCGCATATTGATCCTATTACCAGGAAGATGAGTGTTCCATTCGCTCACCGGGTTTGTTTGATTGGCTGCTGCTGACGGAATCCGGAGAAATCTTTCTATTTTTCCGGAAACTTAATCGATTATGAAGTGGACGGGTTTGCTGATATTGGGCCTTGCGGTGCCGCTTGCTTCCATTGCCCAGGAAACCCGCGAAGGACGAAACTTTCCGCCTTACCCGATTCCTGAATCGGTTCGGCTGAAATCCGGATCAACCCTGCCGCTTAAGGTTGACCTGTCCAGATCAAAATACTTTCCCCCCGTGTTCAACCAGTACGGATGGAGCTGCAACCAGTCCAGCTCGATCGGTTACCTCCTGACCTATGAATTGAACCGGCTCCGCGACACGGAGGCCAGCTATCCGGAGAACCGTTATCCGCCGCTGTATGCCTGGAATTTTCTCAATAGGAGTACAACCTCTACCGGCGTCAGCTATTTTGAAAGCTGGGAGATCATCAAGGCTAACGGCTGCCCCAACACGGTGGATTTTCCGGTAGATAACAATGTAGCGTACTGGATGTCGGGCTATGACAAGTATTACCGGGCGATGCAAAACAGGGTGATCAGGAACTATTCACTGTCGGTGGCGACACCCGATGAACTGCTGGTGCTCAAACAGTACCTTTATGATCATCTGACAGGCGCGAAGTATGGCGGCCTGGCGAATTTCCAGATTGCTTCGGGAGGAATGACGCTGTTTGATCTTCCGGAATCATCGGCGGATCCAAGAGCCCCTTACATAACCACCTTCGGCACTATTGTTGGACATGCCATGACAATTGTGGGATACAATGATGCGATCCGGATCGACCGGAACGGGGACGGCCGTTATACCAACAATGAAGATATCAATGGCGACGACGTGGTGGATCTCAATGATTTTGAAGTGGGGGCCTTTATTGTATACAATACCTGGGGTATAACCTGGGGACGCAACGGTATGGCCTATCTTCCCTACCACCTCTTCGGACAGTTCGGAGATGAAGGCGGGATCTGGAACCGGTCGGTACACATTATTGATGCCGTTAAAACCTTTCAGCCGGTCCTGACCCTCCGTGCAGAACTGAAGCACGCTTCGAGGAACATGCTCAGGATCATGGCCGGCGTGGCTAATGATCCGGATGCAGATAAGCCTGAATATATTCTTGAATTTCCGCTGTTCAACTTTCAGGGTGGCGCTGTTCCTTTGGCATCAGCCAATCATCCCGATGGACATTTTGAATTGGGACTGGATATCACGCCTCTCACTTCTTATATGAAACAGGGTTCCCCCCTTAAGTTTTTTCTGATCCTCGATGACCAGAACACCAGTGTTTTTGAACAGGGTGAAGTTTATTCCTTTGGCATTTACAATTTCTTTGACGGGAAAGACTCGGTTGTGCTCGAAGACCTGAATATGCCGATCAGGTTCGGTGAACGGACCCTCGTGAGCCTGGTGCGTACGGCTCAGTTCAAACACGTGACGGTGACCCCTGTCCCGCGGGTTTTTGCGGATCCCGGAGAGTATGTGTCAGTCCAGCTGGAAGCTTCCGGAGCAACCGAACCTTACCGCTGGGAACTGGTTCAGGATTATGACATCTCTTACTCGGAACAGGATTATCCGGAAATGACCGGAACCATTCTGTTCAATGCTCAAGCTGGCGATCTGGAAACTAAAGTGACCCTCCCGTTCGATTTCACCTATTACGGAACCATCTACCGTAATATAATTGTCACTACCGATGGCCAATTCCTGTTTGATCCCCCAAGGGAGGATTATCCGTATGTCCTGCCTGGCTCTCATATTTTTTCAACGGATAAATCGATCTCCATTTATGGTCAGCCGCTCGATTATTATATGTCAGGCGACCAGATAGGTTACAATCCTTCGGATACCGCTGCAGAGTTTTTCTGGATAGCCAATGCCCCGACCAATGACGGACCGGTACCGGTCAGAATTGCCTGCCGTCTGAGCCAGAGCGGCCAGATCCGTTTCTATTATGACGATACGGACTTTCTTCATAATACATCGTTAAACTATTCACTCGGTCTGTCGGGCGGTGATGGCCGGGCTTTCAAGGAAGCCGATCTGTCGGACCGGGGCAAACAGGTCAATTCAATCCTGTTCAATCCTGCCAGGGTGCCCGGTGATACCAAGCTTGATGCATCGGGCTGGCTTTTCTGCCGTCCGATGGACAAAAATGCCGTTTATGAGATCCGTGTCCGTGCCAGGGACAAGAATAACTTGTCGGGTACCGGATCTGTATTTATATCAACCATTGACCTGGATTCAGCGGATATCCTTACCCAGAACAGCCCGAATCCGTTTTCCGGCGAAACAGGAATCACTTTTATCGTCCCGGAAAGATCGCAGGTCCGGCTGGAGATTTTCGATTTATCGGGACAAAAAATTGCATCACTGGTTGACGAGGAACTGGAACAATCGGAATACTCTGTGGTTTGGAACGGATATACCGATAATGGCCGCCTGGTCAGTCCGGGTGTTTATATCTGCCGGCTGATTGCAGGCGATCGTCGCGATTCCTTCCGGATGATACGCTGCCGGTAAGGCGCCTTCCCAGGCGACCATGATAAGAAGGATTTGTTTCTCCGGATAATATTGGCTAATTTCAACCTATCACTGAATCTGTCTGTATAAACCTTATTCACAGAATAATGGAACACCGTATACTTAAACCTAAGCGCTTTGGTCACGTGGTGGTACTCACTATTTCCCGGCCGGAAGCCATGAATGCCCTGAATTCCGATTTTTTCTCCGAGCTGATCGATTACCTCGATTACGTGGTTACCGATGAGCCTTGCAGGGTTCTGATCCTGACCGGAGAAGGCAAGGCGTTTGCCGCCGGGGCCGATTTGAACGAAATGGTGAATCTCGATCCGGATGGTGCCCGCCGGTTTTCCGAAATGGGGCAGCAGTCTTTCCTGATGATCGAGGAATTGCCCATTCCGGTCATTGCAGCCGTCAACGGTTATGCCCTTGGAGGAGGTTGTGAACTGGCTTTGGCGTGCGATATAAGAATCGCCTCGGAAAAGGCTGTTTTCGGACAGGTTGAAGTCAACCTGGGACTCGTGCCCGGATATGCGGGTACCCAGAGACTTCCCAGGCTGATCGGCCTGGGAAATGCTCTGCGGTGGACCTTATCCGGCCAGACTTTCGATGCTGCTGAAGCAAAAAGGGTGGGACTGGTTCAGAGTATATCGGAACCGGAAAAGCTTTTGGAAGACGCTCTCTCCCTGGCCAAAACGATAGCATCGCGGGGGCCGAAAGCCGTGAGTATGGCCAAGCGCCTGCTGAGAAAGGGCGTCGATATGGACTTCCAGAAAGCCCTCGATATGGAAAAGGATGTTTTTGCTGAAATGTTTGAAGATGAGGGAATTGAAGGAATAAAGGCTTTCCTTGAAAAGCGGAAACCCCGGTGGGAATCCGAAGCCTGATCCCCAATAAATGCTGATTATATGGAATATACTGAAAGACTAAGAAAAGTTTCGGTACTGGGCGGAGCCGGTAAAATGGGCAGCGGTATCCTGTTGCTGACAGCACTGGAAATGGCCGATCTTGTGTTGCAGGATAAGAACCGCAAAATGGAGCTCTGGGCCATCGACCTTTCCCCCGAAAGTCTCCGGGGGCTGATGAAGTACCTGGAATCCCAGGTGCTCAAGGCTGCCGAAAAGAAAATGGTCTGGCTGAGGAAAATGTATGCCGGCCGCCCCGACCTGATCGAGAATGGAGACATAGTTGCCGCTTACGTGGACGAGGTCGTGGGCCTGATCAATACTTCAACCCATCTCTCCGATGCCGGCGGATCAACCCTGATATTTGAGGCTATCAAAGAGGATCCTGCCGTCAAGATCCCTGTTCTGCAGGAACTTTACCGGCTGGGGGAAGGGAAAACCTGGTTCTTTACCAATACTTCATCCATCCCGATCAGCCGGCTCGACAAGGAAGCCGGCCTCGACGGTTCGATCATCGGGTTTCATTTTTATAATCCCCCGGCCGTTCAGAAACTCGTTGAACTGATACCCGGCAGCCGGACCAGACCGGAACTCATCGGGTTTGCTAAGACGTATGCCAAAAACCTTAAGAAGACGGTTGTTCCATCCAATGATTTTGCGG
This sequence comes from Bacteroidota bacterium, assembly GCA_043797975.1. Lineage (GTDB taxonomy): Bacteria > Bacteroidota > Bacteroidia > Bacteroidales > UBA12481 > UBA12481. The sequence continues at coordinate 9,960 of JAZDPC010000001.1, forward strand.
GATTTATCGGGAATGGTCATTTCATGCGCGATGCACTCTACGCTATCGAAGAAACCGAGAGGATGACCGGGACCATCCCGGTACAGCAAGCCATCTGGACCATAAACCGGGTTAGCCAGGAATTCCTGCTCCGTCCGATGGGAATTTTCCAATTGATTGATTATGTCGGTATCGATGTGGTCGTTTATATCATGCAGGTGATGAATCCTTTCCTGCCCGACGAAAACCTTGACAGCCCGTTCCTGAAGAAGCTGTTGGGAAAAGGGATCCGGGGCGGACAATTTTCCGACGGATCCCAGAAGGATGGTTTCTTCCGCTATGAAAAGGGCAAACCGGTAGCCATCATCAATCCTGAAACTGGTGGATATGACCCATTGGAGCCGGTTCATAAGGCTACGCTGGATACTATCGGAAATCCTCCTTTGCCCCTGACGTGGAGAGAGGTGAATTTCGCTGCCGATAAGGCCGGTCAGCTTGACGGCTATTTCGCGACCCTTCGCAGCATGGATACGTACGGTGCAAAACTGGCTCTGACCTACGGAAGAACCTCACGGAAGATAGGCGAACTGCTGGTAAGAAGCGGAGTCGCCAACTCACCCGACGACGTAAACAAGGTACTGGAAACCGGCTTCTACCATGCGTATGGCCCTGTTAATGAATATTTCAATTAGCCTGATATGAGCAATTTGAGACGGAAAGTTTATATGACCGCCGGATACAATACCATTTCGCTGGGTACCGGGAGAAAAGAATTCAATCCGAAAAAGCCGAGGCCGGGACTCGAGCACTATATCAATGAGGCAGGCCGGGCTGTATTAGCCGCTATCGGAGGAGCCCAAAACGTCGATGAATGCGTCATCTCCAATTTCATGGCCGCCCGTTTCAACAGGCAGGGGCACCTGGCGGGCTTTATCCCGATGATCGATCCGGGCCTGCGGTACAAGCCCTCCACCCGCGTGGAAGGTGCCTGCGGTTCAGGCGGAATGGCTTTGACAGCAGGCATTCGTGCGGTACTTGCCGAATCGGCAGAAGTGGCATTGGTGCTGGGTGTTGAGGTTCAGAATACCATGAAGGCGATCTACGGGGCAGATATACTGGCAGGAGCCGGTTGGTACAATGACCGGAAAAATGGGCATGCCTATTTTTTCCCCGGGCAGTTCAGCATCCGTGCAGGCGCCTATTTTGAAAAATATGGACGCGAGGAAACCCGGAAAGGGATGGCCCGGTGGTTCAGAAATTCGATTGAAAACGCAAGGCTTTGCCCTACCGCACAGGAGTATCATAACACAATCAAAGATCTCGATGCCGTGGGTTTGACAGAGCCCGATCCGCATAATTTCGTCGATAACCTGAATTTTTACGACTGCTCCAAGGTCTCTGATGCAGCATCTGCCCTGGTAGTCGTTTCCGAAGAGGGTCTCTCACGGATCGGCATCTCTCCCGATCATGCTGTGGAAATCGTTGCCTGGGCACAGGTTGAAGAAGATATCACTCAGCCTCCGCAGGATCCGACCGTGCTTTCGACAATCCGGGAAGGCGTGCGGCAGGCGCTCAGCCGTGCCGGCATAACCATAGATCAGGTGGCTACTGTTGAAACCCATGACTGCTTTTCAATTGCCGGTTTAATGGGCATCGAAGCCATGGGCCTGGCAAAACCGGGACAGGGAGCGCGTTTCGTCCTGGACGGCCATACAGCCATGAACGGCACTATCCCCTTTAATACCACTGGCGGGCTTATCGGCTGGGGCCATCCTGTCGGAGCTACCGGAGTGCACCAGGCGGTAACGGTCTGGGAACAGCTCACCGGTCGCGCAGGTCAGTCGCAAATAGCCCTTCACCCCGGCCGGCCTTACGGGCTGACGGTAAACATGGGTGGTGACGATAAAACAGTAGTGGCGATTATTTATAAGAGAGGCTAACCCGGATATTCCTGGACGGTAATGTCTCCCCGCAGGATATAATAGCCGTTCACTGCCAGTGTATCGACATCGTCTTCACTCGGAAAAGTGTGGACGGTTGCAATCTTGTCGATCCTTCCCTGCAATTCATCCATGAAAATTGTGCTGTGCACCATGCCACCGGTCAACAGAATAGCATCAACCTCACCCGAAAGCACACAGTACATCGACCCTATGGTTTTGGCTACCTGGTAGGCCATTGCCCTCAGGTAAAAGATGGCCTTCTCGTCGCCACCAATGGCCATCTGCTCGGCTGAATACCCGTCATTAACCCCGAGATAGGAGTAAAGGCCTCCATGATTTCTTATCATGTTGATGATATGCTCCCGGGAATATTTTCCGCTGAAACACAGATTGACAAGGTCTGCCATCGGAACCTGTCCGGCGCGGGCAACAGAGAACGGCCCGTCACCATCGAGACCCTGGTTTGCATCAATGACACGTCCCCTGGAATGAGCTCCGACGGTTATCCCATTTCCCAACTGGGCAACGATCAGGTTCAGGTCTTCATATTTTTTCTGGACCGTCCTTGCATATTTCCTGGCTACTGCCTTCTGCTCGAGAGCATGGAAGACTGATCTCCTATGGAATTCAGCATGCCCGGACACCCTGGCGATGTCGTCAAATTCATCCACAACCACGGGATCAGCCACATAAGCCGATGAGCCCCTGATCTTCCGGGATAATCCATCTGCTATCAGACCACCCAGGTTGACAACATCCTCCCCTGAGATCCCTGACCGGAGATCCTTCAGCATGGCCTCATTGATCCTGTATATCCCGGCTTGTACCGGCTTCACCAATCCGCCCCGGCTGATGATTATTTTAATGTCTTCAACGGGCAGATTGTTCGCCACCATATCGGCGTAAATCTGTTCGGAACGGAAGTTGGTTTCATCAGCGTAATGCGTAAATCGCTTTCGATCTTCTTCGGAATGAACAATCTTTTTCAGGAATACTAACTGCTGGTTGCGGAATAACCCGATGTTGGTAAAAGGTATCCGTGGATTGATGGCCAGGATCAGGTTAGCGTGGAAAGCATCGGAGGAGCCCATAATACCCTTTTTTCGCGTGAAAGTATAAAAATATTTAACCATTCATCCCTTGGTTTTGTTTTATTAAGACATTTGTCGATTATGAAAATGAAGCTGACGAAAAAAACAGGAATAATCCTGTTGCTAACCTCCTTCCTGCCCGGGCTCCCGGCTCAGGATGTCAAAGATTCCGCATTGATCCGGTCGGTATTCAATGAAGCGTATGCAGATTATGAGTCTTATCAGCATCTGGAATGGTTGTGTAAAAACACAAAGGGTCGCATTTCCGGACGCCCTGAAACTGCAGAAGCCATAGAGTACACCCGTCAGCTGATGGAAGGGATGGACCTCGATTCAGTCTGGCTGCAGCCGGTGATGGTAAAAACCTGGGATCGGGGGGAACCTGAGCAGGCACGGATCGTTTCCACCCGGTTCGGAACGGCAGATGTCCCCTCTTGCGCTTTGGGCTGGGCCTGCGGAACAGGTGATGCCGGCCTGTCGGCTTCCGTAATTGAAGTAAAGAGCCTCGATGAGTGGAAAAGGATGACTGCCTCCGAGGTTCAGGGTAAGATCGTGTTCTTCAATCAGCCCATGAAAGCCACAAACCTTACTACTTTCGCCTCCTATGGGGAGGCCGTCTGGCAACGCTCCCGGGGGGGCGGCAGAAGCCTCCAGGCTGGGGGCCATTGGTTGTGTTATCCGTTCCATGAATATCGAGATCGATGATTTTCCGCATACCGGTGTCACCCGCTACTCACCGGATGTTAAACCGATACCGGCCATTGCCATTTCCACCCGGGCGGCAGAGAAGCTGAGCCTGTGGCTGGAACAGGACCCGGCCCTGAATTTCTTTTTCCGGACTACCTGCAAGGAGGGACCGGAGGTCCTGTCCTGGAACGTGATCGGGGAGATCAAAGGATCCCAATATCCTGATGAGATCATTACGGTTGGGGGTCACCTCGATTCGTGGGATATCTCCGAAGGCGCCCAGGATGATGCCGGCGGGTGCATGCAGGCAATCGAAATGCTCCGCTTATTCCGGACCTGCGGTATTGTTCCGCAGCATACAATCCGTGCCGTTATGTTCATGGATGAAGAAGTGGCTCAGCGCGGAGGGCAGGCTTATGCCCTCGAGGCATTCAATAAAGGAGAAAAACATATTGCAGCTCTCGAATCGGACAGGGGTGTCCTTAGGCCCAGAAACTGGGCTGTTTCCGGTACTCCGGAACAAATGAAAAAAGCAGCCGGCTGGCAAACTCAGTTCGATCCATATGGGATCAGCCTGGTTAACGGTGGTGGAGGCGTTGACGTCGGCCCGCTGAAAAAATACTATCCTCAGGTTATTTTCATGGGAATAATTCCTGCTGACGAACGTTATTTCCGGTACCACCACGCTGCTTCCGATACCTTTGAACAGGTCGACCGGCGCGAAATGCAGATGGGGGCCGCCTTAATTGCCACCTTGGTTTATCTCATGGATAAATATGGCCTGTAGTTTGATTAGATGTTGAAATGTTGAAATGTTGAAATGTTGAAATGGTTTAATAAAAACAAGGTGATGAAGAAAATACCTGTTATCGTGATTTTATTTTTCGGATGGCTGGGACTCGATGCTCAGGTTGTCTATAATCCGAATGTGGCGATTAAGCCTCTGCCTACCCTCTCGGTATACAAAGTGGAAACGAATGATTCGACCACAACCGTGGTGATCCGGATCATTAACGACAAGCAGGTGGCTCCGTTTACGATCAGGAATAAAAACCTCTTTATCCGGCCGGTGAGCGATCCGAATAATCTGAAACTGCTCCGGTCAGAAAAGGCTCCGTTCTTTCCTGAACAGCACACCTTTACTTCCCAGGGTGAAATTTTTGAATTCAGCCTCGTGTTTGAGGCCCTGCCAAAAAACACGAAATACTTTGACCTGATGGAGATAGCAACCAAAAAAGAATTCTATATCCAGGGCATCATTCTTGATCCCGTACTTAACAAATTGGTAACCAGGGGATTTCAGGCTTATTCACAAGGAGATAAGACGGGTGCCCTGGCTGCTTTCGTTGAAATGGCCAATGCCGATCTTTATTTTGAATATGGCCTGGCCTACTTTAATATCATTTACCTCCTGGTCATGGATAACCGGATCACGGAAGCTCAGGAATGGTACGACAAATTCAAGGAGCGCTTCTTTTATGACAAGCAATTGTATGAAAATGAGTTTGTGAGACTGGGTCTCCGGCAGAAGCTAAAGTGATGTCCGGGTTTCTCACTCTCGGTTTTTCAGGTACTTTTGTTCAATAAAACCAGATGCCATGAAGTATTTATCCATCTTTTTCGCAATTATCCTTCTGGGAGCAGGAGGCAAGGTCAAAGTGACCGAATCCACTTCACAGGAGTGGATGGGCGGGTTGCAGCAAACCGGCTACGGTACTTATTACAAGGCAATGGTCACGGTTAAGGCCGGTTCGGACAAGCTGCAGATTGATGAAATATGGGTTGACAATCTGAAACTTCCGGCACGGGCTGTCACGGATCTGAAAAATGCAGGAAGCAAAACTTTTAAAAAGGGGGACAAGGTCTACGTTACAGCCGGAGTTACCTGGAAACCGGATCCGCAGGGCGGGATGGTCCGCAAGACCGGTATTCAGATGGACAAACCCTATGAATATAAAGGACAAGGATTGATCGGATACACCTACAAGGGTAAAAGGGCTTATATCGAGATTCAATCCTTCAAAAAACTTGAAACGCTTATTTATCCGTAAAAGACTGTTGATGAATAAAAAACTGATCCTTATGATTTTGGATGGCTGGGGCTGCGGCGTTAGTCCCGAAGCCGATGCCATCCGTCAGGCCAATACTCCTTACATGGACTCCCTCTACCGGAAATATCCCCATTCCCGGCTGCAAACATCGGGAGAAAACGTCGGACTTCCTGACGGACAGATGGGAAACTCAGAAGTCGGACACCTCAACATTGGCGCAGGCCGCGTAGTATATCAGGATCTGGTGCGGATCAACCATGCCTGTGCCGACGGTACCCTCCGCCGGAATGAGGCCCTTGTGGGGGCTTTTACTTACGCAAAACAGAACGGCAAACAGGTGCATTTCATCGGATTGGTTTCCGATGGTGGAGTTCACTCCCTCGATAAGCACCTGTACGCCCTGTGCGATATAACCAGGGACTTCGGTCTTGATAAAGTGTTTATCCATGCCATTACCGACGGTAGGGATACCGATCCGTTCAGCGGCAAGGGATTCCTCGAACAGTTGGAAAACCACCTCGAAACATCGAACGGAACGATCGCTTCGCTGATCGGACGTTACTATTCGATGGACAGGGACAAGCGATGGGAAAGGATCAGGCTGGGTTATGATCTCTACGTTCACGGTACCGGCAAACCGGTCACCAGTATTATTGATGGCATCCAGGCCAGTTATGACGAAGGGATCACCGATGAGTTCGTCAAGCCGGCAATAAAGGTCGGGCCCGATGGAAAACCGGTGACTACCATTCAGGAAGGCGATGTGGTGATCTGCTTCAATTTCCGGACCGACCGTTTGCGGGAGATGACTATGGTACTTACCCAGAAAGACATGCCGGATTTCGGCATGAAGACCCTTCCGTTGAAATACTATACGATGACCCGTTACGATGATACTTTTAAAAACGTGACGATCATTTATGACAAGGATAATGTAACTCAAACGCTTGGTGAGGTAATCTCGGCTGCCGGGAAGAAACAGATCCGGATAGCCGAAACGGAGAAGTACGCTCATGTCACTTTCTTCTTCTCCGGTGGCAGGGAAAAGGAATTTCCCGGTGAGAAGAGGATCATGATCCCTTCCCCCAAGGTTGCCACATACGACCTCCAGCCCGAAATGAGTGCTTTTCTGGTCCGCGATGCCATTGTGAAGGAATTAAAAACCGGCGAGCCCGATTTTGTATGCCTTAATTTCGCCAATGGTGATATGGTCGGACATACCGGTGTCTGGGATGCCATTATCCAGGCTGTTGAAGCGGTGGATAATTGTGTGCAGACTGTGGTGGATACGGCTAAAGCCAACGGGTACACCGTCATTATCATTGCTGACCACGGAAATGCGGATATGGCAATCAATCCAGACGGTACTCCCAATACGGCTCACTCACTCAATCCGGTACCCTGCATCCTGGTAAGCGATGAATACACCTCGATCCGCAACGGGATCCTGGCAGACATTGCACCAACTATTTTAAAAGTCATGGGTATGGAACAACCATCTGTCATGACTGGTAAATCACTCGCCTGATGTTTGAAATCGGCCGTACACTGATCAGCCTGGAGGTACTCAGGAGAAGATTCTGCTGTGACCTGCAAGCCTGCAAGGGCTCCTGCTGTGTGTATGGCGATGCGGGTGCCCCATTGACTATAGAAGAGGCGGGCAATCTCGATGATTACATTGATGATCTGAGGCCTTATCTCAGCGAAGATGCCATTCTTTCCCTGCTCGAGCAGGGTTTGTATGTTCACGATATCGAGGATGAACTGGTAACTCCGCTCATTCGTGGGGGTGAATGCGCTTATACGGTTTTCGAGAACGGCACCTCCTATTGTGCCATCGAAAGAGCTTATAAAGCAGGTAACGTCCCTTTCAATAAACCGGTTTCATGCCACCTCTATCCGATACGGATTAAATCGTATGACCAGTTCGACGCGGTGAATTTCGACGAATGGGATATTTGTGCACCGGCAATTTCCGAAGGTGACCGGCAGGGGCTTCCGGTTTACCTGTTTGCTAAAGATGCCCTGATCCGGAAGTATGGGCAGGAATGGTTTGATCAGCTTGATTATGCCGCTCATAACCTGGATTTCGATAAATATGCGAATGCAGATTAATAGGGTACCCTATCTCGAGTTATAATTTAAATTCTACTGTTATGATCAGGAAAATCTTACTCTGGCTCCCTTTGTCTTTCCTGGTTATAGTCCCCCTGAATGCCCAGGAGGAAGTAACAACGAAATCAGAGAAACAGAAGGTCGACACCACGATGGTGATCAGTAAAAACCGGATTGTTTATAAAGGCAAGATTTACCGGCAGAATGCCCCTTATCTCACCTTCGGTTATGGCCTTGGCTATGGTTTTGAATCCCGGCTCATGGAGCAGAATATGAGCCTCGCTTACCATCATTTCATCAATGGACTGGGACTTGCCCTGGGCTATCATGCCTCGTCGGATTTGCCTCCCTGGTGGCGTTCTTTCCAGAAACTGAATGATTTCTACCTGCAAGTGGGGAAAAGATGGGATTCTTCAACGAAATGGAACTTTGCCGTTTTCGGGGGACCAAGCCTGGCATATGGCTGGTACATTGCCTGGAATGAAACCTACCAGGAAGACAGGGCGTTTAGTTTTTTAACACCTGGTGTTTTCTGCGACGCCCAGGTAACCTATCGTCCCTTATATGACATGGGAATCGGGTTATCGGTTTATGGAAGCGTCAACCAGTATTACTCTGCCGCCGGTGCCCAGATCCACCTCTATTTTTCGACAGCCTTTGTCAGGAATTTTGATTAATCCCGATATAATATGATGAGCATCAACGAATATATCGATCAGAACAGGGAACGGTTCCTTGAAGAACTGTTCAACTACATCCGGATTCCTTCCATCAGTGCAATTGCAGCCCATAAACCGGATATGTTCCGGGCGGCCGGGTACCTCAGGCAGGCTCTTCTGAGCGCCGGGGCAGATAGCGCTGAAGTATATGAAACGGATGGGAACCCCGTAGCCTATGCCGAGAAAATGGTCGATCCGGCCCTGCCTACCGTTATGGTTTATGCCCATATGGATGTGATGCCGGTCGATCCGATCGATCTCTGGAACTCAGATCCTTTTGAGCCATTAATCCGCGACGGGAAAATCTTTGCCCGCGGTGCCGATGACGATAAGGGCCAGTCATTCATGCATATAAAGGCTTTTGAATACCTGGTTAAAACCGGCCAGCTTCATTGTAATGTGAAATTCATGATCGAAGGTGAGGAGGAGGTGGGCTCACCCAGCCTGGCAAAATTCTGCGAAGAACACAAGGAAATGCTGAAAACCGATGTGATCCTGATTTCCGATACTTCGATGATCGCCCGGGATATCCCGTCCATAACCACCGGCTTGCGCGGGCTCACTTATCTGCAAATCGAGGTCACGGGACCGGGGACTGATCTCCATTCAGGACTTTTTGGGGGCGCAGTGGCCAATCCCGCCATTATTCTGGCAAAAATGCTGGCCTCAATCCATGATGAAAATAACCGGATCACCATTCCGGGCTTTTACGATGATGTATTGGAAGTGGGCGCTGAAGAACGCGCTTTGCTTTCGCAGGCTCCCTTTGATGAAGCGGCATATAAATCAGACCTGAATATCAGGGAAGTATGGGGCGAAAAAGGATACCGTGTTCCGGAACGGACTGGTATCCGTCCCACCTTCGATGTTTGCGGAATATGGGGAGGATATACGGGCGAAGGCACAAAAACGGTATTGCCGGCCAAAGCCTATGCCAAGATCAGTTCACGGATCGTGCCTCACCAGGATTTTGAAAAAATCGCCCTGCTGATCAAAAACCATCTCGAAACCATCGCGCCTCCGCAGGTGACAGTCAAGGTAGATATCCTCCACGGAGGTCCCGCCTATGTGTCACCCATCACATTGCCCGCTTATCAGGCAGCCGAAAGAGCTTATACCGATACATTCGGCAAACGGCCCGTTCCGTTTCGCAGCGGTGGAAGCATACCGATTATTTCCGCCTTTGAGAAGATACTCGGGATTAAATCCATCCTGATGGGATTCGGACTCGGATCCGACAACATCCACTCGGCCAATGAAAACTTTCCGCTCTGGAACCTCTACAAGGGAATTGAGACCATTACGCGGTTCTATCATCACTACACGGCGAAATAGCCGCCGGATGTTATAAAAAGCCCGGAACACCCGGGCTTTTTTTTGACACTTTCGGCTGAAATATTGATTTATTTTTTATTTACCCCTTAAAAATAGGGGGTAGGTTTGAAAAAATGTATATTTTTGTCACATCATTTGAAAAAATGAGGGGGGGTCTAGATTTTTCTTTACTCTTTATTCTTTAATCTTTAATCTTCTAAAAGCATGTCTTCCATCCGCGTTGAAGCTGTAAAGGAACTCTTCTCGAGAAAGCCCGTGCCGGTTGCACCTCCGGGCGAGAAGGTTTCAGATTTTTATGGTATGCACACTTTCGGCCTGGATACCATGAAAAAGTATTTGCCTACTGAGTCGTATGAAAATGTGAAGAAGGCCGTTGACACCTGGGGTTACATCGACCGAAAGTCAGCCGATGCTGTGGCTGCGGCCATGAAATCCTGGGCAATGACTTACGGCGTGACTCATTTCACGCATTGGTTTCACCCGTTAACCGGCTCGACTGCAGAAAAACATGATGCTTTTTTTGAGCTTGGCCGTGACGGTAAGATGTTCGAACATTTCAGCGGTAAAGAGCTTAGCCAGCAGGAGCCTGATGCTTCATCTCTTCCCACCGGCGGTATTCGCAACACTTTCGAAGCCCGGGGCTACAGTGCCTGGGATCCTTCATCACCGGCATTCATCGTCGACAGAACCCTCTGCATCCCTACGGTTTTTGTCTCCTATACCGGAGAGGCGCTCGATTATAAGACACCGCTGCTTAAGTCTCTGTACGCCCTTGACCAGGCCGCTGTCGATGTTTGCCAGTACTTTGACAAAGATGTAAACAAGGTTGTCGCTACCCTTGGATTGGAGCAGGAATATTTCCTGGTGGATGAGGCTCTCTTTTATGCCCGTCCGGATCTGGTGCTTACCGACCGTACCCTTATGGGACATGCATCGGCTCGTGACCAGCAGCTGGAGGATCACTATCTCGGATCCATTCCGGAACGGGTCAACGCTTTTATGAAGGATTATGAATATGAATGTTACCTGCTGGGAATTCCGCTTCGTACGCGTCATAACGAGGTGGCTCCCAATCAGTTTGAGTGCGCGCCGCTCTTCGAGGAAGCCAACCTTGCCGTAGACCATAACCAGCTCATGATGCATATCATGAAAAGGATTGCCAGAAAACATAATTTCCGTGTCCTGTTTCATGAAAAACCCTACAAGGGGGTCAACGGATCGGGCAAACACAATAACTGGTCCCTGATGACCAACAGCGGTACCAATCTCCTTGCACCGGGCACCAATCCGAAAACGAACCTCCAATTCCTTACTTTCCTTATCAATAGCGTCAAGGCAGTTCATGACTATGCTGATCTTCTTCGTGCAAGCGTTTCATCATCCGGGAATGAGTATCGCCTGGGAGCCAATGAAGCTCCTCCGGCGATCATTTCGGTTTTTATCGGTCAGTACCTGACCAAGGTTCTGGAAGAGATCGAACAAAAGGTTCCTTCCAACCAGATGACTCCGGATCAGAAAACGGAGCTGAAACTGAACATTGGAAAAATTCCGGAAATCCTGCTCGATAATACCGACCGGAACCGGACCTCGCCTTTTGCCTTTACCGGCAACCGGTTCGAATTCAGGGCGGTAGGTTCTTCGATGAACAGTGCTGCTCCGATGACCATTCTCAATACCGCCGTTGCCAACCAGCTGAAGGAATTCAAGGTGGATGTGGATGCCCAGGTGGAAAAGGGAATGAAAAAGGACGAAGCCATTTTCAGGATTCTCAGGAGGTATATCATCCATTCGAAGAAAATATTTTTTGAAGGCAACGGTTATTCCGAAGAATGGATTGAAGAAGCTGCCAGGCGCGGACTGAGCAATATCAAAGACACTCCCGACGCCCTGAAAGCTTATATCGATCCCAGGACCATTGAAATGATGGGCAGAATGAATGTCCTGTCAGAACGGGAATTGCATGCCCGGTATGATGTCAGGCTTGAATTGTTTACCAAGAAGATCCAGATCGAAGCCCGTGTTCTCGGTGATCTTGCTGTCAATCACATTATCCCGACGGTCATCAAGTATCAGAACCGGCTGATCGAGAACGTGAAAGGCCTCAAGGAAATTCTCCCGGCCAGCGAGTTTGCCGATGCCGCCAGTTATCAGCTCAGTACGATCAAACAGATATCCAAACATAAAGCCCTTGTACTTGAAATGGTCACGGAGATGATCAATGCCCGGAAAAGGGCCAATCACATTGAAGATGTCCGTGAAAGAGCTGATGTCTATAATAACGAAGTCAAGCATTATCTGAAGGATATCCGGTATCACATAGACAAGCTGGAATTGATCGTGGACGACGATCTTTGGCCTCTGCCCAAGTACCGCGAATTGCTTTTTGCACGCTAACAGACTGATTGACAGGTTTCAATACCTGCATACCATAGGCACTATTTGCTGCGTTTGTAAGTAACGAATGAGGCAAATATTGCCTATTTTTACAATCTTCAGGTGAAAGACATCAGGTATGAAATCAGAACGGATAATAATATTGATCATTGCGGCCTTTCTGGCCGGGGGCCCGGTGATGGCACAAAAGAAGCGGGAACTGATGGTGCAGGCCGATAAGACCTTTGCGATCGGTGAATATTTCAAGGCTATCGAAAAGTATAAGAAAGCCTATACCAAGGAGAAGGATAAGGCCAAAAAGGCAGATATCAACTTCAAGCTGGGCAACTGCTACCGCCTGATCAACGACACCAAAAAAGCGGAAGCCAAATTCTCATTGCTTGTCAGGCAGAAATACGGCAATCTGAAAGCCTTGCTGTATTATGCCGATATGTTGAAGATGAACGGGAAATACGCCGACGCCAAAGCCCGGTATGAAGAGTACCTGAAAAACGAACCTGCCGATCTGATGGCACTGAACGCTTATCAGTCCTGTGATTCCATCCTGACATGGACCAGGAATCCGACACGCTACCAGGTTGAGAATGTTAAGGATTTTAATACCAAATACAGTGATTTCTCTCCTGCTTTTGCCTCGAAGGACTATAAGGAACTGTACATATCTTCATCCCGCGAAGGAGCTGACGGGACTAAAATGCATGGCGGAACCGGGCAGAGCTTTTCCGACATTTTTTATACACGCCTTGACAACAAACAGAAATGGGCTATTCCGTCCCCGATAGACAAATCGGTCAATTCCATCTATGACGACGGAGCACCCTGGGTGACGGAGGACGGATCAACCATGTACTTTACCCGCTGTCGCTACGATAAGCAGGAGGCCCTGGGTTGCCAGATCATGCAGGCCAAAAGGCAGGGAACCAAATGGGGCGATCCTACAGTAGTGCCAATTTCCAAGGATTCAGTCGTGATTGCCCATTCCAGCCTGACCGATGATCAGCTTACCCTGTTTTTTGTCAGCGATATGCTGGGTAGCCTGGGCGGTAAGGATATCTGGATGGTCAGGCGGGAATCCGCTGAAGGTGCCTGGGGTCCGCCGGTCAACCTGGGTGAAGCTGTCAATACGGCCAGGGATGAGATGTTTCCTTTTGCCAAAACCGATACCCTGTTTTATTTTTCCTCCAATGGCCACCCCGGATTGGGAGGGCTTGACATTTTTAAGGCCCACACGGATGATGAGGGGAAATGGGTCATTGAAAATATGAAATACCCGATTAACAGTGTATCGGATGATTTCGGGATCATTTTCCAGCGTGACGAGGAGAGAGGGTATTTTACATCGAGTAGGACCGGCGGAAAAGGATTGGATGACATCTATTCGTTCGTCCTGCCGGAAAAACGTTTCAACCTGGCCGGAAAGGTGATCAACGAACGTAACAATCAGATCATCATCGGAGCGGATGTCCGCCTGATAGGAAGTGACGGTTCAAGCTTGGAGTACAAGACGGATTCCTCCGGAACCTTTTCGTTTAAGCTTAGGCCTGAAACCGATTATCTCCTGGTGGCCTTCAAGCGGGGATTCCTGAATGGGAAAATACGGGAAACCACCATGGGCCTGGAAGCAAGCCGTGATTTCGATGCGACCCTTGTACTGGCGCCCTATGAAAAACCGATCGAACTGCCTAATATCCTCTATGACCTTGCTAAATGGGACCTGAGGCCGGAATCAATGATTGCCCTCGATGAGCTGGTGGAAACCCTCGAAGATAACCCGAACATCACCATTGAGCTGATGTCGCATACCGATATACGCCCTTTCCGCCAGATGTCGAACCTTGAGCTGTCGCAAAACCGCGCCCAGTCGGTGGTCGATTACCTGATATCCAAGGGTATTCCCGGCGACCGGCTGAAAGCACGCGGATATGGTCCTGATGTTCCAAGAGTCGTTGATGCCAAAATTAAAGAGCAATATCCAATACTGCAGCTTGGCGACACCTTGTCAAAAGAGTATATCGACTCGCTGCCGAATGATCAGGATAAAGAAATTGCCCATCAGTTAAACCGCCGGACGGAATTCAGGGTTATGAGTACAGATTATGTCCCGAAAGAACTCAGGACCGGTGATTACGATGCCCAGCAGCAAATACTCATCCGCGGTCTTGAAGAACTGCAACAGGGGCAGAAGAAACGGATCGGGGCCGATGGAAAGCTTGAACAGCCGACAAAGAAAATGGTGACTACGGGAGGGGGAGGAATCGGTAAACTGCCTTAATTTTCTTACCTTTGCGCGTCAAAATGGAACGTGCAGACCGATATTCACAGCGTGGGGTTTCTTCCGGAAAAGAAGAGGTTCATGCAGCCATAAAAAACCTCGATAAAGGGCTT
>JAZDPC010000024.1:0-3962 GCA_043797975.1 Bacteroidota bacterium
GCCCCGAGAACAGCTTCGCGACCGATCCTCGCCCCTTCCACTATTATACATCTTGAGCCGATAAAGGCATGATCTTCAATGATTACAGGGGCGGCCTGAACAGGTTCCAGCACCCCGCCGATCCCAACGCCACCGCTCAGATGTACGCTCTTCCCGATTTGTGCACACGACCCAACCGTTGCCCAGGTATCTACCATGGTTCCTTCATCCACATAGGCACCGATATTCACATACGATGGCATCAAGATAACCCCCGGCGCCAGGTAAGCGCCATATCGTGCGACTGCCTGCGGGACCACTCGCACTCCCTGACCGGCATAATCATGCTTCAGCGGTATCTTATCGTGAAATTCCAGCGGACCCGCTGCCATCGTCTCCATCTTCCGGATGGGGAAATAGAGAATCACAGCCTTCTTCACCCACTCGTTCACCACCCATTCATCTCCTGCCGGCTCGGCCACGCGCAACCGGCCCTTGTCCAGTTCCTCAATCACCATTTCAATGGCCTCACGGTAAATAGGCAGGCTTAGCAAGGTGCGATCTTTCCAAACCTGTTGTATAAGTGTTTTTTTTGATTCCATTCTGAGTTTCTTTGGGGTTCAAAGATAGCGGATTACGATTGTTTTTTATAATTTGCACCACTATCCCTGGTAACCCGATAAAACCTATGTAGTTATGAAATTATCTCACCTCTTAACCTTGCTATTTTCAGCAACTCCTTTTATAATGCTTGCGCAAACTGATCTGAAATACCAGATTCCGCCCAAAGACCTTGTAGCGGTGGTGGATGCTCCGGCAACACCCAGTGTGCAATCCGATCCGTCCGGACGGTTTGCCCTCTTTTTAAACCGATCCGAAAATCCGACCATTGAAGATTTCGCGGATGAAATGCTCCGGCTGGCTGGTCTTCGGATCGACCCGGCCATCAATGCAGGCAGCCGGCCGGCCTATTCCATCGATATCGAACTGATGGTTTTTAATACTCTTGAAAAGAAGCATTTTACGGGGATGCCCGAGCCCCTGAAAATCATGCAGGTATCCTGGGCGCCCGATAGCCGCGGATTCTCTTTTTTTCAACTTACCCCCAAAGGTCTCTATTTGTGGTATGCCGATGCGGCAACCCTCTCTGCCAGGAAACTCAGTGACCAGCCTGTAAACAGTCTCCTTGGCCAGGCAATCAACTGGCTGCCAAATTCATCCGGACTGATCTGCAAGATGATCCCGGCTGACCGGGGCCCGCGTCCCGCGATCTCTCAGGTTCCCACCGGTCCCGTTGTGCAGGAAACATCGGGCAACAAGGCTGCCATACGCACCAACCAGGATATGCTCACCGGACCACAGGACGAAATGCTGTTCGATTATTTCGGCCAGGCTGAGGTGGTGTTAATTAATCTCGATGGGACTTCCCGCAAGTTACTCCCAAAAGACATATATTCCCGCATTGATGTGGCTCCGGTCGGAGAGTATTTCCTTACTGAACGCATAACGAAACCTTATTCCTATCTGGTTGGCTATGCCGATTTTCCATCTGTCATGGAGGTCGTCGACCTGAATGGAAAGGTCGTTCGCGAGCTGTTCAGAATCCCGTTGATGGAAAACGTACCCACCGGCTATGATGCCACTTCTCCGGGACCAAGAAATATCACCTGGCGTGCCGACCTTCCGGCCAGTATATATTGGGTGGAGGCTCTCGATGGCGGCGACCCGAAAAAGGAGGTTCCTTACCGCGATCAGGTGTATCGGATGGATGCCCCTTTTGCCGGATCCCCTGTCGCACAGCTTAAAACTAAACTGCGCTTCAGCGGAATGACCTGGGCCCGGGCTGATCTGGCCGTCATCCGGCAGGCTTCATCCAAAACAAAACAGGAAATAATCTCTTTCTTCGATCCGGTCAATCCGGACGCGGAACCCCGTGTGATATGGGATCGTTCTTCCGAAGATAAATACGGTGATCCGGGGGATTTTGTTATGACCAGCAACCGCGGACGGTCAACAATAATGATTGCCGATAAGGGGAACACAATGTTCCTCACAGGTTCCGGAGCCTCAGCCGAAGGCGACCGGCCGTTCCTCGATAAATTTGATATTAAAACATTGCAGATTAAACGATTATGGCAATCGGAAGCGCCTTATTTTGAATCTGTTACTAAGATTTTAGATCCGAATAAAATGTTGTTTTTAACCACCCGGCAATCGGTTACCGAACCTTCAAATTACTTTATCCATAACCTGAAAGCCAAAAAAGGAACCCAACCGGTGCAGGTTACTCATTTCACCAATCCCTATCCATTCATGGATGGAGTTAAAAAAGAGCGGATTACCTATTACAGGGCCGACGGTGTGCAATTGACCGCCACACTCTATACCCCGGCCGGCTGGAAGAAAGAAGACGGACCACTGCCAACCCTGATGTGGGCCTACCCGGTCGAGTATAAATCCAAATCAGCGGCCGGACAGATCAGCGGATCACCTTATTCATTCACCCGGCTGAGTGCGAGTTCGGCCGTTCTGTTTGTTACACAGGGTTATGCAATCCTCGATAATGCCGCTTTTCCGATTGTTGGCGAAGGCGAAGCCGAACCCAATGATACCTTCATTGAACAATTGGTTGCCAATGCAAAGGCGGCTATCGACAAAGGTGCAGAAATGGGTGCTGTCGATCCGAAACGGGTTGCTGTCGGGGGCCATTCATACGGAGCTTTCATGACCGTCAACCTTCTGGCACATTGCGATCTGTTTGCCGCCGGGATTGCCCGCAGCGGAGCCTATAACCGCTCCCTTACCCCGTTCGGATTTCAGTCGGAGCCGCGCACCTACTGGGAAGCCACCGACCTGTACAATAAAATGTCGCCTTTCAATTATGCCGATCGGGTAAAAACCCCGCTCCTGATGATCCACGGTATCGCCGATAATAACCAGGGTACCTTCCCAATCCAGAGCGAACGCCTGTATGCTGCACTCAAAGGCCTCGGCGCTACCGCCCGCCTTATACTCCTGCCACTCGAAAGCCATGGCTATGCTGCCCGCGAAAGCCTCCTGCACATGCTGTGGGAAATGAACACCTGGATGGATAAATACGTGAAAAATCGAAAATAATTTGCCATGCCTGCCAACCTCCTGCCAACACTAAAAGATATCATTGAAGCTCATGCCCGAATCCGCCCCTATGTTCATTGGACCCCGGTCCTAACCTCAATCAGCATCAATACGATTCTCGGTGCGGAATTCTTTTTCAAGTGTGAGAATTTTCAGAAAGTAGGAGCTTTTAAGTTCCGTGGAGCGACAAACGCCGTGTTATCGCTTACCCCGGAAGAGCTTGAGCGCGGGGTAGGAACCCACTCCTCCGGGAACCATGCTGCAGCGCTGGCACTGGCGGCCCGAAATGCCGGTGTACCGGCTTATATCGTGATGCCCCGCACCGCCCCTGAGATTAAAAAGATCGCTGTAGCCGGATATGGGGGAATCATTACCTACTGCGAGCCGACACTTGAAGCGAGGGAAACTACCATGGCAAAGGTTCAGCAACAAACCGGCTGCACCTTTATCCATCCATTTAACCGGTTTGAAATCATTGCCGGGCAAGGAACTGCTGCCCTGGAACTACTTGATGACCAACCTGACCTGGAGATCATCATGGCTCCGGTCGGCGGCGGCGGACTCCTCAGTGGAACAGCCATCGCAGCTAAATCCATAAAACCGGATATCACCGTGTGGGCTGGTGAACCTGCCAATGCTGACGATGCTTTCCGATCGGTTCAATCAGGATCTATTCAATCAGCAGTTCCACCCAATACCATCGCCGATGGCCTGCTCACTTCACTCGGACCGCTTACTTTCGAAGTGATCCGCAACCGGGTGGACCGCATTCTGCTCTGCCCGGAACCAACGATTACAGAAGCCATGCGGCTCATATGGGAACGAATGAAAATCATCATCGAACCCAGTTCCGCTGTCCCTCTAGG
>JAZDPC010000029.1:0-110345 GCA_043797975.1 Bacteroidota bacterium
TTTCCTGTTCTGTTTGGCAGGATCGATATCGAATGCAGCAACGATAAAGACATTGGTTCCGATATAATGATCGTTGTAATGGGTCAAAGCTTTGCCCATGTTACCCATGCCGATGAGGATAATGTTTCTTACTTCATCCAGATTGAATTTCTCATTAAGGCTGATCAGTAAAGATTCAATGTCATAGCCGGCTTTCTTGTTTCCACCGATACCACACTGGGAAAAATCCTTGCGGACCTGCTCCGCGCTAACCCCAGCTTCAAGTCCCAGATTGTAGGAATAAACCTTTTTAAATCCCAGCTCTTTAAACCTAATCAGGCACAGACGATAAATCAACAGTCTTCTGATATGAGTTTTAACCAGCATATTATGTTATCAGTTTCACAATAAAAATAATATCATTTTAAACGAAAACCAAGAAAATGAAATTAAATATTAAAATAATTATCAGGTAATCAGAATAATATAGAAAACATGACATATATCATACTTGATTATTGAGAAAAAAATACATAACTTATATAAGCGATTAAGACAGAGAGTTTTATTTATTGATACAATTTTCACAATAAATCTAACTTAAACCCCAAAACAATGGAAGAGCATGAACGAATCGGGATCATTTTTTGTGATCCTCCATCAGGGAGCAGTCCAGTGGACCTGTCAGACCTGGTGTATTTTCTTCGGACTCAGCTGAAGATTCCGGTAATCATTGAACAATCGCGTTACCTGTTTTCTGATTACCATGTTCTTCTGGAAACCCTGAGTCTGCATAAGGTAACTGCGGTTATTCTTGCAGGAAGCTCTCCTGAGCGATACTCCCAAATTGTCAGGGCAGTGATGAAAAACCTGGGCCATTCAACAGAATCGGTCCTGCTGGCTGATTGCGGTGATATCGGGAGTGTATATGAATTCAGGAAGGAGGAGATCATTAACCTGATCAGGAAGGTTTATGAGAAGATCATCAACAAGAGGTTTCCTTCGTACAATATCAACCAGGAAACGCTGGTTATCGGAGCCGGAATTGCCGGAATCCAGGCAGCCCTGGAACTCGCCAACGCAGGCCTGAAGGTTTACCTTGTCGAGCAATCGGGCACCATTGGAGGTCATATGGCCAAGTTTGACAAGACTTTCCCGACCCTCGACTGTGCGGCATGCATTCTGACACCTAAAATGGTCGAGGTGGGGCAGAATTCTAATATTGAGATACTTACCTGTTCCGAAGTTACTAGTGTTGAAGGTTCTCCCGGCCATTATAAAGTCGGGGTTCATTGCAGGGCCCGTTACGTAGATGTTAAAAAATGTATTGGTTGCGGCACCTGTGCTGAAAAATGCCCTTCTCAGGCTCCCAGTGAATTTGACCTGGGCACAACAATGAGGAAAGCTATATATATGCCTTTCCCTCAAGCGGTCCCGAATAAATATATGATCGATCCCGGTTCTTGCAGGTTCATCCAGGAAAGTAAGTGCGGAGTATGTGCCAAGGTATGTCCCGTTCCGGATTGCATCAACCTGTATGAAATGGACAAACAGAGGGAGATCGAAGTGGGGAATATCATCGTGGCGACCGGGCACAGGGTATTTGATGCCTCGAGAATCGAACGGTTCGGCTACGGCAAGTATCCGGCCGTTCTGACTTCCCTGGAGTTTGAAAGGATCATCAATGCTTCAGGCCCAACCGGTGGCGAAATAACCTTCAGTATTAAAGACAAGAAAGGGAACCGGGTATTTGTCAAAGACACTCCGGGGCCTAAATCTGTTGGAATCATTCATTGTGTCGGCAGCAGGGATGAGAACTACAACGCCTATTGTTCGAAAGTATGCTGCATGTATTCCCTGAAACTGGCTCATTTGGTTAAGGAAAAGATACATGATGCCGCCGTCTATGAGTATTATATTGATATGAGGGCGTTTGGGAAGGGCTATGAGGAATTCTTTAACCGCATTCTGGATGAAGGAGTTCGCCTGATCCGAGGTAAAACTGCGACAGTTGAGGAAAAGAACGGACATCTCCGTTTGCGGACTGAAGATATTATCAATGGCCGGATACTTGAACAGGATCTGGACATGGTGATCCTCGCGGTAGGGCTTGAACCACCGCCTGATCAGGCGGTTCTCGGCCAAGCGCTTGGAATTGAAACAGATGACTACGGCTGGTTCCGTTCAGCGGATCCGCTGGTCGATGTGGTTTCAACCAATCAACCGGGGATCTGGATAGCTGGTACCTGTCAGGGCCCGAAGGACATTCCTGATACTGTTGCGCAGGCTTCAGCCGCAGCAGCAGGAGCGATCCAGAGTATCATGAGCGGGCAGTTGGTTTATACTGAAGAGTTTCCGTTGACCTATAAGATTAAATAAAAAAGCTATGGCGGAACGAATAAATCCTGATTTCAAGTCGGACCTCGGGCATTACGGTCTGGGTCCGTGGAATGAATGCTACCACTGCGGTGGCTGCACAGCAACTTGTCCGCTGTCAGAAAACGACAGCCTCTTTCCGCGCCGGGGTATCCGTCTCGCACAAATGGGGCTTGAGCATTCACTGATTTCGAGCGTTGATCCCTGGCTCTGCTATTATTGCGGAGATTGTTCCAAAACCTGTCCGCGCGGAGCCAATCCCGGAGAATTCATGATGGTCCTGCGCAGGTATCTTACTTCCCGGTACGACTGGACCGGTGTTTCCCGGCTGTTTTACCGGAAGAAGATCCTTGAGATGTTGGCTATCCTGCTGCTTGCGGCCGGTATCATCATTTCGTTTTTATTGTTCCTGCCGCCTTCGGGGCGTCTGGCTACCAATCCGGAAGCATTTATCAATGAACAGAGCGGAGTGATGATTAACAGCCTGTCTGACGCAGCAGTCGGTGACCGGTTCGTCGAATGGATCGAATATGGCGATCTCGCAATGGCGGTAATCGTTGCTTTTCTATTAATCAGCAATATTTTGCACATGTTTTACCGGGTAATCCTTTCAGACCGGTCCTTGCGCGTTCCCATTCTTTCTTATTTCACAGAGTTCTGGCATCTGATCTTTAATTTTCTGACCCAGGCCCGGTTTTCAAAATGTGAAAGCAAAACCTACTGGATAGGACACTTGTGGCTGATGACCGGCTATACGATCATGTTTGTGGTCATCGTCGGTTTCCTATCGAAGTTTCAGATAGAGGAGGTCAGGCCCTGGTACAATTGGCAGCGGATTCTGGGATATTACGCCACTATCGGGTTATTGTGTTTTATCACCTATACTATTATTGGAAGGATCAAGAAAAAGTCGGCCAAGATGAAGTTTTCCCATCCTTCAGACTGGATGTTCCTGATATTATTAATGCTAACAACAATAACCGGGATACTGGTCCATATTTTCAGGATCACCGGTTTGCCTACTGCTACTTATTACACGTATCTGATACACCTGGCGGTCCTGGTACCCATGATCGTAATAGAGGTCCCGTTCTCCAAATGGTCGCATCTGGCTTACCGGCCTTTTGCTATCTATTTCGACAGGCTCCGTAAGGCAGGATTGCAAACGGAGCTGCAAACCGACATTGCCAAAGCAATCTTATAAATGACACCATGGAAGAAATCAGAATAGGAGTTTATATCTGTTGGTGCGGCACCAACATTGCAAAAAATGTGGATGTTGAGCGGGTTGCTGCTGAAGTCAGAAATATTCCCGGAGTCGTGATCGCAAGGGATTACAAATATATGTGCTCCGATCCCGGTCAGGACCTTATTGTCACGGATATTGCAGAGAATCGGTTGAACCGGGTCGTTGTAGCTGCCTGTTCGCCAAGGATTCATGAACCAACTTTCAGGAAAGCTCTTGAGAAGGCAGGTTTGAATGGCTATTTGTTCCAGATGGCCAATATTCGTGAGCAGGTATCATGGGTCCATGATGACCGGGAGCAAGCCACACATAAAGCTCTGGCACTGGTCACGGGAGCCATCCAACGCGTTAAATGGCAGGAAGCCCTCAACAAAAGGGTTGTAAACATCCATCCGGCGACTCTGGTGATCGGAGGGGGGATAGCCGGCCTGGCAGCTGCACGTGAGATAGCCAGGGCCGATAAACCGGTTTTTCTGGTCGAAAGGGAGAAACATCTGGGCGGGATCATGGCCCGGATCGATCAGACTTTTCAGACGTTCGATTCCGCCTCGAAAGTCATCAAACCGATGATCGAAGAATTGACAACCCATCCGGGTGTACAGATCTTCCTGAATTCAGAAGTGGCCTCCGTAACAGGTTATGTGGGAAACTTCAAGGCAGTGATCGATCATAAGGAATCACAATCCGAACTGGAGTTCGGTAATATCATTGTTGCCACCGGATTGAAACCATTTAAGCCAACTCCAATGGCCAATTATGGCTACGAAAGATTGCCTGATGTCCTGACGAGCCTGGAATTCGAAGAGATGCTCCGGAATGGTCATATCCGCCTGAAGAACCGTAAGGAACCCAGACATATTGCTATCGTTCACTGCGTTGGCAGCAGGACTGCGGATTATTTTCCCTATTGTTCCCGGGTCTGTTGCAGAACTGCACTCAAGTTTGCCAATCAGATCAAGGATCAGCTGCCGTCAGCCCATGTGTATGAGCTATATACCGACATGCGGGCCATGGGCAATGGCGCCGAAGAACTTTACATGAAAACAGCCGCAAGGGGAGTGATGTTCCTGATGTACGACCCGGCTGCCCGGTTACCCTTTATCCTGAAAAATGAAAAAAAGAAGGAGAGCGCCCTGATCATTGAGCTAAGGGAGAGGTTAAGCGGGAAAAACGTCGAAGTGCCTGCTGATATGGTCATTCTGATGACAGCAATGGAATCCCATGATGCTGCCAAGAACCTGGGTCATACTGTCGGTATCAGCGTCGACAGTAATGGCTTCTATATTGAGAAGCATCCCAAGCTCGATCCGGTTGCCACAACAACTGACGGGGTTTTTGTTGTTGGTAACTGTCAGGCTCCCAAGGAGATCAATGACTCTGTTTCGCAAGCCCAGGCTGCTGCAGCCCGGGTGCTGGGGATGATCAATAACGGATCCGTTGAGGTTGAAGTTATCACTTCCCATGTGAACGAATTGATCTGTTGCGGATGCCAGACCTGCGTCAAGGTTTGTCCGTACGGGGCTATTGAGTTTCAGAAGGATAAAAAAGTCTCTTACGTCAATGAAATGGTTTGCAAGGGATGCGGTACCTGTACTACTTCATGCCCCACCGGGGCTATTCGGAGCCGTCATTTTACCGAGGAGCAGATCCTTTCACAAATTGAGGGTGTAATGGTTTAATAATGAATTGACAACCATGGAATTTGAACCGAAAATAGTGGCTTTTCTCTGTAACTGGTGCTCCTATACAGGGGCCGATCTTGCAGGAACCAGCCGGATGAAGTATCCTCCGAACGTCAGGATCATCAGGATCATGTGTTCGGGAAGGATCTGTCCAACCTTTGTTTTCAAAGCCTTCAGGGAGGGAGCCGACGGAGTTTTGCTGTGCGGATGCCATCCCGGTGATTGCCATTATCATGAGGGGAATTATAAATGTTTGCGCAGGTTTAAGCTGATCCAGAAATATATCCATCAAATGGGGATTGAGGATGAGCGACTGCGGCTGGCCTGGATAAGCGCCAGTGAAGGCAAACAGTTTGCGGATCTGGTTGCAGAGATGACGGATGTCATCCGTCGCCATGGTCCCGCATTAATCAAACCTCGACTTGAATTATTCGTTTAAAACCGGCAAAAATGGAACAGGAAGAAAAGCCTAAACTGAAGCTGGCCGTATACTGGGGTGCCGGGTGCGGCGGATGCTGCGTCTCTGTGCTTGATGTTCACGAGAAACTCTTTGATGTCATAACCCTGGCCGACTTTGTTTTCTGGCCTATAGCGCTGGATATCAAATATCAGGATGTTGAGAATATGCCTGACGGGTACATTGACGTGACCCTTTACAACGGTGCTGTCAGAAGCAGCGAAAACAGGCACATGGCCGAATTGCTCCGGCGGAAATCAAAGATCCTTGTTGCCTATGGATCCTGCGCTCATCTGGGGGGGATACCCGGGCTGATCAATCTTTCAACCCGCAAGGAGATGTTCGAGCGTATCTATTTCGAGACGGAATCCACGGACAATCCGGATAAAGTCATCCCGCTGATGAGGTATGAGGCTAAGGAAGGATGCCTCGAATTGCCAGAAATGTATCATGATGTGAGGGCTTTGAACCAGGTGGTGGATGTCGATTATTATCTTCCCGGATGTCCTCCGCAAACCGAAAGGCTGGTAGAGGTTTTTATGGCCATTGCCTTAAAGCAGGAGCTGCCGCCGAACGGATCTGTTGTGGGTGCGTGGGAAAAAACCCAGTGCGAAGAATGCCCGCGGGAAAAAACTGACAAAAAAGTAATCCATGCATTCAAACGTCCCTGGGAGATCAAGGATGACGGAATCACATGCTTCCTGGAGCAGGGATGTATCTGTATGGGACCTGCAACACGCGGGGGTTGCGGGTATCGTTGCATCAAGGGAAATGCACCATGCCAGGGCTGTTACGGTCCTCCTGCCGATTCACCTGACCCGGGAGCCCGGATGATGTCAGCCATCGGCACGATGATTGACAGCAACGATGAAGCTGAGATTGAACAGATCATCGAGAAGATCATTGATCCTGTCGGTACGTTTTACCGCTTTAGCCTGCCTCGTGCTATTATCAGAAAAAAAATATCCGCAGTGGATACCATTAATTAGGGTGATACCATGAAAAGAATCACTATAGATCCGATTACACGGCTGGAAGGTCACGGCAAGATTGAAATATTCCTTACTGATGCGGGGGATGTGGAGAATGTCTATTTCCAGGTCCCTGAACTCAGGGGGTTCGAAAAATTCTGTGAAGGAAGGCCTGTTGAGGAGCTTTCCAGAATCGTCACGAAAATCTGCGGGGTATGTCCCGGCTGTCACCACATGGCCTCCGGAAAAGCCATCGACGGGGTTTTTGGCCTCACCCCTCCGCCGACAGGGCGGAAAATAAGGGAACTCTATCTCATGGCCCATTACGTGCATAGCCATATAGCCCATTTTTACGCCCTGGCTGCCCCTGATTTTGTTGTTGGCCCGAATGCCGATCCGGCCGAGAGGAATATCCTCGGTGTTATCGCGAAAGTGGGTAAAGAGGTTGGTCTTGAGGTACTCAAGCAACGGAGACTGGCACAGGAAATCCAGGCCTCCCTTGGGGGGCATCAGACTCACGTGGTTCTGAATATCCCCGGTGGAGTGAGAAAGGGTGTCACGGAAGAACAAAGGGATCAGTTCCTTCCGATCGGGAAAGGCTTTATCGAATTCGCCAAATTCAGTTTGCAACTATTCCGGGATGTAGTGCTGGCCAATAACGATTATGTCAAAATGATCCTGGAAGGCCCGTATAACCTGAAGATACACTCTATGGGGCTGGTTGACAAGAATAACCATGTCAATTTCTATGAAGGAAAGATCAGGGTGGTGGATACCGAAGGGAAAGAGCTTTATAAATACAAACCGGCCGATTACCTTGATTATGTCAGCGAACGCGTTGAACCCTGGAGTTATCTCAAGATACCGTACCTGAAAAAAATCGGCTGGAAGGGATTCGTTGAGGGCCAGGATTCCGGAGTTTATCACGCCACGCCGCTATCGAGGCTGAATGCTGCTGATGGGATGTCGACACCGCTGGCCAATGAGGCCTACCAGGAAATGTTCAAGACTTTTGGCGGCAAACCGGTTCATGCCACGCTGGCAATGCATTGGGCACGCCTGATCGAATTGCTATATGCAGCCGAGCATTTTACCCAGCTGATCAAGGATCCTGATATAACAGGCAAGGAACTTCGTGCTGAACCCAAAGAAATTGTCGGTGAAGGAATCGGTGTGGTGGAGGCCCAGCGTGGAACGCTTACCCATCATTACTGGACGGATTCAAGAGGATTGGTTAAAAAGGTCAATATCATCGTAGGAACAACCAATAACCATGCGGCCATCTGCATGTCACTGAAAAAAGCCGCACAGCACCTGATCCGCTCAGGAGTATCGGTCGATCAGGGAATCCTGAACCAGATCGAAATGGCTTTCCGTGCCTATGACCCATGCTTCTCCTGTGCTACCCACAGCCTGCCGGGGCAGATGCCGCTCATCGTGAACTTCAGGGATCCGGAGGGCAATATCCTCCGCTCTGTTAAAAGAGAATGAATGATACAAGGGACTGTCAATTATGATATTAGTGCTGGGAATCGGGAATGATATTTTAACAGACGATGGAATCGGTCCGGCGCTGGTCAGGGATCTTGCTGAAGTGACCAGCAATCCTGATGTGCGATTCGAAACTGCTACCATTGGTGGCCTTGACCTGATGGAACTGTTGAGCGGATTTGACAAAGTCATTCTGATCGATGCTATCCGAAATCATGACGGGATCCCGGGAACCGTTTATTTTTTCCATCCCGATGATTTCAGGGAAACCATGAACCTGTCAAACCTGCACGACATCAGCTTTCTGAATGCTCTCTCTCTGGCCAACAGGTTGCAGCTGAAGGTTCCACGTGATATTACCATCATTGCAGTTGAAATCCTCGAGGACCGGGTTTTCTCCGACGTTTTTTCGGAACAGCTGCAGGAGAAATATCCCAAGGTCCTCAAAGAGGTCAGTGAATACCTTTATTCCGAGTGTATCTTTGTACAATGATTAAAAAGCGATAGTCATGAAAGCTTTCACCTCAAGAGGAACCCTGAATATCCCGGTTCCACAGAAAATGATCAAACCTGTCCACAAGCCGAATCTCAAACCTTTCGTTATAGAATCGTGTTACTGCAACCATGGGCATAATCTGATCAGCAATGATGTGATTGTCGATGACCATAAAGGGATTCTGCTGAAAGTAAAATCAGGCCGGAAAACCGGTCATATAGCTTTGAGTGCGGTTTGCGGTAATAAAACCAGGATCGATCTTCGTATCCAGCTGATAGATAATGCTTTGATGAAGTTTTTTTGTCCGGTATGCGGAGAAGCTTTACCTGTTTACTCCCCATGTGAATGTGGCGCAAGCATGATTGCCCTGTTTCTTGACCGTGAACTGAGCTTCTCAAATTGCATCGGGATCTGCAACCGGGTAGGATGCAAACACTCCGTAATTATCAGGCAAAATGAATTGTTAATATGCTCAGGCCTGGCGCGGTAGTAATAATTGATCAATGTCAAACCCTAGTCTTTAAGGTCGGGAATCTGGATTGTCTTTTTCCCCCATGCTGTCGAAAACCAGAGTGCTTGTCATCCTTTTCCAATTCCGGATGCTGCTGGTATTGACTATCGGAGTTGGCACCCGATGGGTTGCATAAAAACATATGCATCAATTGGTTTCGATAATTTTTTTTCAATTTGATTTAAGATTTGTATTGTGAAAGAAATAACATATATCTTTATTCTGATGAAAAGAGGAACTATATGTTACCGACATTTTCATGTTCCCTCGAAATTATGGAAAGGATGTTACCTTTTTAGCTCGCCAGTTGCTGGATTTCTACTGGCCAAGCCCCTGATCTCGATATGTTTACGTTGGGGATCAGGGCTTTTATTGATTTCGGCAGCAGCAGGAATAACCTGCTGACATTTGGATCGTCTTCGTCATGCAGATATGCCTGACAGGAGTCTTCTCATCTTTCCGGGTATAATATCAAGTTCGTCCTAAGTATTATGCTCCTTCTTCAGCATTGATAGTTTTCTGGTACCGATTAGTCATAATCATGCAATCCGATCATATAGGAGGTTAGTAAATATGGAATTCAAACCGCAAATCCTGGCTTTTTTGTGTAACTGGTGCTCCTATACGGGAGCAGATCTTGCAGGTACATCGCGAATGAAATACCAGCCCAATGTACGTGCTATCCGTGTGATGTGTTCAGGCCGCATTGAACCGACATTCGTTCTTAGGGCGTTTATCCGTGGCGCGGATGGTGTGATGATCTGCGGATGTCATCCTGGGGATTGCCATTATCAGGAAGGTAATTACCGTTGCTTGAGAAGGTTTCATCTTCTTCAAAAGTACATTCAACAAATGGGGATCGAACAGGAGCGGCTCAAATTGGAATGGATCAGTGCCAGTGAAGGAAAGCAATTTGCCGATCTGGTTAATAGTTTCACGGAAACGATTACCGAACTGGGACCCTGCAGGATAAAACACGTAATGGAAGAATTGACCTAACCTTAACCGAATGAAAGATGGACGAACAAAAACCTAAGCTTAAACTGGCCGTCTATTGGGGATCTGCTTGTGGAGGGTGTTGTGTATCGGTACTTGATGTACACGAAAAGCTCTTTGATGTGATTGCGGCGGCAGATATTGTTTTCTGGCCTATTGCGTTGGATATCAAGTATCAGGATGTAGAAGACATGCCGGATCAATCTATAGATCTAACTCTTTACAATGGAGCCGTCAGGAACAGCGAAAATGAACGTATCGCAAAACTGCTCAGGAAAAAGTCAAAAATCCTTGTTGCCTATGGCAGTTGTGCTCACCTCGGCGGAATCCCCGGCTTAGCCAATTTTTCCACTCGGGCAGATATTTTCCGGAGGGTATACGACGAAAGTGAATCGACCATCAACCCTTTGAAGACAAGGCCCTTATGTGAATATGAAGCTTCAGAGGGGACCCTTGAACTTCCTGTATTCTATAACGATGTTCGTCCTTTGGACAAGGTGGTTGACGTAGATTATTATCTTCCGGGCTGTCCTCCCCAAACGGAGCGGCTGGTAGAAGTTTTTTTAGCTATTGTCAAAGGAGAGGAGCTGCCACCCAAAGGCGCCGTGGTTGGAGCAGGAACAAAAGCACAGTGTGAGGAGTGCATACGTATCAAAACCGAGAACAAACTGATAAAAAAATTCAATCGTCCGTGGGAGGTTTACGATGACGGGGTTACCTGCTTCATGGAACAGGGAGTTGTCTGTATGGGACCCGCCACCCGATCGGGATGTGGCCATCGTTGCATAAAAGGGAATTCTCCCTGCCGCGGATGCTATGGCCCAACAGCAGATGTAGTGGATCCCGGGGCTAAGATGATGTCAGCCTTGGCCAGCATAATTGATTCAAAAGAGCCAGAGGAGATTGAAGCAATAATCGAGGATATTGTTGATCCCGCCGGAACATTGTACCGCTTTAGTCTTCCTGCTGCATTGATAAGGAGGAAACTATGATGAAGAGAATAACCATCGACCCGATTACCAGGCTTGAAGGCCATGGAAAAATAGAAATCTTTCTTGACGACGAAGGTGAGGTAAGCAATGTTTATTTTCAGGTCCCGGAACTCCGGGGATTTGAAAAATTCTGCGAAGGCAGGCCAGTCGAAGAATTACCAGCGATTGTGGCTAAAATTTGCGGTGTATGTCCTGGCTGCCATCATATGGCCTCCGGAAAAGCAGTCGATGCTGTCTTTGGCGTACAACCTCCCCCGACCGCAAAAAAACTCAGGGAATTATTCTATATGGCTCATTTTGTTCACAGCCATATAGCTCACTTTTATGCACTTGCAGCACCGGATTTTGTCGTCGGACCTCAGGCTCCGAAAGCAGAAAGAAATATTTTGGGTGTAATTAATAAGGTGGGTATTGAAATCGGTACTGAAGTGATTAAACAACGAAGGATCGCTCAGGAAATCCAGGCTTTATTAGGAGGGCACCAGACCTATGTGGTGATGAACATCCCCGGGGGTGTGAGAAGAGGACTTACGGAACAGGAACGCGATGACATTATCGGGAAAGCTAACGGTTTCGTAAAATTTGCACAATTCTCACTCAAGATTTTCGAAGATGTTGTCCTCTCCAACAAGCAATACGTTGATATTATTCTGAACGGACCTTACTCTCTTCGTCTGCATTCCATGGGACTCGTCGATGCGGATAACAAGGTTAACTTTTATGATGGCAAGGTAAGGGTCGTAGACACGCAGGGAAAGGAACTTTACAAGTATTCACCGAATGAATATCGTGATTATGTAGGGGAACGGGTTGAGCCGTGGAGTTACCTGAAATTTCCGTATCTGAAAAAGATCGGGTGGAAAGGATTTATCGACGGACAAGATTCGGGTGTTTACCACGCCACGCCATTATCCAGATTAAACGCATCAGATGGAATGGCTACACCACTTGCTCAAAATGAGTACGAACGCATGTATTCAATCCTGGGAGGAAAACCCGTTCATGCAACCCTGGCCATGCATTGGGCCAGGCTAATAGAATTGCTATATGCTGCTGAACATTGTCTTGAACTGGTTCAGGATGCAGATATCACAGGAAAAGAGCTTCGAGCCCCGCTGGATAGAATTGTGGGCGAGGGCGTTGGGATCGTGGAAGCACAGAGAGGCACACTTACTCACCATTATTGGACAGATGAAAGGGGGATTTTGACTAAAGCTAATATAATTGTCGGAACGACCAATAATAATGCAGCGATTACAATGTCAATAAAAAAAGCAGCCCAGGGGCTTATTAAAAAAGGGATAACGGTAACCGACGGGATATTAAATATGGTAGAAATGGCCTTCAGGGCTTATGATCCGTGCTTCTCGTGTGCTACTCACAGTCTTCCCGGAGAAATGCCCATGAGCCTGGAGATCCGGGATGCAAAAGGAGAATTATTGCAACGTTTCACGAGAAACTAATTTTTAGAAATTTCTTGAACAGGAGGAGATAAAATGCGAAGCGGTGTTTTTTTCTGCCAGGTTGAAGATGCAAAGAACCTCAATGTGGATGCTATTGCAAAATATGCAGCTAACTTGCCT
The DNA here is from genome assembly GCA_043797975.1 of Bacteroidota bacterium. Classification (GTDB taxonomy): domain Bacteria; phylum Bacteroidota; class Bacteroidia; order Bacteroidales; family UBA12481; genus UBA12481. Next base: position 12,781 of record JAZDPC010000029.1, read on the forward strand.
GATGTCGAGATCGTTCAGAACTATGGACTGAAACCTCATCTGAAAGCATCTGCTCTGGTCGATCTGATTCAGGCAAACAAACTCGAAAGAATTGTAATCGCAGGTGATATGCCTGGTTATTATAAGCCTGTTTTTACTAAAGCCATGGCGCTGGCCGGTTGCAATACGAATGAAGTCAGGCTGGCTTCTTTCCGGGAGCACGGAGCAACCGGTGCGATTGCACTCGATAGAGCCAAGGCGACGGTTGCATGTGCCAACATGGGCGTCCCTTTTGCCCTGGTTGCTGTTCCGACGGGGAATCCGGTTCACCATTCCACGCTGGTTATTGGTGGGGGAATTGCAGGAATCCAGGCCTCCCTTGAGATCGCCAACGCGGGTAAACAGGTTTATCTTGTTGAACAGACCGGCACCATCGGCGGTCATATGGCCATGTTTGATAAAACCTTTCCAACGCTTGATTGTGCAGCCTGCATCCTGACACCAAAAATGGTTTCGGTGGGGCAACATGATATGATCCGGCTGCTTACTTATTCAAATGTTACCCAAGTCGGCGGGAATCCCGGTGCTTACAAGGTTAGGATTCGTCAACGACCTCGTCGCATAGATGTAGAATCATGCGTTGCTTGCGGTTTGTGTTCTGATGTATGTCCGGTGAGGGTAGAAAGTGAGTTTGATGCAAGAATCTCCAAACGGAAAGCTGTTTATATACCGTTTCCCCAGGCAGTGCCCAATGCTTTCCTGATCGATGAGGCATCATGCTCCTATGTCCTTTCGGATGGGACGAAATGTGGTGTCTGTGTTAAGAAATGCCCTAAAGAATGTATCAATCTTTCGGAAACCGAAACTTATCTCGATATAGAGGTCGGCAATATTATCATAGCAACCGGCTATGAATTGCTGGATGTTGGAAAAATTGAACAATACGGTTATGGGAAGTACCCCAATGTCCTGACCTCAATCGAATTTGAACGCCTGACCAATGCCTCCGGATCGACAGGAGGAAGAATTGTAACTAAAACCAAATTATTTAATAAAAAACTTCAGCAGGAAGAATGGGTGTTTATTCCCGAAGGAGTTCCTCCACGGAGCGTGGCTATTATTCACTGTGTAGGTTCCAGAAACAAGAAGTACAACGCTTACTGCTCCCGCGTTTGTTGCATGTATTCCCTAAAATTTGCCCATCTGATCAGAGAAAAGATACCGGACGTTGCATGCTATGAATTCTATATTGATATGCGTGCATTCGGTAAAGGATATGAAGAATTCGCTGAACGGATCAGGAACGAGGGAACGTTTGTGGTCAGGGGCCATTCGGCTTCGGTTGAAATGGTAAATGGTCAGATGATAGTCAAGGGAGAAGATATTATTAAGGATCGCCTGGTTCAATTTAAAGTTGATATGGTTATACTGGCAGTCGGTCTCATCTCCTCACCGGGTACTGAGGAAATCAGTAATATGCTCGGAATTACTAGAGATTCCGATGGCTGGTTCTCGGAATTGGATTATAACGGAAATCCCACCGATACAGAAAGAGGTGGAATCTATGTGGCAGGAATGTGTCAGGGCCCGAAAGACATCCCTGATACGGTGGCACAGGCATCTGCTGTAGCGGCGGGAGTTTTACGCAGCATTACGAGCGGGAGAGGCATTGGACATTTGTCCAGCGTCTCGCTCAGCGACATTGAAGCCAGGGCTAAAACCATTCATGTACTTTAAGGAGGTGATTATGGCAATCAGAGTTAATCCGCGACTTATTGATGATCTGGAACGTTTCGGAGCAGAGGATGTACAGTTCTGCTATCATTGCGGTGATTGTTCGGCAGTGTGTCCCCATGCAGATGAGGTGTACCGGTTCCCCCGGAAGTCTATGCGCCAATTACAAATGGGGCTGGGACGAAAAATTGAAACCACCCTTGAACCATGGCTGTGCTATTATTGCGGACAATGTTCAGAACAGTGCCCGCGTGAAGCGGATCCTGGTGAAACCATGATGAGCCTTCGTCGATGGCTGATCTCCCGTTACGATTTCACGGGTATTGCCAGGCAATTTTTCAGATCGATAACCACTGAAGTGCTTGCGGTTATCGGTGTTTCTTTGTTAACCGGAGCCTTCCTGTTGTTTTATGGGCTTTCAAGGGGGAATTTCAGTATTTATGATGGGGAAGGAGCCTTTTTGCCCAGTCCTTTTATCCACCGCTTTGACTTGCTTGTCGGTGCAAGTCTCGCTTTTTTCCTGATAATCAATGCAATACGCATGTGGTTTTTTGTCATTATCAGGGGGACCAGCTTTCCGGTTCCCCTGTGGTTATACTTCAAGAAACTACCCCTGATAGTATGGCATTTCTTTACACAGAAAAGGTATGCACAATGTGAAAGCAAGCGTACAGTGAAAGTTTTCATGCCCTGGATCGTCCACCTTGGTTTAATGCTGGGATATGTCACCATGCTGGTATTGGTCATGGTGTTTCTTGAGAAGCTGCAATTCGGACCCGGCATAGACTGGTCAGTCCATATTTTCGGTTACCTGGCAAGCATCGGATTGACAATTGGTACAGTTTATTTTATCAGGAGCCGTATTAGAAAGAACTTTGTTCAATATAAAAAATCCCACAGTACTGACTGGGTGTTTGTTATTCTCTTGTTTATCATTGTCCTGACTGGTATCTGTCAGCATGTTTTTCATCGCACGGGTCTACTTGAATTTGCTAATGTTGCTTATATTATTCATTTGATGGCTGTGGTTCCCTGGTTACTGAGGATGCCCTTCAGCAAATGGTCGCATCTTGTGTACAGACCGTTGGCGATGTACTTTGCCGGCATACGCCGGGAAGCCCTGAAAAGGCAGGAACCTGTATCATCCTCTTATTCCTATAAGGTTATGTAATATTAATAGCCATGAAAGAGTGCAGAATAGGCGTTTATTTATGTATGTGCGGCACCAATATTGCCAAAATTGTGGATGTGGAATCAGTGGCGAAATATATTTCCACGGTTCCTCATGTTGCCTTGGTGAAAACCTATAAGTATATGTGTTCGAATCCCGGCCAGGAAATGATTGTCCAGGATATCAAGCAAAATAGGCTCAACCGTATCGTTGTTGCTGCATGTAGTCCCAGTATGCATGAGCGAACTTTCAGGGGGGCCCTGAAAGCTGCTGGTCTCAACCAATACCTGTTTGAGATGGCGAATATCCGCGAACAATGCAGTTGGGTTCATGATGATCAGGCGGAGGCAACCAAGAAAGCTATGGCTTTAACTTACGCAGCCGTTAAACGTGTGGAGCTTCATGAGCCGCTTGACAGTGTATCTGTTGACATGTGTCCGAATTCGCTGGTTATCGGAGGAGGTATTGCGGGAATGACTACCGCCCTGGAGCTGGCGGATGCCGGTCATCTGGTTTTTCTGGTTGAGAAAGATGGCCAACTTGGCGGCAATCTGGCACGTGTGGACCTTACCGCTCCATACCTCTATTCAGCGCGTGATCTTTTAACGGAACGTATCACACGGGTTTTCAACAACAAGCAGATTCAGTTGCACCTGCAATCAAAAGTAACCAGCCTGACCGGATTTGTCGGAAATTTCACAGCTGTTATCGAAAAACAGAATGGAAAGGGAAGCGCGGTGCATGAGCCTTCCGAAATCCGGATCGGTAATATAGCCGTATGTACAGGATACAAGGAATTTGATGCTTCCCGGGTCACCCATTATGGATACGGGAAACTGCCAAACGTGATTACCTCCTTTGAACTGGAAAAGATGATTCGTGCAGGGCGCATTGAAACAAAGGAGGGCAGGATTCCGCAATATGTAGCCATTATCCATTGTGTCGGAAGCAGGAATTTAGAATTTCATGCTTATTGCTCCCGGGTATGCTGCATGACAGCCCTAAAGTATGTCCATGAGATTAAATCTGCTAATCCGGAATGCTATGTGTCAGACATTTATATAGATATGCACGCCTTTGGGAAAGGCCATGAAGATTTCTATAATCGCTCTTCGGAGGTTAAAACCTTATTTCTTATGTATGAAAAAAATGACCGCCCAGTTATTCATCGGGCAGGACCGAAGGACGATTGTGAAATGCTGATTGAAGTCAATGAAAAACTTTCGGGTGAACTTATCGAAATTCCAGCTGACCTGGTCGTTCTGATGGTTGGAATGGAAGCCCGCGATGATTCTCCTGAGGTGGCGCACCTGGTCAATATCAGTCAGGATAAAGACGGATGGTTTATCGAAAGTCATCCGAAACTGGAGCCTGTGGCTACCACCACTGACGGAATCTTCATTGCCGGAACCTGTGTTGCACCCAAAGATATTCCGGATACGGTAGCACAGGCAAGGGCAGTTGCTGCCCGGATCCTGGCGAAGATATCCAAGGGTAAAATCGAGGTCGACGCCATCTTCTCGGAGGTCGATGAAAATACTTGCTCAGGCTGCCGGTTCTGTAACAAGCTTTGCCCTTTCAGCGCTATTGAATTCGACGAAGAAAAAGGTAAAACCCATATCATCAGTGCTCTCTGCAAAGCTTGCGGTGTTTGCGTAGCCGCTTGCCCTTCATCTGCCATTAAAGGACGCCAGTTTACCGATCCGCAGATTCTTGCCCAGATAGATGGTTTAATCGGTGAAGTTGAATATGTATGATCGAATATTAATGTAAATCAATTGCTATGAATAAAAGAGTTTTAATTATTGATGACGATGAAGATCTGTTAAGATCTTTTCAAGTTACGCTTGAGAGTCAGGGATTTGCTGTGATTACATCCGAAAGCGGCATCAACGGCTTAGCCTTGCTTCGAAGTGAAAAACCTGATCTGCTGGTTCTCGATGTGATGATGAAAACCAATCTTGAGGGATACAACCTGTTACACTTAATTAAAAAAGAACCCGACTTTAAAAAGTTGCCAATCATTATCCTGACGGGTATGATCGATCAACTCGGGGTTAATTTGGTTTCAGGCGTGGAAGATGAGGTTTTGTTTCCCAATGTTTGGTTTCAGGATAAACCGGTCGATCCATTATTCCTGGCGAAAATGATTGAAGATATTCTGTCAAGTTAGCATGGATAAAAGACTGATCCCTGCCCATGTCCTATTTGCCAAATGGTTTATCAGAATCAGATGGATTGCCATTGCCGTTCTTATATTATCAGCCTATATTGTTAAAAACCTGTTAGGAGTATCCATTCAGGATAAATCAATATATATCCTCACCCTGATTCTTCTGACCCTAAACAGTATTCACATTCTCCTCCTGCGTCGGATCATCAGGTCGGAAGGAGGCCGGGTAATCATTTGGATCAAACGGGAAATTCATTTCCAGATTGTAACGGATCTTATTATGTTGACCTTAATGCTTCACTATTCCGGGGGCATAGAAAATCCTCTGTTTATTTTCTTCTTTTTTCACATGATTATTGCCAGTTCCATATTCTCCTCGGTTGAAAGCTATCTGCATACGGGCTTTGCACTTTTCCTTGCTGCGCTCCTGGCCTTTCTGGAATGTTATGGGATTATCCCACACTATCATCTGGAGGGATTCGTAAATCATGATTTATACCATAATCAGTTTTATCTCTACGGAATCGGGTTCATTTTCAGTTTTACATCCATCCTGCTAGTCAGCCTGACCCATATGATCGTTACCAGATCAATCAAAATCGAAGAATCTTATGTGAGATCAAATATTGAACTGGAAAAGAAGGATAAACTGCAGCATCAATATGTATTACGTGTAACACACGATATTAAAGGACATCTGGCAGCTATTATGAGCAGCCTGTCTGTTGTCCGTACAAAAATCACAGGGACTCTGAATGAAAGTCAGGAGGAATTCATCAACCGGGCATACGAAAGGACGGAATTGCTGACTGGTTTTGTCAGGGATCTGCTAAATCTTACTCAGAAGCGTCTAAAGTTAGAAAAGGAGTTTGAAGAGTTTCTGTTGAAAGACTTAATACAAAAAGTGGTATCGACAGCCCAGATCCTGGCAGGGGACAAATCCATCGTATTCAATTTCTATTTCGACAATACCATCGGAAAGATCGTGGGTAATCCCTATACTCTTGAAGAAGTATTTTCCAACCTCCTGATGAATGCCGTGAAATACACTCCACCGGGAGGTCACATCAATATTTCGGTGAAGAACCGGCCGGATCACATTATCACGGAAGTGTCAGATTCAGGGATCGGGATTCCCAACGAGGAGCTTCCGAAAATATTTGATGAGTTTTACCGGGCAAGTAATGTTCCGAAAGATATAAAAACAGGATCCGGCCTCGGGCTTTCCATTGTTAAGCAGATCATCGAGAATCACAAAGGCAGGATTTGGGTCACCAGCGAGGTCGGGATCTGGACCCGGGTAACCTTTACCCTTCCCAAGAATCCTGATCTCATTACCTGATTTTACCAGCAACAGTGTGCAGGTCAAAATGCTGCACTGGTAGCTTCGACATTACAGTCAACCTTTTTGATCAGTCCCTGTAAAACAGTTCCGGGTCCCACTTCAATAAACCGGGTTGCCCCACCTGCAATCATATTCTGTACAGTTTGAGTCCATCGGACCGGGCTCGTCAGCTGTGCGATAAGATTTGTGCGGATGGTTTCAGGATCCATGACAGGAAGTGCAGTGACGTTCTGATACACCGGGCAAACAGGTGAAACGATCGGGGCCTCTGCTATTGCTTTAGCTAATTCGGCACGGGCAGGTTCCATCAGGGGCGAATGAAAAGCTCCGCCCACCTGCAGTTTGAGTGCACGTTTGGCGCCCAGTTCCTGTAGCTTCAGGATTGCTTTATCAATCCCCTCAAATGAACCTGATATTACAATCTGTCCAAGACTATTGTAATTGGCAGGGACAACCACTTCATGAATTTCCGCACATACCTTTTCGACTATTTCATTGTCCATGCCAAGGATGGCAGCCATGGTGGAAGGAGCCATCTCACATGCTTTCTGCATGGCCATGGCACGCCTTGACACCAACGTAAGCCCATCTTCAAAGCTCAGAGCGCCTGCCGCAGTCAGTGCAGAAAATTCTCCCAGGCTGTGGCCGGCAACCATATCGGGATTGAAGTTTCCACCCATAACGGTAGCCAGGATGACGGAATGGAGAAAGATGGCCGGCTGGGTGACTTTCGTCTGCCGCAGATCCTCTTCCATACCGTTGAACATGATATCACTGATCGAAAATCCCAGTATTTGATCGGCTTTTTGGAATAAATCACGTGCCTGGCCGGAATGGTTAAACAGATCTTTGCCCATACCGGGAAATTGTGCTCCCTGACCGGGAAAAACAAATGCTTTCTTCATAGGTTAGGTTATTTGAATCAGTTCCTAGTGCAGTCTTGCGTTGATCAGGTGAATGAATTCCTCGCGTGTGGCAGTACGGAGGAATGCCCCCGTAAAATCGGAGGTGGTAGTAACTGAATTTTGTTTCTGAACACCTCTCATCTGCATGCACATGTGTTGCGCCTCGATGACCACGGCAACCCCCAGGGGTTGAAGGGTATCCTGGATGCAATCACGTATCTGGGTAGTCAACCGCTCCTGCACCTGGAGCCTTCGGGCATAGGCTTCAACCACCCTGGCTATCTTACTGAGCCCGGTTACCTGACCGTTTGGAATATAAGCTACGTGGGCTTTCCCGAAGAACGGGAGTAAATGATGCTCACAAAGACTGTATATCTCGATATTTTTAACTATCACCATTTGGCGGTAGTCTTCATGAAAAGTTGCCGATCTGAGCATTTCCACCGGATCCAACTGATAACCGTGGGTAAAGAACTGCATGGCTTTGGCAATCCGTAGAGGGCTTTTCAGCAAACCTTCACGCTCTGAGTTTTCCCCGATCAGATCCAGTATCTCTTTGTAATGAGCCGCTATTTCACGGGTCTTTTCATCGTTATACCGGTCTATCCGTTCATAGCCGTTACCCTCGTTATCATCGGAATAAATTTCCATTTCTTAGTTTTTTGACCGAATGTGAGGACAAAGAAAGAATTTTTTTTGTTCAGAAGAGTTATCTTCGATAGTCATAACATACCAAACCGATGAACCGGCTTTTTGTTTTCCCAACCCTGGCCGAGGCAACTCCCCTGATCCAATCGGCCGGATTTATTCCGGCAGGGGAGCCAAATCTCTATCAATTGCCGGGGGCAGACCGGAAGATGATGATTGCCGGTATCGGAACGGTTCCGGTCCTCTACAACCTGACACGACATTTTTCAGCTAATAGATATGACCACGTTGTGCATGCCGGAATAGCCGGCAGTTACTTTCTTCCTCTTCAGCCAGGCGATGTGGTTCAGGTTACCCGTGACACCTTCGCAGATGTCGGGATTGATCATGGAGGCATTTTTCGCTGGATATTTCATGAAGCCCTGTGGGCTCCGGATGAGAAACCATTCCATGGCGGATGGCTCGAAACTCCAGAGGATAGGTCCCTGCATCTTGAGTGCGTCAGCAGCATTACTGTCGACAGGATCACCGGTAGTCCGGAACGTAAAGCCCAGATGATCAGGCAATTCAATCCCCAGGCTGAAAGCATGGAGGGCGCTGCGGTCGTCTATGTATGTAAACAGGATGATATCCCTGTTGTACAGATCCGTGCAATATCTAATTACACGGGTATAAGGGAACGGTATAACTGGAAAACGGAAGAGGCCATTGCAGCATTGACTCAAACTTTAACCCGGTTGCTATGAAAATCAGGATTGGATACAGCACCTGCCCTAATGATACTTTTATTTTCGATGCTTTAATCAACGGAAGGATCGATACGGAGGGGATCGATTTCATACCCTATCTGAGTGATGTTGAAGACCTTAATCTGATGGCTTTCAAAGGTGAACTGGATATTACCAAGCTGTCCTATCATGCCTGGCTTCATGTTTGGAAAGAGTATCAGGTGCTCGATTCAGGCAGTGCCCTTGGAAGGGGAAACGGGCCTCTGCTGGTGGCCCGCGATCAATGCATCGATCCGCGCTACGTCAGCCTGAACGTTGCAATTCCAGGCGAATATACCACCGCGAACCTTTTGTTGAGGATGGCTTACCCTTTAATCAAGGAAAAGAAAGTATTCGTGTTTTCCGATATCGAGCAGGCTATCATAGACCGGAAAGTGGATGCCGGGGTACTGATCCATGAAAACAGGTTCACCTATCAGAAAAAGGGACTGGTTCTTCTGCGCGATCTGGGAGCCTACTGGGAAGAGGCCACCTCAACTCCCATCCCATTGGGTGGGATCATGGCACACCGGCGTTTACGGCCCGATCTTGTCGTTACAATTAACCGTCTGATTCGTAAAAGTTTGCAGATGGCCCTGGATAATCCGGAAGGTGCTGTTCCTTATATGAGAAAATTTGCCCAGACAATGGAACAGGATGTTCTGGAATCACATGTAAAAGCCTTTGTGACGGAACATACTGTTGAATTAGGAGATGAAGGACGTCAGGCTATTCATATGCTAATTGAAAAATCGCTCGAAGCCGGCCTGATCAATGAAGAGCCGGTTGATATCTTTGTCTGATTCCGTTCCTGAATGACCAAACGAACCAGTTACGAGGCGTACCCGTGGTTTACGCTGCGGGCACCGCTGTTATCCGTTGAAACCCTGAACCGGATACCCTCTGCAATACAAGATATTGAAGGATTCCTTCGTAAAACATACAATGATCCCATCATCCGCGAAGCGGTCGTTCTCGGAAGTTATGAATTCAGCCGCTTGATTGACAAGGCATTTAGCAACGAGAAGCAGCCGCCGGATAGAGAATTGCTGCTTTCCTTGTTGAGATATCTGATCCGTTTGTCTTCAAGGTGTACACCCTTTGGGACGTTTGCCGGGTTTTCCACTGGAAAGACCGGCAACGAAACAGACATCAGGCTTTCCGGATCACGGAACCACCGGCTGCATGTCCGCCCCGATATGGAGTATCTTATGTGTGTTGCACGCTATTTTATTTCTGATCCGGCCATCCGCAGTATCCTCTGTTTTGCGCCGAACAGCAGTCTATACAGGGTAGGGGACCGGTGGCATTATATAGAAATTCAGATGGTACCCGGCGTCAGGAGTAAAATCTATGATGTGGTTACTGTCGATGATAACGGCATTCTCTGCGGCCTCCTTGAGTACTGTGCATCAGGGAAAAAGCTTGCGGAGATTCATAAGTACCTGGAACATCTGGGATATAATGAGCCTGAGATTTCAGCTTTTGCCGATTCACTCATCAAGTCTCAGGTACTGATCAGCGAATTGGAGCCGGTGGTGTCAGGACCTGAGTATCTTGATTCTATTGTCAAGATTAGTAAACGGATCAAGCCGGGAAATCTTTCTGCAGAATCATTGATTCTGCTAAACAGATCTATTAAAGAAATTAACCATCCCGGATCACTACTGCCGCAACGCGAGCATTTAAGCAGCCTGGCAAGGACGATCCCGGTCGAGGTTTCGGAAAACCACTTGATCCAGGCGGACATGAAGCTCGGAACGGAACAAATAATCCTCAGCCGGGATCTGGCCAACCAGGTTCTGCTGGGTATCAGGATTGTCAGGGCGCTTTCATCTGCGACGCCGGCAGACCCCCTGAAAGGATTCCGTGAGGCTTTCAGGAGGCGGTATGGTGAGCGAAGTGTCCAGCTCGTAAAAGTATTGGATCCGGAAACGGGTATCGGGCTTGAGGGTAACAATGAAAATTACTGGACCGATCCGGTTCCCTGGATCGATGACTTGCTCTGGCGCCCAGGTTTGAATCCTTCTGTTTATCAGGGTAATCCGGGAAATCCCTGGCTTGCCGGACGTTTATTTGATATTCTCGCTTCCGGTGACCTGTATCTGGAATTAACCTCGCAAGACCTGCAGTCGCTTAACCTTCATGATGGGGAATGGCCGTACCAGGTATGGGCATTTTCCGAACTTTTTACCGACCCGGTGATGGGGGATGCAGCGGTACATCTGATCCATGGGGCCGGCGGTCATCCGGCTTTTCTCCTGGGGCGGTTTGGCTTTGCCGATCCCTCACACACCATGGAATGGGTGAAAGAGCTGATCAGAGATGAACAGGAGACCAATCCGGATTCAATTTATGCGGAAGTGGTACACCTTCCTGAAGACCGGACCGGCAATATTCTGCAAAGGCCATTCTCCTATGATTATGAGATCCCTTATCTGGCCAGGTCGGAAAAACCGGCGGAGAATCAGATTCCGGTAACGGACCTGCTGGTTTCGATTGCCGGCAAACGAATCGTACTTACTTCTGCTACTACCGGAAAAAAGATTGAACCCCGGATGACCAATGCCTATAATCATAGTCTGGGCAAGCTCTCCCTGTATAAGTTCCTGCACCGTTACCAGCTCCAGGATCCCGATCCTGTCTGGAGGCCTTCCTGGGGTGAAGCTGCCCGGCAAGCTCCTTTCATACCCGGCATCCGTTTTAAAAACCTGATCCTGTCGGCTCCTGTTTGGACCTTCCACCCGGCCGACCTGAAACAATGGATCAGACCTGATAAAGGTGAAACGGACACATGCTCGCTCATCCACTGGAAGAACCAGCGAAAGATGCCCGACCGGATGCTTTGGATGTCGGGCGATCTTGAGTTGTTTTTCGACTGGAACCATCCGGGCCTGGTTCTGGCTTTCTGGGAGGTTATTCATAACCTGAACAGTGTCAGGGTCTGTCCGTTTTATCAGGCTGATACCCCGGTAACCGGACCCGGCGGTGCCTTTGCCAACCAGATTATTCTATGTTATAAGCAGATATGAATCAGGATATAATACGGCATCCGCCCGGCAGCGATTGGCTCTACCTGAGGATCTACGGTGGTCCCCAGGCACTGGAGGAGTGGCTCACCGGCTCCTTCAGGTTACTGTTGAACGCATGGATCCGATCGGAAACTGTCAAACTGTTTTATTTCGTACGATATCTCGACCAGGACTATCATCTAAGATTACGGTTCAGATTAGCTGATACGCTTCAATCCGGCCTGCTGCTGAGCCTTATTTCCTCCGATTGCCGGAACTGGCTTGAGGATGAAAGGATGTGGAAGATAGAGGCGGGAACCTATGAGCCGGAGGTTAACCGGTACGGACTGGAACGGATGAGCCTCATCGAGGATTGGTTTTACCGGGATTCTCTCTTTTGGCTGGAGGTTCTCGCTGACAGCACGGAAAATGAAAAATCGGCTTTATGGAAAACAGGAGTTGCCCGTATCGATTGGATGCTCGACCGGTTCGGGTTTTCGACTGGGGGTAAGTTGATGCTCCTTCAACAGATGAGGGAATCCTTATCGACAGAATTCGGGATTAACCATCGAATGAAAAGCCAGCTGGATGCAAAATACCGTTCGACTGTTAAAGAGCTTGCCGGCATTTTGGACCATCCGGAAGTCTTGCACCAGGATGCCTGGGAAAGCTTTATGCAAACAGATTCCGTCATCGGACAGATCAAGGAAACCTTTGCAATCCGTGAGGAACTGGAGACGTCGGGAGTCCTGCCCGACATGATCCACATGAGCCTCAACCGCGTTTTTCGCACCCGGCACCGGTTGCAGGAGCTGGTAGTGTATGATTTTATGGCAAGATATTATGCGTCGGCAGTAGCCAAAGGTAAAACGTGACGCGTGACACGTGACGCCTTTTAGTATGACCCCATCATCAAAACTACTCTAAGAGAATAGGATTTGACAGAAATCTATTATTCTTTATCGAAAATAATTTCCCGGAAACTCATTCCAGCACCTGTTGATTTTGGATTTTGTCCGGCAATCTGGAAATAGATTACATTGTCTCCTTCCGTTGCATCGACTGTTCCCATCAGGATAACCGGACTGGCCATTAATTCTTCAGAATAAAGATCGGCAGGTTCGCCGAGTGGACTGTCGTGCTGATACATCTGCATGATTCCTAAATCGGGACCCATAATGGTTTTGACGCTTACACGGTATTTCCCGGCAGCCGGCAGATCAAAAATGAAAGAGATTTGGTGAGGTCCGAATGGCTCCGTTCCCGTCGCTTTCATCGACAGATACCGGATGCGCCCGTTTCCTACCTTATCGGATCTTTTTTCCAGCGTGGCATTGCTCAGTGACCAGGAATGAATCGGAACATTCCATCCCGGAACGAAAACAACTTTATCTGGATCTGAAATCCTGCGGGCTGCAACTTCCGGCAGTGATAGGTCGACAGAGGGTTGCCCGGCGGAATAGAAGAATGTTACCGAAGTGTAATCGGTATTTTCAAGGTTCCCTTCCGGACCATGTTCGATTGTATAATCGATACTTTGCCTGAATACATATGCGTCGGGTATCATCCAGCGGTAGGCTCCTGTCCGGCTGATGTACTTCTTATAGTCCAGGCAGCCACTGAGCGGAAATGAAGCTCGTTCTTCCCAACGGGCAGGGACATCATACCATCCGCCGTTGAAGGAATCTTCCGATCCGGTTCCGTGAATACCCATGGCACCGTCCATGATTACAATATCGTCTCCTTCAAAAAACGGGGTGCCACCCGGATTTTTACCCTGAGACTGGAGAATGACGCCGATAACATGGCCGTTTCCTTTAGTATTCAGATAGGTAAATGGTTTGCCCTCGGTGCAGGGATTTTCCCTGTGCCAGTATGCATAGAAATAACCTTCGGTCGGCTGCTTGCCGGCCATGGCGTACTCGATTTCAGCCTGTACCTGGACCGGTTCCGTTGACTTTCTCTCATTGACCAGCTCAATCCGGGCCGATTCGCGAAACGGCATGGGCAGATATACATAGTTCATATCATCTGATGTGCCGATAAAAAGGGATTTAACAGCCGGATCACCGAAACTGTATCCGAAGAAATCCCCGACCGGTGAGGAAACAGCCGGTTTAGGATTATTATCCCAGTATATATTCAGGACGATATCACGATCCTTGCCGGTAAACAGGGAAGCAGGCCCGATTTTCAGCCCGACAATCCTTCCCGGTTTTTTCAGGCGGAACAGTTCAGTTTCCACACCCGGTTTCACCTGTTTTGAAACCTTACGGATTTCAATCGGGGTACCTTCACTGACCAGGTATTTTGTGATATCGGTACCGGTAGCGTTGATAATTCTCCCTGCTCGCTCCACTTTTTTCAGCCATTCGTCCGACGGAGGATTCTGAAAGGTCGGTATGACCGTTTCTTTCGGATAGGTGGCATAATTAATATCATAGAAGCAGAATATAGGTGCTTTGACAATAATCTTGCAGGATTTCTGGTAGGTTAGGGGCACATAGCAATACCGTCCCCCTACTCCGCCACCTACCAGAGGAGCCAGGAACGGAAAATGCTTTCCGTCAACCATGTCATGGATGTCCATGCTGATACGAGGAGACTTCTCTCCATCGAAATAAAACTCCATGATCCCATCCTGCGGTCCCGGCATATGCATCCTGTAAACGACACCCGGGCCCTCCATCTCGGCAATGACGAGGTCATCTCCTTCTTTCCTGATAAAGGAATAGGTGCCATCGAATCCATCATTGTTTCCTCCGGTGCGGTCATAACTGGAAAACATCCCGGTATAAACCTGGGTCCTGATCTGCGGAAGCAGATCCAACCGGGTCAGGATATCGATCCCGATAACAGGAGTACCGGTAACAACCGGTTTATCGGATTGTGCGTTGAGCATCAGAGTACACGGCAGCACGGCCAGGCAGAGAAGGAGTCTTTTAAATTGCATGGGTTATGGTTTTATCAGGGCATGAATGTACTTATCAGGCCTTAAACTTCCAAGCTTTTGGGTTTGGCATCATGCATCATGATTCATTCGTAAATCGTAAATCGCTTTAATGTGTTCCGGTGTTGTTCCGCAGCAACCGCCTATGATATTGGCCCCGGCGGTGATCAGCCGGGGGATATAGGAGGCTGTGATTTCCGGGGTCTCGTCGAAAAAGTTTTTACCGTCATGGAAGTGGGGCAGGCCTGCATTGGCATGAACCAGTATGGGAATATCGGGATCGGTTTTCCGGATGGCTTCAACGATGGGGATCATGTTTTCCATCCCGTTGCCGCAGTTGGTTCCGATAATGTCGGCGCCGGCTTCTTTCAGGGCAACGGTCATCTCCTCCGGAGTAACACCCATCATGGTGCGGAAATCACCTTGCAGGGTTTTGTCGAATGTCATGGCGGAAATAACCTCCAGTTGCGTGTTTTCTTTTGCCGCCCGTGTGGCAATGACAATCTCGTCCAGGGCGGTCATGGTTTCGATGCAGATAGCATCCGCCCCTGCTTCGGCCAGAGCGACAGACTGTTCTTTGAAAGCTTCGTATAATTCCTTTTCAGATACTTCTCCCATCATCAGGATAACTCCGGTCGGACCCATGGAACCGAGGACTATCCTGTCGGGACCGATAGCACGACGGGTGATTTCAACTGCTTTCCGGTTCAGTTCGATGACCCGGTCCTGCAATCCATAATGGGCCAGCTTGAACCGGTTACAGCCAAACGTATTGGTTTCAACCGCTTCGGATCCGGCTTCGGCATAAGCCCGGGCAACCGATTCCACACGGTTAGGGAAATCAACATTCCATGTTTCGGGACAAGTTCCCGGTTCGAGGCCGAGTGTCTGCAGCATGGTGCCCAGCGCACCGTCTGAAATAACGATCCGGCCGCTGCGGACCCTTTCAGTCAGGCTTTTCATGCGAATGGTTTTTGTAAACTTAGAAAATGTTTTGAAAACTCCCTGTTTATAAGGCCGGGACCAATGGCTATCAACTCGGTAGCTCCTTCATATCCTTCAGCCGGCTCCATAAAAATATCTGAAAAAACGGTCTGTACAATCAGAGTGCGGGTGGTATCAATCCGGATATACCCTTTCATTCGGTAAAGCCCGGGAGCGTAATCCCTGATAAACCGGATCACTTCGGACTCATTAAAAAACCGGTTCGATCGGACCACACAGGAGCCAATATCCGGACGGGGTTCACTTTCATGACTGATACCGGCAGGAGGCAATTCCGTAGCTTCATGAATCAGGGTAAGAAAATCGACCGGATCGGTCGCTCCATATTGAGTCTCAGTAATACAGGCTCCTGGATTCAGCCTGGTGATCTTTTCACGGATTTCCCCTGTGTCACTGACCAGATCAGTCTTATTGATCCAGATGCGATCGGCAATCCTCACCTGATGGCGGCTGCGGGAAACGGTATCGATTATCTTGTTGAAATTCAGTGCATCAATTACACACCAGGAGGCTGCAAAATAGATTGTATCGCTCAGTTTTTCCGATTGGAGGATCTGCCCGATGGATAGCGGATCCGCGAGTCCCGTAGCTTCTAGGAGAATGACATCGGGCTGATATTCCCTGATAAAAGGTTCCAGCCGGTCGATGAATTCAGTCAGCAGGCAAGCACAAAATACGCTTCCGTTGTTGATTTCCAACAAACCGAACTGATTTTCGGTTTTTTTTAGAGTGATTCCGTCTGTATGCCCCGGTGAGTATTCATTTTGTACAATAGCCATCCGGAGGGAACCTGAATGTTTTCTCAACAGATCAATCAGGAGTGAGGTTTTTCCGCTCCCCAGGAATCCGGTCACCAGGATGAACGGAATCTTTTTCATACCAGTTCCTTGATCCACTCTTTGATTACATCTATTCCCGGATTTCCTGCTTCGCTCCGGACCTTGTAACGAATGGAGATCCAGGCAGGAGTCTGAACCACTCCAAGCGAACGGATCACTTCGGGATTAGTCTCCTCGTGCAGGTCAATGGTCACTCCAAGTTCAGCAATGGCCTGATTGGTTTTTTCACGGAGAGGAGCAATTTCTTCAGGTGTTAAACCGAGCAGAAGAATTTCGCCCTGTTTTACCCTTAATTTGATCTTGAGCTTTTCATTGATCCGGTTCTGAATAGCCCTGATCAGTTCATTCCGTGGCGGTATCTTGGAAACGAAAGTTATCTGTCCGTCGATGCAGATGGTCGGGATATTCTTAACAAACAGAGACGACATAAAGGTGACACCTTCAAGGTTTTTAATCGAGTGTTCCCGCCATTCGACGAGTCCTTCAAAATGCGGGGCTACCTCCTTGACGGCTTCAACCATGTATTGACAGGGTGCGCAGGATTCCGAATCAAGCGTAATAATATCTACAATGACCCGGTTGCTCATACCATATTCATCCAGGTTGAGGAGCTTAGGCTTTCCGGTTTTGTTTTCCAGCGTTCTGACCACTTCCTGCTGATAGGGATCTTTCACCATGCGGCTGACTGCCTGCAGGTTTACCACCGGGGTTTTCATCGGCAGATCGCATCCGGGAGCGAGAATGAATCCGGTATCGCCGGCTATGTTCATGCATTCCAATGCGTTGCGCTGGCAATCTTCTGGTGTTCCCATCAATAGAACCAGAGTGAGCTGCATATTGCCGCCGAAACTGATACCGAATTTGCTGCATAAGTCCTGAACATAGTCCAGCGGTATGTTCTCATCGATCGAGATATTGTCGGGACCGGTTTTGCACATCACCTCGATATTCTGCTGTGCCTGTCCGCAGACAAAGAATGAGCTGAGCCCATTCTTCGACCTGATATAATCAAAAACAGACGTAACCGGACCGGAAATGAACTCTTCGAACTGGTCAGGGCCGATCTGGGAGGTCATCGGATCGACCACGGCGATTACATCGCAGCCTGCATCGAGATAATATCCCGCCATAACCCGGGTAACTTTCGATGTAAAGGTCAGCAGTGAATGGATGTAATCCGGATCCTCGAACATTTTCATGAATATATCGGTTCCGAGAAGATGGAGTCCCAGGGTAAAAGGGCCCGTTACTAATCCGTACAAACCGGTATCGGGATGATTTTTACGGAGCCTGGTTGCAGCTTCGATAACTATGGGGATTCGCCCCTGATCCGGGGTGGGAACATGCAGGTCTGACAGCTTTTTATTCCTGACCAGCGGATGGGAAATTACAGCTGGAGGATTTTCATCGGCCCAGGTCAATTCGCAACCCATGGCTTCGGCTTCAATCTGGAGGTCGAAACAAACCGGTATGCCATCGGGTTTATAAAGCTCGACCGCTTTATCAATTCCCGCAACAATATTGTCAGATGACTGCAAATATTCGGAGGCGGTTTTACCCGTCAGGTATCCGCCGTGAACCCCGACGAACGGCACCCAGGGTACCGATGGGGTCCTTCCACCCTTCAGGGCGGTCAGTAATAGTTCTTTTCCTTTCATAATCAGTTTCTTGGATAAAGCTCCAGGGCGGCTTTCTTCATGGCCACCAGGTTTTCAAATGGAACTTCAGGTTCAACCAGATGAGTGGGCCCCAGGATAAGCCCGCCTTTCGATCCACAGGTACGGATACGTTCAAGCGACAAATCCCTCACCTGTTCAGGAGTGCCAAACGGCATCAGTTGCTGGGTTCCGAGGGTGCCCCAAAAAGAGAGCCGGTTGCCGAATTCTGCATGAATGGCATTGAAATTCATGCATTCAGGCTGGATCGGGTTCAGAATATCCACTCCGCAATCGATGAGGCCATCAATAAAAAGTGTGGCATTCCCGCAGGAATGATAGAAAATGAGAATATCGGGCTTAATATTCCGGGCGGCATCGATCACCTTTTTCAGGCGGGGCTTGATCCACGTTTCCCAGAGTTCAACACTCATCATAGGTCCGCTTTGCATACCGACATCATCACCGAGCGACAGGATATCCACTCCGGCATGTGCATGTATGGTTGCACGGTTCACCTGATAATCAACGATCTTATCGAGGAGGATGGTTGCTTTTTCGTCTTCGGTCATCATGTCCATCAGCATATCCTCCATGGAACGAATGTACCACGAAGCTTCCCAGATGGTCATCTGCATCATGCACATGGCTGCCAGTCCCTTCCGGTGCAACCGGTCGACTTCGTCAAACAGCGCCTGGTTTTCCTCGCGACGGACAACAGGCAACGGATAATTCATGATTTCCTCAACAGAATCTGCACCTGCGAGAGGGTGGTGCATGCGGGTCATGTGGTATGCAGCCTCCGATCCTTTTGAATGGCCCAGCCCGAGCACATCGAATTCAGTGCTTTCCGGGAGGATTTCCCTCGGATACAGCTTTTTCGGATCGGTGTACCCCGGATTTTCTTTCAGCTCCACCCAGCGAAAGTCCACGCCGAACCAATCGAAATAATCAGTATGGCCAAATTGTTGTTTGAAGGACTTAACCTGGGAATCACATAGCAGGAGATCGATAGGTACCCAGTCGAATCCCTGCCGGCGAGCTGCACGGATCAGGTTTTCACGGGGTGTAAGTTTCATTACGCTACATGTTTATTCAGAAATTCCACGGCTCCCTGAGGATCCGGCGAATACCAGTCGGCACCAATCCGATTACGGAAATCATCGGTAACCGGTGCGCCGCCAACAAGTACCCGGGTGCCTGGGCGTTCTGCCTTTAGTTCATGTACAATTTTTTCCATGTTCAGCATGGTCGTTGTCAGCAGGCAGCTTAATCCTACGAAAGCTCCCGGATGTTCGTCGATAGCGGCCATGAATTTTGCGGACGGTACATCAATACCGAGATCCACCACTTCCCAGCCGGCACCTTCAACGATCATGCCGAGCAGGTTTTTCCCGATATCATGCAGATCACCCATTACAGTCCCGATAATAAACACACCTTTACGCTTGACAGCACCCGACTGGAAGAACGGTTTCAGATGTTTCATGCCGGCGCTCATGGCTTTTGCGGCCATCAGCACTTCCGGTACAAAAACTTTATTTTCGCGAAACTTGACTCCCACAATCTGCATGCCCGGTACCAGTCCTTTTTGAAGAACCTCATTAGCACTGATTCCGGCTTCCAAAGCCTGGGCAGTCAATTCATCGGCTCCGTCCTGCTCTTTCATATCGGGCGGAAACGGGGAGGTTTTATTAACTTTACCTCTTTCAACACACTTGGCAATTCTTGAGAGTAATTCGTCTGGATTCATTCTGATTGTTTTGATTGAACACAAATATATAAAACACCATTTGATATGTTAGCTGATTTAGTTCGTAAAAACCGCAGTTATCGCCGCTTCGATTCTTCTGTTTCGGTTCCCGCAGAAATGCTGATGGGGCTTGTGGAGCTCGCAAGGCTTTGCCCTTCGAGCAGGAACCAGCAAGCGCTGAAATTCATTCTTGTCAATGACACAGATCGTTGTGCATTGATTTTCAGAACACTGGCATGGGCCGGATATCTGAAGGATTGGCCGGGACCGGATGAGAATGAACGCCCAACAGGCTATGTTGTTATTCTGGGAGATACCAGGTTAGCCTCAAAGTTTGATATCGATCTTGGAATTGTGGCCCAGACTATGATCCTGGGGGCAGTTGAACATGGTTTCGGAGGTTGCATGTTTTCATCCATTAAAAGAGAAGAACTGAGAAACCTGTTCAGCATCCCTGATTTTTTTGAAATTCTTTTGGTTCTGGCTGTCGGAAAACCGGTTGAAACCGTTGTGATCGATGAAATGACCGACGGGGATATCCGGTACTGGAGGGATGAAAACCAGGTACATCATGTACCCAAGAGAATACTCGCCAATCTGATTGTCAATCCGGGACGCGGTGAATAATTATTCGATGCAATAGACTGTAAATCAAGAATATATATCGATTGATATTCGAATGTTAATAATTCGAATGTTAATTAATTAAAAAGATTTGGCTACTAGCCCTTTTTGCCCTTACCTTTAATGTGCAAAAGGTTAGACAGGAAAGGAGATTTTGAGATAAGAGTTTCAGACAAGGGATTTTAGACTTAGTTGCAATTGAACTTTTTTCTTCTCACTTCTTCTTATCTGTAAGGTGGTTCTTGATTGTGGGGACATGATAGGTGTTGTTGGTAAAAAAGGCGGCTCCCAACCGCCTTTTTTTTATACTCAATAAGATCCTTTTCAGACTATTTGAATGCTTTTTCCAGCAGACCGTCACCTTTCATTGTAAGCCGCTGGAAATATTCCGGAACCGGCTGTCCGGTCATACTATCGACAAGCATTTTGGCGAGATACTGGCCGAGCATGAATCCCTGTCCCCTCAAACCGAGGAATAATCCAAGGTCAGGATCCAGGATCATCCGGGGTTCCACATAGTAACCGGCCCACACAGCCTGGAATCCGACCGAAGATAGTTCGGGAATCCAGTGGACAAATACTTCCGAAGCAATCTCAAGAAACTCCTGTGTATTGATTTTCAGGTTTTTTTCGGTTTGCTGCGGATCGGCAACAGGTGAAGCACAGCCGATTATCTGGCCGGTTTCGCCAAGCTGCTGTCCGTAGACAGCCACAAAACCTTTGTATTTTCTGCGGTCGATAACCATAGCCAGGGGATTACCGTTTACACCAAGCATCGGAAGTCTCCGGGTTATGAAAGCCTGGTGTTTAACAGGATACTGTCCCGTCTCGATCCCCATCCTGTTGGCTACTCTGTACCCTTCCGGTCCCATGGCATTGATAAAAACAGGAGTCTGCAATTCAATGTAGTTTTTAGCATGATCCTGAACCAGGATATGGTATTCATTTTCTTCCTTCCGGGCATCAATCAGTTTGCAGTCTTCCCAAACGCTACCACCATGCTGTATGCCGAGCGTCCGGACCAGATCGATGACCCTGCCGGGGGTTGCCTGCCAGCAATCGTGAGTGATCTGGGCAGCAAAGTAAGTCTCTTTCAGGTTTGGATTAATGAAAGGAGAAATCCTGTTTTTAAACTGATCCGGTCCGATCATTTCAGCATTTGACCAGGCCATGGATGCTTCAAGTGCCCGGAGCATCTCCTGATCATGAGCAAAGGTCACATAATCGATGGGGCGGTAGTCGATATTCCTGATTGATTGTAATTTTTTAAAGATTTCCAGGTTCTGACGGGCAATATCCGAAAGCTCGGGGACACTGAAATTTGGCCGGCCACCGGCAATATTCCTCCAGGAGGAACCACGGCCGTAATTAACCAGTACCGGTTTTATACCGGCCTCGGCTAGGTAACGGAACAGGGCAGAACCACCCACACCGCCGCCGGCTACCAGAGAATCAACTCTGACTGTACGGGGCTGGCGACCCCTGTCCACGATCCGGATCTTTTCCGGAACATCTTTCGGATAGAGTTCGCCCATACCGATCTGATTCGACAAAGGACCACGCGGGGTGGCATCGCCGACGATCTGTATCCCATAGCCATGGAGCATTGATTTTAAACGCCTGATGCACCTTGTTCCCCTGCATGCACCCATTCCTAACCGGGTGGTATGCTTGATCTCGTCAACCGAGATAAACTTACGATCTCCGATGCGGGCCATGATCTCATCCAGGGTGACATCGTCGCAATGACAAACATATGTCGGGGTTTTAACTGCGGTTTCGGCCGGACGGATGGAGACCGGTTCAGGATAGTTCTCCTTAACAATAAAACCTCTGACCTCCACCAGATCTTCACCGTGGATATCCAGGGCTTTAACCCTCGCAACATCAGTTTTATTAGGCTTTTTCAGGATTTTGTCCAATAACCCGGTACCCAGAATCTGACCGTTATTATCGATCAGGAATACCTCTGAGCCTGCCACAGCCTTATATTCAATCGGCAGGAATAACCAATCCTTGCCGAGATTGTATCCAAAAATGGCCAATCCCGGGCACTGGTAAACGCAATCCATACATCCGATGCACTTGTTAAAATCCATCTGGGGCACAGTACTGGTAGAAGTTTTGGTTATGGCGCCATGAGGACAGGCAAATTCGCATGGATTGCATGCAAATCCATACAGGCAGTCAATCTGTACAAATCCCTTGCTGTTCATTCTTGCGGAATCCGGAAGATAGGGGGATTCGATCGCCCGAACAGGATGCTGTTGACTGTCAATATATTCCTTGGAAATTTTCAGATATTCATCATAATTGAAACGGGCACCCATTTCGTCCAGAACTTCAAAGGCTACCTGTTTACCGCGAAGCACGGCACTGGTACCTTCTCCAATCCGGATTGCATCTCCGGCCCCATAGACATGACGGCCAAAAACCTCCTTGCCCTTAATCAGCAACTGATCGTCAGAAACCAGTCCGGTGCAGATATTAATGGCATCAATGCCATCGATGATCTGTTCCGTTCCCGGAACCGGCTGAAAATTCTCCGATTCTGCGATTACAGCACCTATAATGCCTGTCCGGTCTTCATTCGGTATGGCTTTGATCATCTGATGGCTCAGGATGACCGGAATGCCCAACCTTCTCACCCGGTTAGCCTGGACCGGGAATCCCCCTTCATTGGGCATGGCTTCAATAATGGCTTTAACCCTTGCTCCGGCCTGCATAAGCTGATATGAAGTAAGATATCCGATATTTCCGGCTCCAACGGTCAGAATATTTTTGCCCAGCAAGGTGAACTCGTTATTCATCATTTTTTGAACTACGGCTGCGGTATAAACGCCAGGCAGATCGTCGTTCTCGAAAGCGGGCATGAACGGAACGGCTCCGGTCGCAACGACCAGATATTCAGTGTCGACAAAGAAAATCTCCTGAGTTACTATATTCTTAACAGCCAGTCGTTTCCCTTCGAGTATATCCCAAACTGTTGAATTCAGGAAGATGCCTCCCAGATCATCCCCTGCAAGGGTTTTGGCAATGTCAAAACCACGCATGCCTCCAAATTTTCGCTCTTTCTCGAAGAAGAAGAACTGATGGGTCTGCATGATGAACTGTCCGCCGATTTTATCGTTATTGTCAATAACAATATTGTCGATTCCGTGCTGATTGAGGATTTCACGAGTGGCAAGACCAGCCGGTCCGGCACCTATGATGGTTACGGTCGAACGGTATACCGATGCAGGAGATGTTTTATCTATTTTTTGAGCAGCTGGCCGATGATCATGAGGTATTTCGCTCACCTTTTTAACGCCGTCTATCCATGTGATGCAAATCCGCTTGATTTCTCCGTCTACAAGCATCTCACGGGCACCGCATTTACCGATACCGCATTCGAGGCTCCGGTTTCTCCCTGTCAGGCTGTGGCTGTGAACAGGATAACCTGCCTGGTGCAGTGCAGCCGCAATGGTCAGCCCTTTATCACCGGTGACTTCTCTGCCTTCGAAATCAAAAGTTGCTGTCTCCCGAACCTCAATGTCCAGTATCGGATGTTCAGTAATTTTCTGCATGGTGGAACCAATAAAAATTTTGACCCACAAAAGTAGAAGTCAGACTTTCTGGTATAAATGACCTTTATCATCAGAATAAATGATATCCGACAGGATTATTTTACTAATTTTGTACTTCTAAATGCTAATAAAATTCAGATTAACAGATGAATATGGAGAAAACATATAAGGTGGCGATCGGTATTCTGGCGGTTGCCGTGATTGTTCTTTTTGTACTTTATTTTGCAGACCGGGGAAAAGAATCCGTTAAGGGTACAGAAGATATGTCTGGGGTCCTGGTACAAAAACCTGGTGAACTGAAAGTTGCATATGTCTTTGTGGATTCTGTACTGGCGAATTACGATTATTATAAAGTATTGACAGACAGGCTTTTGACTAATAAGTCGAATCTTGAAAAGGAACTGGCTTCCAAAGGGACAACTTTCCAGAAGGATGTAACAGAGTTTCAGCGGAAGGTGGATAAAAAGTTAATCACTTCATGGGATGCCGAGGACCAGCAGAAAAAGTTGTCAGAACGGCAGCAGGTACTGGTGAATTTGCAGAGTGATATGCAGGATCGGTTATTGCAGGAGGAACAGAATGTTACCCAGGAATTGCATGACAGCGTTATGACTGCTGTCAATGATGTTAACGACAAGCTGGGCTACAATATCATACTGAGTAATACCTTTGGCGGTGGCTTGCTTTATGCAGAGAATTATATGAACATCACCCCACAGGTACTCAATCGCCTGAATGAATCCTACCGGAAGTTACAAGGCAAATAAGACAGGATTTGCCGGTCTTTACCTTGAAAGATATTCATCCGGACCGGGTTGGGAATTGCCCCAGCCTGATCCGGATCTTTTTTTATCAGTAATCGTACCTGCGTACAAGGAACCGGACATAGAATCAAGTCTGGAGGCTTTGTTATCATGCTCTCCTCCAGAGGTCAGATGGGAAATCCTGGTTGTTGTCAATTATCCGGAAAACTCTTCCCGGGAAGTCATAGATATAAGTGCAAAGACGAGGACCAGTGTTTTGCAGGTAAGCCAGGAACTCATCAGAAATGATGTTTCGATACACGCCCTGTGGTTACCGGATATGCCGAAAAAGCATGCCGGCGTGGGATTGGCCAGGAAAGCGGGAATGGATGAGGCTGTCAGGCGTTTTAATGAGATAGGCCGGCCGGAAGGGATCATCATTTCTTTTGATGCTGATTCTACTTGTGCACCCGGATACCTCAGTGAAATTGTGGCCTTTTATGCCGCGCGGCCTAAGGCGCGGACGGCCAATATTTACTTTGAACACCCTCTGGAGGGACCGTTGGATTCCGCATGTTACCGGTCGATCGAGGAGTATGAACTGTACCTGAGGTATATCAGGCTTGCCATCGAAAGAACCGGCCATCCGCATGCCATCCATACCGTGGGATCCAGTTTCAGCCTCAGGGCAATGACGTATGTCAGGGCTAACGGGATGGGCAGGTATCAGGCAGGGGAGGATTTTTATTTTCTTCATAAATGTGTTCAGCTTGGCCAGTTTTATGAGATCAATACCACAGTGGTTTATCCCTCCTCGAGGGAATCAGACCGGGTAGCTTTTGGCACAGGAGCAACGATTCGGAAACAGCTCCGGGGTGACGAGCCGTTAAACGTTTACTCTCTTTCTGCCTTCGGTTGGCTGACCGGTTTTTTTTCGAAACTGGAATCCTTGTACGGAAAAATCCGGAACGGATCAACGGCCGGGAGTATCGAAACTGGCATAAATCCGGAAATCAGCGAATTCATAAACCAGATTGATCTGGATGGGAAGATCAGGGAGTTGATCGGGGCTACTGCCTCTTACGCGACCTTTCGTGACCGGTTCTTTGCCTGGTTCAATGGTTTTTTGGTTTTAAGATACCTTAATGAAATGCACGTATCGGCATTCAGCAAATCACCCGTTTTAACCGAAGCATCCGCACTGGCTCTGCAGTCGGGAATGCCCAGAGCGAATAGCGTCGGAGAATTACTCGATTTGTACAGGGATTTTGAAAAAAGACGGGGTATCAGGAGGATTACTTAGTCTCTTCCTTTTTCAGGATGATAAAGATATCTTCATCAGGAGCCTTCATCAGATAATGCTCCCTGGCGAATTTCTCGAGATTAGCCGGGCTGGTTTGCAATTGCTTGATCATTTCTCTCTCTTCCCGGATTTTCTGGCGGTAAAACATCGTATCCTGCTGTAATTGTGCCAGGTGTTTTTTCGTCTCAAGGCGGTCAATCAGGTTATGCTGATCAAAAAAGATGATGACCACTAAAAATACTACAATTCCCAGGAAATATTTATTCCAGAGGAAAGAGATATACTTATGCCAGGCTTTTTTACTCATAATCCTGAAGGCAAATATATCTGAATAAACTGTTCGGTTTACAGGTGAAAGAACTTTCGCAGGTTGGTCCCACGTTTGAGCCGGTAATGATAGTACAGCAGGATCAATGCAAAAGGAAGAAGGGAAGCAGCGACAATGACTGACCAGGAAAGGGAGATGTGCTTTCCATCCACCCAACCGAGACATATTTCAATGGCCATCACATATAATCCGATAGCTACTGAAGCTACAGCAACAATATTTAAGCCTTTGTGAGAAGTAATCCGGGCGAACCGAACCACGAGACCAAATAAAAGAAAGAAAAAAGCCACAAGGGGCAAGGCCGGAACAAGGAACCAGTTCAATCCTTCGTGAAGTATGTCAATTGCATACAGTAATCCGGCCGTTGTCAGGAAAATCCCGGTCAAAACGACTAACATCCTGCGATAGGCGAAAACCAGTAAGGTTATATAAATAAAGGTTGCCGCAATGGCTGCCATTGCATACCACGACCATTCCGGCTGTTTGTTGAGCATGAGGTCGATCAGAAAAACAACAATGAGGCTCGAAAAAAGGAGAATGCTGGATAGCTCCCAGAACAGGTTGCTCTTTTCCTTACCTGACAGGGGCTTGTCAAGGCTGGGATAGGCTGGCTCCCGCAATTTCCGGGGCTGGGATTTCTCACTCAGGTCATAGTGACATAGCGGGCATTCGTCATATCCTGGCTCCATTTCAATGCCGCAATTTGGACAAGTGGTCATGGCTTAAGGATTTAAAAGTTTAACCGGAATCCCGTCATCCCGCAGGAATTGAAGAAAAGTTCTTTCCAAATGCCTGCTAACGGTCGAGTTTGAAAAGGTCAGAACCATTTTCTGATTATAGGTGATCATGGCAATACTAACTTTGCTTTTATCGGGCGGGGGAGGATAAAACCGCCATCTTTCGACAAAATTGCCAAACTCCCCTGAGAATTCAACTTTCCCCAGGTTGGTGATCAGGCCGGAATATAATTCCATCCCCGACCGCCTGAAATAATAACCCAGCACTCTGTCTTTTAACGGCAGAGGTATCAACCGGATAAAAATGCTCCTTTCGCCCCTGACATTCCGGTGAATGATTTTTTGCATCAGCTTGGGATCGGTTTGCTGCTGCATATAATGGTGGACAATGCGGGTGATTTCCTCGAAGGAATAGTTACCGAGTCTCATATCAATATCAGGGGTGACAAACAGGGCGAAATTCCGGAGTGTATTACTGGGGAAAAGACTTCTGAGATTGACAGGAACCTGGATCCGGATAATCGGGCGCCGTCGCAGGTTCCGGATTGTCCGGACATTGTTGTAAATATCCTCGACAGCCCACAGATAGACTGATACCAGGTATTCGGTTATTGTAATTCCACGTAGTTTGGATTTGTCCTTTACAAGGGCCGGGTCCATTTCAGCGGATAAAATGCCTACCGGAAGGTTTTTTGTATATGGGAATGGAATATGATACGCTTTTGAAAGCTGGCGGGGAGCCGGAAGCCGTGGATTGAAATAGCGGTTATAGGCATCTTCGGTTTCTCCTGGCTTGGGTGTGGATTTATAGTGATTGAACCCACCTGGTTTTACATCAATGCCTTCCAGTTCTGCGTAGGTTGCCAGAAGTGTTTTGAAAAAATCCATCGAACCGGATCCATCGGTAAGGACATGGTAGAATTCAGCTGAAATTCTGTTGTTCTTCGCCAGGATCCTGCAAAGGGGCTCCTGGCTCCACGTGAATCTAAACGCTTTGCCTATTTCACCCGTATCAGGGTAAACCGGTACACTGTCAGCTTCCATATCCAGCCAGTACCAGAAGAATCCAGGGCGAAGGTGCATCGTAAAATAGGGATAGCGTTGAGAGGTGAGCTGAGAGGCTTTCTTAAGCGTCTCATACCTGACAGGCCGGTTGATCTCAGCCGTAACCCTGAAAACCAGGGTCCTTGTATGATTGGTTCCCGATGGAAATATTTTGGCTGCATTGTCAAGCGGCAGCCAGTTTTCTTTTCCGGATTTTTCAGGCTTGAAAATGAGAGGCATTTACATGATAATATATGGTAAAGGTAATGAATTGCAAAATTCGGTTAACCTATCGGCATAAAAGCAAAAAGCAGCCGTATGTCAGGGCTGCTTTTGCTTCACGGGTCGGTTTGGCTGGGAATCGATATTATCCTGGTCTTATTTTATCTTAATGGATCCCATGCTCACACTGATATTAACAGTTCCTTTTCCGTCACCAGCCGTACCAGTGACCGTTGAACCCAGATCTTCATGATCATGTCCGGTATCCTTTTTAGTGGCCTTGAATCCCGGAGGAACTGAAATGCCTCCCATTACAGCTTCAGCGGTCAGTTTATACCCGGCTTTGGGATCCATAGTCAGGTTCACTTCGCCCATACTCTGTTCTATTTCGATCAGGGAGAAACCGGCTGCCACGTTCATAACCTCCAGGGATCCCATGCTCGCTT
Organism: Bacteroidota bacterium; assembly: GCA_043797975.1. GTDB lineage: Bacteria > Bacteroidota > Bacteroidia > Bacteroidales > UBA12481 > UBA12481. Next base: position 41,729 of record JAZDPC010000029.1, read on the forward strand.
CGATGGACAATGCATCTGTCAGTTGTTCGATGACACTGGTGCAATGTTCAAGCTCACCATCCAGCTTGTCGACTTTACCGATTTTCAGTTCGCTGAACTGAGCCTCGATTTCAAGTGCTGAACAGGAAGAGATTTTTACCAGTTCACAATGCTGAACTTCAACCGATGCATTTTTCAGTTCATTGATCGTGGCCTTGCCGAATTGAATCTCGATATTGGTTTCCGTCCCAGTAAGACTGACTGCATTGATCGAGCCGAACTGTACCTCCAGATCGACAGGACCGGTAAGAGATCCCAGGCTGACATCGCCAAACTGATTTTCAACTGAAAGATTCAGGTTTTTTGGGCATTTAACCGTGTAATTGATATGGAATTCCACATTCTTTCCTTTTACCGATTCTTCGTTCTTCATGTCGGTAATTGCAGAGAATTTATTGCCTTCTTCCTTGAAATTAACGACAATGCGGTCGAGTAATTTCTGAGCGATGTCCTCTTTTTCTGCTGAAACCTCCACGTTCACATCAATCAATATTTTGTTCTGGTCCCATTCCTGGACGATCACGTTGCCGAACTGGTTTTCAATGCACAATTCAGTCGAAGCACCTGCCTGGTATTCCTTGTGAAAGTCCTTTTTCAGACTTTGCGCATTCAGGACGGTTGCCGATGCTAGCATGAGTATCAGAACGAGTCCTGGTTTAAAGTAATGTTGGTTCATAATCTTTGTTTTTAAGTTGATTGTTGTGTTTTATTTGATTCAGATTAGTGAGAAAACTCTGCATGATTTTCAGTTTGGTCTGGTAATAGCTGATCATCGCCGTTACAATCCGTTCATCACCCGGATACTTGCCAAGCTTCTTGCCCAGCTCGGTATGAATGGAATCCATCTCAGCCAGTTCGCTGTTGATCATTTTCCGGGTGTTTTCATCGGAATAAATTGACAGTGAATCAATTCCGATAGAAGCCTGCTCGATCTGACTGGTAAAGTAGTATTCTACTTTATTCAGCCTCGGATCAACATCCCCGAGCTTCATGAAACGGGGCTCTTGGTCGAAATACCGCTCGTAGACCAATATCGACGAGATCATAAGGATCAGTCCGACGGCTGCGGCAGCTGAAATCCTAGATATCATCCTCGTGCGCTTTCTCCGGCGGTCATGCCGGAGCCGCTCTTCGAAGCGTTCGAAATGACCCTGAGGTGGTTCTTCATTTGCGAACATCTCTTTATTCTCCTGTATCAATTCATCTAGCCAATCCATACTTTTTATTTTGCTCCCCGGACTGAAGTCCGGGATTATTCATATATCACTCTATCACTTATAACTTCTTCAACCATTTCAACCTTCTATTAGTGCAATGAGTTTCTGCTTACCTCTTGAAACCTGTGCCCGGCTTGTCGAAGGAGTAACACCCAGAATTTGCCCGATCTCTTCATGGTCATAGCCTTCGAAAAGGCTCAGGTTCAATATAATCCTGTATTTCTCAGGCAATTTTTCCATAGCCCGCCTAACCTTGCTGATTTTTTCCTCAACCGTATCCTCATCTGGCTGATAGACAGTTTGTGGCTGGATTTCATCCGGTATATCATCCATCAGTTCGACTTCGTTTTTTCGTTTTCTCAGTGTATCCAAAGAACGGTTCACCACAATCCTTTTAAGCCAACCGCCGAAGCTGGTGCTCAGGTTAACGGATCCAAGGTTCCGGAAAGCAGTGAGAAATGATTCCTGCATCACATCCTCAGCCTCCATCTGATCACCGAGAATCCTCAGTGCAACGTGGTACATCGGTTTATAATATAACCGGTAGATTTTCATCTGGGCAAGGTTGTCACCCTTTTTACAGGCCTCCAGAATTTCCTGGTGTTGGATCCGGTTATCGGTGATTATATCCATTGTCACTGATAGGACGTATGAGGAAAAAAAATGCTGCAACTTTTATAAAAAAATGCAGCATTTTCATCAGGAATATCAATAATCTCATCCACCGCTGATCAGATGAATGATCTCAACGTTATCTCCAGCCTTGACGGTTGTTTGGTCATAGAATGGCTTTTTTACCAGGGTTCCATTGATTTTTACAACCAGGTTCGGGAATGAGAAATTTTTGATCCTGAGGATGTCCTTGATAGTCAGGAATTCACCGGGGAGCTGTTCGGGAGTATTGTTCAGAATGATGGTCATTGGTGTCAGGAATCAGGTATTCTTGTAATAATTTCTCAAAAAGCTTTTTAGCTGGTCAAAGATCGGCCGTGTGAATTCGATAAAGAGTTCCTGCGGAGGCGGCGGTGATGCGGGTTTCTTTTTGCAAAGATCGATCTGCTGGGATGTGAGTGCGCGTTCATCACCGTTGTAATTAGCCCATTCCGTGCCCCAGGCGTAAGTGCCCGGGAATTTTCTCGATGCCAACGGCTTCTCAGTTCCGGCATTCATGATCTGAACGATCAGCGTGCCGGTGGAGATCACGTCCCGGCGATGGGTTGTCAGTTTGGCCTTGACCCTGTCATAAACTTCGACTTTCCGACCATTTACGGTAGCAGTCCCAACCCTGACAGAATCCTTGCTGGTATATTCCTTTTCGGAATCCTTTTCGTTAGTGGCCCCGACAATGAAATCATCAAATTCCATTACCAGAATCTCATCCACGTAGGGCAGCGTTTTAGCTTCCTTCGGACTATAAAACTCCACGAAATCCTGTTTGATTCCGCTGGAGAGGAAGGAATAAACCTGATCATAAAAATATTCAGAACTGATCTGGTATCTTCCGCGCACCGGTATCTGCTCGACAACGACCTTTAGTGTTGCATCGGATTTAGACTGACTGATTTTGTCGCTGACATCTTGGTATCCCGGGACGAACCGGTCGGCATCCAGGAACAGATAATAGGCTTCACGGGCAGTTTGGCGCGTTCCCTGTTTCAGAAGGTTCATTCCGGCATCATAGGCCTCAGGTGCTGCTTTTTCACGGGCAGCGGCCAGCTGGTCGCCAAATACCTCGGGACGGTCAATAATTTTAAGCGCGGCAGGACAATGGCGTATTTCATCCGCCAAACGGTTCAGCGTTTCATATCGATCGACAACACCAGCATACTTTCTGGGATCCTGACTCCGGAGCAGCAGTTCAATTTCCTCCGTTGCAGTTTTGACCACTAGTGGATAGGCCTGTTTGAGCGTTGCGGCAGAGGGTTTGCTGTCCGGATTTTCCCGCAACCTCTCAACGGCTTTGGTGACAGCTTCCGTATAATTGCCTTCCTGTAAAGCTTTCTTGCCGGTAATACAACCGGTGAACAGTACCGAAACTGCAATAACAATAAATACCTGATGAATACTTTTCATGAATGATACCTTGGTTTTACAGTGAAACTTTCTCCCCAAAAGTACTGAATGATTGTGTACCTAAACCTTGTCCGATCCTATCCAGTACAGCAAATTCATAAGGTTCGAACACCATCCCGAATAACCGGCGAATGTGGTAGGTTGTCTTAAACCCTTCGTTCAGCGGTGTGGAGGGTCCAAGCAGGAACAGATCCGATCCGCTTTTTGACTGCGACAGGATATCTGTAAAAGATTGATTGACAAGGCTTGATGAAGAGATGATAACCTGCCTGGCATTGCTGACCGATTCCGGCAACTCTTCAATGGGCAGGATATCCGGATTAATCTTATGGAGATCGAAAATTCTCAGGGGTAAATCCGCTTTACTGAATTTCTGAACCAGAGGAGGGAAATATCCGATCATAACGGTCGGTATGTCCTTTCTGAATTCCACCAGGTCGAAAATATCACCCGATTGCGGATACTCCTTGGAATAGTTCAGCATTGCGTTGGAGTATGCCAGCTGAAACACCCGATGGTCTTGCTGGTTCAGGTCGATTTTTGAGATCTGGAGCGGATCAGGTCCGGATTTCCCATTCAGAGTCGAACACACACCGATCTTTCCATCGGACAACATTACTGCAAAATAGGCATCGCCCCGGACTGTTGCGAGTATCCTGCCCGGATCATATGGGCAGATACCGGATAGAAAAATCAATGGATCTGTCATGGGAAATGAAAATTAAAAGTAACAAAATTATGGATAAACAGGCCGTTATGTATAAATATGCATAATGATATAAATCATAGTTTCATTGAGCGTTAGGTAGGCCGGAAGTGCTATTTTTGTGTTATTGGTAATTTAATAAAACTTTTATATGGACATCAGGGAAATGATCGAAAAACACAAACTGCTGGCCGAATTCAATTATACGGTTACCCCTCTTGACAAAGGCTATACTGATAAGATCCTGTATCTTAATATTTCAGACAATACTTTTAAGATTAAAGATGTGCCTCCCTTGATGAAAGAGAAATTCATCGGGGGTAAGGGGTATGGATTAAAGCTCCTGTGGGATGCAACCCGTCCGGAAACTAAATGGAATGATCCTGAAAATGAAATAATTATCTCCTCAGGCCCGATTGCCGGGATCACACAATATTCGGGTACCGGAAAGTCATTGGTGGTGACACTTTCTCCCGCCAGTAATTCTGTAACCGATAGCAATGTGGGCGGATATTTCGGGCCATTTATCAAGTTTTCCGGATTTGATGCAATCGAGCTGCAGGGAAAGGCAGAGTCGGATATCATTATTATTATTGACGGAACCACAGGAACCGTCAGGATTGAGGAAGCTCCGGCCGAGCCGCTCGACAGCCATATCCTCAGTGAGATACTGACCGAGATGTATGCAGACAGCGAAGAGAGCAAGCAAAATGTATCCGTGATAACCACCGGGATGGCTGCCGAGCACTCCTGGGTGGGAATGATGAATTTCAGCTTTTTCGACAAGAAAAAGAACCGCGTCCGCCTGAAACAGGCTGGCAGAGGCGGGACAGGCACAGTCCTGAGAAGCAAGAAAGTAAAGGCGTTGGTTTGTAAGATCCCGGGAGTGAAAGGGAACCTGAATAATGTTGTCGATCTGCCTGCTATCATGGAACGGGGCAAACGGTTTAATGCCGAGATCCGGGACCTTGATGAGCAGCAATGCCAGATGAGGACCAAAGGAACAGCTCATCTGATGGAGATCATGAACGATTATGACCTTCTGCCCACAATGAACTATAAGTTCGGATCACACCCGGACGCCTTTAAGATCGATTCAGAGGTGTGGAAATCGAGGTTTAAACAGGGAACTCCCGATGGCTGCTGGATCGGGTGTAACATGGGATGCGCCAAGGCGGTTGATCCCTATATAGTCCGGACAGGTCCTTACGCCGGACAGAATGTGCTGGTTGACGGACCGGAATATGAGAATGCTGCCGGTTTGGGTTCCAACGCGGGGATCTTCGACCCGGATTATATCATCGAGGCCAATTTTTATTGTGACACTTACGGCATGGATGTTATCAGCTGGAGTACCATGATGGCATTCATGATGGAGTGTTATGAAGCGGGGATACTGAACAAAGAGCGAACAGGTGGACTGGAGCTGAATTTCGGGAACGCCGGGGCTGCCATTGAATTGCTGCACAGGGTTGCCCGCGGTGAAGGATTCGGGCTGATCGCTGGCAAAGGGATCCGATACATGAAAAATTATTTTGCCCGTGAATACGGGGCTGATCCGAAATTCCTCCAGGATATCGGAATGGAAAACAAGGGGCTGGAGTACTCTGAATACGTATCCAAAGAATCCCTGGCACAGCAGGGCGGATTTGCAATGACGAACAAAGGCCCACAGCACGACGAGGCCTGGCTGATCTTTATGGATATGGTCAACAATCAGATCCCTACCTTTGAAGCCAAAGCCGAAGCTTTGCATTATTTCCCGATGTTCCGTACCTGGTTCGGACTGGTCGGATTGTGCAAACTTCCATGGAATGACGTCGAACCGGCCAATAATGCCGAAACAAGCGAACCGGCCAAGGTTCCGGAACATGTCGATAATTATGTCACGATCTATAAAGCTGTTACTGGACGGGAATTCAACAAGAAACGACTCATCGAAGATTCCGAGCGCGTGTATAATTTTCAGCGAGTTTTCAATTTACGGCGCGGTTTCGGAACGAGAAAATACGATGCCCAGCCATTCAGGGCAGCCGGACCTGTAACTCTTGAGGAGTATGAAAGCAGGGCAGAACGGTTCGATAAACAACTGAAAGAACAGGTCGGATTTGATCCCGAGGGAAAAACGACTGAGGAAAAACAGAAAGTGCTCCGGTCTTATCGTGAATCAAGATATGAACAGCTTCTTGACGCCGTTTACCAGCGACGTGGCTGGAACAGCAACGGAGTCCCAAAAATAGAATTTCTCCGTTCCATCGGAATGGACCTGCCGGAAGTTATCGAAGTGGTAACACCCTTTCAGCTAAAGGAATAAGGAGGAAGGAGGAAGGATGAAGGGAGATGGAGAAAGGAAAAAGCCGAACTTTAACCTTAACTTCCTCCTTTCTCCATTCAACTTCGTCCTTTTTACTAATTTTGCCGCCTCATAGCGGAGAGAATCCCTAACCCTTGTGACTGAAGACAGAATAGCACAGAAAAGTCTTGAACTGGGCGGCGAAAAGATCAGCCGGCTCATGTGGAAATACTTTGTTCCCGCATTTGTCGGCGTGATCATGAATGCCACCTATAATATTGTTGATCGTATTTTTATTGGTCAGGGCGTGGGTTCAATGGCTTTATCCGGATTAAGTGTGGTTTTCCCGATTATGCTGATTGTTATGGCTTTCGGGATGCTTGTCGGGATGGGAACGGGTGTGCAGGTTTCCATTAATATGGGAAGAAAGGATTTTTCGAGGGCTGAAAAAGTTCTGGGAAACGGTTTCTTCCTGATGATCACCCTAGGACTCCTGGTAACTTTCCTTGGATTTGTCATAAAAGGACCGATGCTAAGAATTTTCGGGGCCACAGATGAAACGATTCAATTTGCCCAGGATTACCTGAACATTATTCTGATAGGGGTGGTCTTTCAGATGATTGGCTTTGGCCTTAACAATGTGATCCGGGCTGAAGGGAACGCTAGAATTGCCATGTTATCAATGCTTCTCAGCGGAGGTGTCAACCTGGTTCTCGACCCGATTTTTATTTTTGTTTTCGACATGGGAGTGAAAGGTGCAGCTTATGCCACGGTGATTGCAATGATTGCCCTGGATGTATGGGTTTTGCTGCATTTTACGGGCAAGCGTGCAGTGATCTGTTTACGTAAACCCAATATCCGCCCCGATTGGAAAATCATCGGTCTTATCTTCTCGATCGGAATGGCTCCATTTATTATGCAACTGGGCTCAAGTGCAGTTAATGCGTTGTTTATGAATCAATTAATAAAGCATGGAGGCGATCTTGCAGTGGGAGCCCTTGGTATCATTGCCTCAACGGCCCAGCTACTCGTAATGTCTATGGTTGCCATCAATATGGCCAGTCAGCCCATTGTAGGCTTCAATTTCGGCGCACGCAATTTTGCACGGGTGAAACAGACCGTCAGACTCGGAATACTGTCAGCCACGGGGATCGGGATTGTGGGTTGGCTGATAGCTGAGTTATTCCCGCGTTTCATCGTCAGGCTCTTCAATACCAGTGATCCGGTTCTGTTGGATCTGGCCGACAATGGGTTGAGAATATTTATGATTGCTTTACCACTGGTCGGATTTCAGGTTATCGCAGCCAATTTTTTTCAGAATATCGGCAAGGCTAAATTGGCAACATTCCTCTCACTACTTCGACAATTGATCATCCTGATTCCGGCACTCCTGATTTTACCCAATATTTTCGGATTGACCGGTGTCTGGCTTTGCAGCCCGGTTGCTGACATAACCTCGGCGCTGATCACAGGCTTTTTCCTGATCTGGCAACTGAAGAAACTGGGACAAGAGGATCCTGATAAGATAGCGAAAGGTAAACCCCATCCCGGACCTGATAATGAGGATGCTACCCGTGCAGTAGAGACTTTTCAGGTTGTCATTCCGGATTAAATGCCTCCTGGTATGGATAGAAAATACAGAATCGTATCCTTCGTTGTTATAGCAGCAGCTCTGATCTGTATTCCGGCGGGTTGCAGAAATAATCAGCAGAAAGAGAAGGATAATGAAAAGGTGTTGACTGTATTTCATGCGGGAAGCCTTGCCGTTCCGATGAAAAACCTGGCAAAAGCGTTTGAGGAGGAAAATCCCGGAGTAAAAGTCAGACTTGAAGCAGCAGGCAGCCTCGATTGCATTCGCAAGATCACCGAGCTGAACCAGGTATGCGATATCCTGGCGTTGGCCGATTGCAGCCTGATCGATGAAATGCTGATCCCGGAATATGCCACCTGGAATATCCGTTTCGCATCCAATGAACTATGCCTGGTTTATACCGATCGCTCCAGGATGGCTGGAGAGCTTACTGCCGCAAACTGGTTCACCATACTGATGAATCCTGGAGTCAGATACGGCCGGAGCGACCCCGATTCAGATCCCTGCGGTTACCGGACCATCCTGGCCCTTCAGCTTGCTGACCGCTGTACTCCCGGAGGTCTCGACTGGAAGCAGCTTATCCAAAAAGATACCCGGTTCATACGGGGAAAGGAGACCGATTTGAATGCCCTGCTGGAAAGCCGGACCATCGACTATATGTTCAATTATCGTTCTGTAGCCATACAGCATGGATTCAAATTTCTCTCCTTCCCTGACTCCATCAATTTGAAAAATCCTGCACTGGAGAGCTGGTATTCAGGTGTTTCTGTTGAGGTCAGGGGAACCAAACCGGGATCTTACGTAACAAAACGAGGATCAGCCATGATATACGGCATTACCGTTCCCACTCACGCTTCCCATCCTGAACTGGCCCAAAAATTCATAGATTTTCTCGTTGACCCCGATAGAGGCAGGTCCATAATAGAAGCATCAGGTCAGACAGTCATCCAACCCGCATTCACGGATAAGAGCCGGGCAATCGGAACTCTTTTATGAAAAACTGACGGAAGTTAGCATTTAGGAATATCGTTATGTATTATTTTACATGTCGATATACTAAGTAACATGAAAAAGGACCTATTGACACTTTTCGCCTTCTTTCTGGCTTTGGCTGCATGCGAATCCAGCCACCCGGTTAAAGACACAGTCCTTACGCAGGCAGCTGCTTATGATTCAACTGACCAGACCAATGATTTCTATGACAACGAACCGGTTTTCGGGCTGACCGGCTCGAATACCATCGGGATCAGCGGTGAGGTGGCTCAGCCGGTTGAGGTATCCCTGACGGATTTTGTGCCGAGAAGCGTTGTCGTCAAGGAAACGAGGATCGAGAATGGTGAGATCCGGTTTACCGGAGCTTACCGGTACGAAGGGATCTCTTTGTATGATATCGTGAATAAGGTTAAGGTCGTCAAGAAGAATGCAGCCGAGTTTAAGCCCATCATTGACCAGTATGTTGTGGTTTATGGGGCGGCCGGTGATTCGGTGACAATCAGCTGGGGCGAGCTGTATTACCCGGTGCAGCGGCATCAGATCCTGATAGCCAATAAGGTCATGCGCATCGTTCCCAGTAAATCAAAGGATCAATGGCCGTTGCCGGAAAAGACCAGGCTGATTGTCGGTTCCGATCTCCTTACCGGGCGGAATATCTCAGAACCGGTCAGAATAGTGGTGCGGTCTCTGAATACGGTTTTCAATGTGGACAGGGACATAAAGATGTGGGCTCCCGAAATGGTTATTTCCGGTGTCTCAAACGAGCTTTATGTATTGAATGCCATTCCGGAGAGTATTCAGCATGAGAGCGTGAAGCAGGTTTTCTACGGCCGGGGCAAAGGTATTCACGGAATCACCCTTTTCAACGGTATCTATCTGAAAGAGCTTTTTCTTGATAAAGTACCCGTTTCTGCTGAGCGCATTATGAACGGATTGTTCGTTATTGCTGCTGTCGACGGTTACCGTTGTGCAATGACCTATTCCGAATTGATGAATCGCAATGATAATGAGGAAGTCATGCTTATCGGCGGAAATAATTACGAGAAGGCGGGTAAGTTTTCATGCCTGTTTGCAGCTGATTTCTTTTCCGACCGTGCCATAAAATCGATCACTGAAATCCGAATGGTTCAGGGAAATGGCAATTAAGTCAGCGACATATCAGGTTTTTGCCATTCTGGGAGGGTTGGTGCTTCTCTTTATTCTGGCCCCTCTGGTTGGCATTTTCCTGAAAACTTCGCCGACCCAGTTTTTTGAGACAATAGGAGACCGTGAGGTTACCCGGAGCATAGGGCTCACCCTCACGGTTTCTTTTTTTACGACATTGGCGTTTTCCATTGGATCTGTCCCGCTGGCTTACATACTGGCACGGAATTCATTCAGGGGGAAAACCCTTATACAATCGCTGATCGACCTGCCTATCGTAATTCCTCATTCTGCTGCGGGGATTGCCCTCCTCGGGGTGGTTTCACGGGACACATTTCTCGGCAAGGCCGCTGAATCGGTCGGGCTGGATTTTGTCGGCCATCCTCTGGGTATAGCCCTGGCCATGGCGTTCGTAAGTGTTCCTTTCCTGATCCAGTCGGCCCGGAACGGTTTTGAGCAGGTTCCTGTGAGGCTTGAGAAAGCCGCAATGAACCTGGGTGCTTCGGGGTGGAGAACATTCCGGACTATCAGCCTGCCGCTTGCGAGAAGAAGCATTATAACAGGACTGATCATGATGTTCTCGCGCGGATTGAGCGAATTTGGTGCCGTAGTAATCATTGCCTATTATCCGATGGTAACACCGGTGCTGATCTGGGACCGTTTCAACGCCTTCGGCCTGAAATACGCCAGACCGGTAGCTGCGCTGTTTATCCTGGTATGCCTGGTTTTCTTTGTACTGTTACGAGTAATTGCCAATAAAGGTGCCGATGATCAGGCTTCAAAACATATCTAAGCGATTAGGTGCTTTCAGCCTGACCGATATCACGATGCATATTCATCAGGGTGATTACGTTGTGCTTCTGGGGGATTCCGGATCAGGTAAAACGGTTCTGCTTGAAATCATGGCCGGGCTCATCAAGCCCGATCAAGGCGAAATCCTTTATCAGGATAATTTAATAACACATGATCCGATCCGTAACCGGCCCTTTGGCATTGTTTTCCAGGATCTGGCCTTGTTTCCTCACATGACAGTGCGTGAAAATCTGGCTTATCCTTTGAAAAGCAAAGGATTATCAAAGAATGAGATTCAAACTGAAGTATTATCGCAGGCCGGCAAGTTTGAAATTAACCATCTTCTCGAACGCCCGATATCGGGATTATCCGGAGGCGAAAGACAAAGAACCGCTTTGGCCAGGACACTCGCAAACAACCCGGCATGTCTGTTGCTGGATGAACCGCTCACCGCCATTGATGTCCGCATCAGGAAGGAGATCGGATCCCTGCTCCAGTGGCTGAACCGGAACGGCCAAACGATTATCCATGTGACTCATGATTATCTGGAGGCGGTTACTATGGCATCTCAGATCGGATTGCTGGAAAAAGGGCGCCTGATCCAATTCGGTCCTGCCGGGGATATACTGACCGATCCCGCTAATCCTATTAAAGCGCATCTAACGGATGTACGTAATTTTTTGGATGTGACCCTGGAATCCGCCCGGTAGAAATCCGGAATTTGATCGGCATTAATCTTCCGCCTTATTCAGCTTATGGAAGAATTCTTTTGTTGTTTTGTAAATAGCCAGGTCAAAATCCTCGTGAAGCTGTCTGAATCCTGCCACCAGATCTGAACCGTCAGCAGTAAGCTGTGATTTTCCGCCGTTCTTGCCGCCCCGGATCTTCTCAACGAGGGTAAATCCAAGGAAATTTTCGGCTTCGCGGATATCACCCCAGGCCTTTCGGTAACTCAGTCCGGCCTCTTCGGCAGCCTGCCTTATAGAACCTTTTGTGGCTATGGCTGACAACAATTTTACCAGCTGGTCATCAACACGGTCTCCGGTTTGACGGTTTGTCAGCCAGACTTCATAGTCCAGGAAGATATCGTAATATTTTGATCCTTTTGGGCCTGCCATGGTCATATTATGTATCAAAGATAGCAGTTAACTGAATATTTATTTTGGATTGATTTCTTCAATTTTATAAAAACCCCTCCCCGGATTCGTTGTGGGGAGGGGTTGATGTGGGAACTACTGCCCATTGACTGGAGTGGGTACTTTTATCCTCTTCTTCTAATCAGCGCACCTCGGATCGTCTGCATCATAGTTGCACCAACTGTGCGGATCCTTGTTCGGACTGCAGCAGTCAATAATTTCAAGGGTCATCGACAATTTACCGTATAGCAGGGGTACCTCGGTACCCACAATATAACTGACACTTCCTTCCACAGCGAATGGACTTGAGTAAAATTGTGATTCCCTTCCGGCATATTGTCTCCAGCCTAATCCTTCATTACCGGAAGAATTGTTTGCAGATCCGGTTCCATTGGTGAATAATACTCCGGAAATCATCAATAAGCAGATAATCAAATAGATATAATTTTTAAATTTTGTTTTCATATGGATTGTTTTTTTGAGTGAACCATTGTTTTTTAATCGGGGCAAACCATATGACGGGACGGTCATTGCTTATGCCCCGATTCAGAATTTCCAGGGCCCTGTCATTCAGATCCTTCATCTTTGGATCGCTGGGCGCAGTGCTCATGCTTTCCCGCAGGATTACCATAACATCCCTGGTCAGCAATCCGGCAAGTTCCCCGTTATCCGTGACGCATTCAGGAAGAAATATGGGGACCGGTCCTGATGAATGTCGAATTTGCATTGAGAATGAACCTTTCAGGAGGTCAAGATCAGCCAGGGCAAAAAACACCTTGGATTCCAGGTAAACTTTAAACATCCTGATAGGTCCGAATCCCAGAATCTGATCTTTCCCAAGTATATACCTGCTTTCCTTGAACAATTGACTGGTTTCATGACTGTATTTCAGTTGACGCAGTCTGGCCGGCATACTGAGTTTGCCGAAATCCGCGATAAAATCCTCCCTTACTTTCCCGTCGGGAGAAATGGAGTATATCGTGTCAGACTGGCTGATAACCAGTAATCCGCCATCGGACTCGGTCAGATACCGCCTGTTACTTAAGGCGTAATACCAGGCTGAGCTGCCGATGTTCAGCAGCGGCTTTTTCAGTCGGCCTTCTTCATCCATCAGTAAGAGGCCGATACCCAATTCGTCCTGATCGTGAACGGCTTGAGTAGTGTTGTATCCGATGATCCGGTTGTTGCCGGCCCGAGCCATATCACGGGATGCCCATTCAATGGGAAACTCGTGCCGGAAGGTTCCGTCTGATCCAAAAACCATGATCTTTCCGGGTGTGTATGATTCCAGCCACAGTTCTTCGGTTTCGGGATTCACCCACATGGCATTAAGTTCGACATATTCCCGGGGACCTTTTCCGATCCGTTGGATCCGGTAGTTGAATTTACCGGTGGTATCGAAGCATAGCACTGCTTTCAGAGTTTTGTCGAGGATAAAGAGTTTCCCTTGATGGACGATCATTTTATCCGGTTCTGAAAAAATGGATTCCGGGTCAGATTCCATCAGGGCTATCCGGTACTCATCCATATACGGAGATAAATCCAGAAAATCGGTTTGGCTGAACTCAATAACCGGGCATTCTCCCTGTTCTCCGGTTTTGCTCTTGCAAGCCGACAATCCCAATCCGGTGGCAAAAACGATATAAAAAAAGGAACTGAATCTCATTTTGGCTGATTTTGATGGATTAACTTCAGGTACTTCAGGTTGATATAGGAAGCGGTGACCTCCTCTTCCGTTTCGGGAAAGATCAGCATCGGTGTTTGTGCCTTCAGGGTGGAGTCACTGATGAACAGGAAAGGAACTCCGGATTTGATTACCGGCATATTCAGATTTCCCATAAAAATCCGGTAGAACCGGATTTCCGGTAAAATGGCAATGAACTTCTTCCATTTCGATGAAGAAAGATCCGGGGAAGAATAGAAGACCACTAAATTTGATATCCCAATCTCAGGAGCTATTTTCTTGATACTGAACACTATTTGTTCTACACAGGAATCGCAATGGTCATCAGCGAGGTACAAAACAAGCCTGGGATGACCGATTAAAATGTCAGCGAGCGTGACGGAGGTTCCTTCCTCAGTAAGGAACGAAAGATCTTTGTTGAGATGGAAGTCATCGGATTCCAAAAGACCGGCCAGCACTTCCTGGTCCCGGTGCAAATCCCTGTCCTGTTTTCTGATCCAGTCCTTGTTTTCCCGGATTTGTTGCTGATATTCCTTTTTGTTTTCTGTCATCCTCCAGATCCAGGCCAGGTTTAGGGCAATGAAAACTCCTGCCGTGAGAATCAAACCTTTGTCCATCGAGCTATAAATCACTGCATTTTGGCAAGCCCGAGCAACCATCCATCGCCCTGTCGGTTTTCATACAGCAGGGAACGTCTTCATAGGTATTAACAAGGAAGGAAAATTCGCCTCCGAAATACCCCAGGTGTTCTAAACGTGTACCGGTAACTACACGCTCTGACGATGGTTGATACCCAACCAGTACTCCGCCTGGCAGATCAACTCCATCTGTTTTTTTTACCGGATCATCGCCCTCCGCCAGTGCGCGGATGCTGATGAGATGTCCGGCTGCCAGTAACATCAGTACCAGTAGCAGACTGAATCTTTTTTTAATTTTTTTCATGTTTTTAATTTTAACTTTTCCTACTCTTTTCCGGCTTTTCGGAATCCGCCGTTTGTTAATATATATGTATGCGGTTAGCAGGGCTGAATGGAGAAAAACAGGCGATTATTTTTATCATCCATCGAAAAAAGTAAAAAGCATACCTTTAGAGCATAAAAAACCGGGTATGATCACTTTTGAACAGGCGCTGGAAATAGTTTTAAATCAAGCAGTTGTTAATACGACTGAATTTATTTTCTTTCAGGATGCTCCGGGCAGGGTTTTAGCCTCGGCCATCGTGTGCGACAGAGATATACCTCCGTTTGACAAGAGCGCGATGGACGGTTATGCCTGCAAAAGATCAGATTTAGATACTCCGCTAAAGATTGTCGAGGTTATCAGGGCGGGAATTCCGCCGGTGAAAACCATCGGCCCGGGAGAATGTTCCCAGATCATGACGGGCGCCATACTGCCGGATGGGGCGGATACGGTGGTAAAGGTTGAAGAGGTTGAGAAGGTTGAGGAGTTTATAAGGTTTATCGGGGAAAAAACATCGGCGAATATTTGTTTCAGGGGTGAGGACATGAAGGCGGGGAACTTGGTTCTTGAGGCCGGGACACTGATGGGGGTCAGACATGTACCAATCCTGGCAACTGTTGGTGCCACTTCCGTCGAGGTTTACAGGAAGCCGGCAGTCGGTGTGATGGCAACCGGTACGGAACTTGTTGAACCCGACATAATTCCGGGTGTATCACAGATCCGGAATTCCAATGCGCATCAAATGATCGCCCAGCTCCGGACCCAGGAAATCAAGGCCGGTTACTACGGAATTGCTCCCGATGATGAGGATGTAACCCGGAATTTGATCGGGAAAGCCTTGAAAGACAATGATATTGTGATACTTAGCGGTGGTGTTTCGATGGGTGAGTTTGATTTTGTCCCATCCGTTTTGGAAAGTCTGGGAATTAACATACTTTTTCAAAAAATTGCCATTCAACCAGGCAAGCCCACCCTGTTTGGCACCGGTAATGGTAATTACGTTTTTGGCCTTCCGGGAAATCCTGTTTCTTCCTATATTCTGTTCGAACTCCTGATCAGGCCGTTTATCTATAAACTGATGGGGTATGACTGGAAATCCTTGGTGCTGAGGTTAAAAACCGGAAAGCAGATCAACCGAAAGCATGCTAACCGAATGGGTTGGCTCCCGGTCAGAATTGATGAACAAGGCAAAGTGTTTCCTGTGGAGTATCACGGATCGGCACATATACTGGCGTTGAAAAATGCTGATGGAATCATTCCGTTTCCGATAGGAAAAACCATCATTGAAGAAGGGGAATCCGTTGATGTTCGATCCATTTGACAGGAAGATCAATTACCTCAGGATATCGGTTACGGACCGTTGTAATCTCCGTTGCGCCTATTGCATGCCACCGGAAGGTATCCTGCTTATTCCACATGCGGAGATCCTCAGGTATGACGAGATTCTGGAAGTAGTGAAAGTTGCTGTTACCTTCGGAATCGATAAGATCCGTATCACCGGAGGTGAGCCTTTGGTAAGGCTTGGAGTGACCAGCCTCATACGGATGATTGCCGGTGTGGATGGTATCCGGGACCTGTGCCTGACAACCAACGGTACATTACTGGAAACATGCGCCGGGGAATTAAAGCATGCCGGACTTCACCGGGTGAATGTCAGTCTGGATAGCCTTGATCCTCTTCGCTTCCGTGAGATAACAGGTGGAGGAGATATCAGCAAGGTCGTCAAGGGAATTGATACCGCGCTGGCAGTGGGGCTGAAACCGGTCAAACTGAATTGTGTCATCAGGAATTCACCGGATGAACCGGATGCTCTGAGCGTGGGCGAATTTGGTGCGTCCAGGGGTTTGGAAGTAAGGTATATCCATGAAATGGATCTTGACAAGGGCTATTTTCGCCCGGTCATTGGCGGTGATGGTGGAATTTGTGCAACCTGTAACCGCTTGCGGCTGACCAGCAACGGACTCGTCAAACCCTGCCTCTTCAGCAATTCGGGCTATTCCGTCAGGAAACTGGGGGCTTCAGAAGCAATTCGCCAGGCTCTCTCGAATAAACCCGAATGCGGGGGAGTCAACACGACGGGAGAGTTTTATAACTTAGGAGGATGACTAAACTATCACATATCGATGATTCCGGCCGTGCCCGGATGGTGGATGTCAGCGCCAAGCCTGATCAGCTCAGGATTGCCTGTGCGGAAGGAAAGATCATCCTTCAGAAGGAAACCATCCGGTTGATCCGGGAAAGTCTCGTTAAAAAGGGTGATGTGCTGACCGTGGCTGAGATTGCCGGGATCCAGGCTGCCAAGAAAACGCCGGAATTAATACCCCTTTGTCATCCGATCATGATTAACCAGGTGACCGTAAAGGCTGATCTTGCGAACGATGGGGTGATTATTCACTCAGAGGTTCGCAGTACCGGCCCGACAGGTGTAGAGATGGAAGCCCTGACAGCCGTATCCGTAGCCTTGTTAACCGTTTACGACATGTGCAAGGCTATCGATAAGACGATGATGATTTCCGATATTCATCTGACTGAAAAGACAAAACATGACCTTCCCTGATCCCATCCGTTTTCTTGTGATCACCCTCAGCGACCGCGCCAGCCTGGGCGAATACGAGGACCTTAGCGGTCCGGCTGTTACCGGAAATATCCAGGAGTACTTTACTGCAAAAGGTTTTGGCATTCAAATTGAGAATTGCTTGATCCCGGATGATCCCGAAAAGCTCAAAGCGCAGATTCAGTCCAGCAGAGAAGCCGGTATCCATGTGATCTTCACTACCGGCGGAACCGGTATCGGCCCCAGGGATTTCACTCCGGATGTGGTCAGGCCTTTGCTTGAAAAGGAGATACCCGGAATCATGGAAATGATCCGGGTAAAATACGGTTCGGTAAAACCTGCCGCCCTCCTCTCCCGATCTGTTGCCGGAGTATCAGGCCAAACCCTGATCTATTGTATACCGGGCAGCAGAAAAGCGGTGGCCGAATATTGCGGCGAGATCCTTCCGACCATCGTACATTCCATTAAAATGATCCTGGGCATCGAGGATCATAGTTGCTGATCCTTGCCTTATTCGATGACGAGCCTCTTTGTATAGATTTGATTATCAGCAACTATCTTAATAAACCAGATTCCCGGACTTAGGAAATCAGCTTCGACTATTTCCCTTAGGCTCATGCGGTTTGAAAAATTCCGATAATTAAAATCCTGACCGATAAGGTTTGTCAGCCGGATCTCCCCCGATACCGGGGCAGGGAAAACTGCTTCCAGCATGAATCTACCGTTGGTTGGGTTCGGAAAAACATTGACAACCGTAACCGCCGGATGATTATCAATCCCTGCAGGTAACGGATTTATCCGGCCCGGGCTTCCCAGATCACCCGCCCCAAAAACCGTTTTGGCCAAATACCAGTTTATCACCTGGTCGTTTGCCTGGGTTGTTGTATAACCCGGATGAAGCTCCATGGAAGCTCCCGAAACCAAAGGCCATCCGGATTCATAAAGAACCTGGTCAATGACACTTTCATCAGGAAGGCACAGGATTACCTGATCCGCAGTATTCCCGAGTGTGAAGCCGGAATAGGTATAATCAACCCCGACACCGCCGTTGGTAGTGGTATCGTTGTTTTTCGCCAGGATCCAGTAGGCTCCTGGTGGTATGATCAGTTGCGATGAACTGGTGAGGGTGTGTTTGTTCGATCCTGCATCCTTCAGGATGACGCCGTTCAGCAGGAGCGGCCGGTTGGCCTTGTTAAAGATTTCGATCCATTCGCCGTTAGCATCGCTCACGGCCTCGGGATTGGCCATGATTTCGGTGATCACGATCTCGCCCGCCTGCGGTGGATTCTGTCCGCCAAGATTGATCCAATATCCGGACAGCCCGAACGTTACTAAAATGAGATACTTTTTTTTCATGGAATTATAAATTATAGTTATCACTGATATAGATGCGGCGAATAGTTAGAAATGGAAAAAATGACGGAGGTAATTTTTAGCCCGGAGTATTATCTTTATCATTGTCCTCACATAAAATTCGGTGATATGGCAGATAGTATGCTTGACCACAGATCGATACGCAAATTCAAACCAGACCCGGTGGATGTTGATACCCTGCACAGGATCTTCCGTGCGGCTACGCGGGCGTCCAATACCGGCAACATGCAGGCGTACAGTATCATTCTCACCAGGGATGCGGATATCAGGAAACAATTGTGGGAAGCACATTTTAAACAGGACATGGTGCTGCAGGCACCTGTGCACATGACATTCTGCGCGGATTTTAACCGCTTCAGCCGTTGGTGCTCGTACCGGAAAGCCGATCCCGCTTATGATAATTTTCTTTCATTCCTCACCGGGGCTATCGATGCAATGCTGGCAGCCCAGAACGCAGCCCTGGCAGCCGAAAAGGAGGGCCTCGGCATCTGTTATCTGGGAACAGCTGCCTGGATGGCTTCCCGTCTGATCGAAATCCTGAAACTTCCTCGGCTGGTGGTTCCCGTTACATCAATTGTAATGGGATATCCCGATGAAAATCCTCCGCTGACCGACAGGCTGCCGCTTCCGGCAGTTGTGCATAGGGAGGTTTATAAGGATTATGATGAATCCGTTATCGATACCTTTTATCAGGAGAAAGAATCTCTCGAATCCACTCTCGATCTCCTGAAAATCAATGATAAAGAGACCTTAGCCCAAATTTTTACCGATAACCGGTATACCCGGAAAGATAACCGGTTCTTTTCAAGAGCTTTTCTGGAAATGCTCGAGAAACAGGGTTTCATGGCCAACGAGGACTAAAGTCGTGAACAAAAGGCTGCTCCCGATCGGTCTGGTGGCCATTTTCCTGGCAGCAGTGCCTTTATCCGGCCAGGAGAAACTTAAGCTGGACCCTGTCGGGATGCTTCCGGCTTTTCCTTCTGAACAGTCGGATGTCCTGCTCAAAAAGATCCGGTTCCCCATATCCGGCACGGTCCGCCTCGACCAGATTCCGCCGATGATGGAGCGGATAATCGGACTATATGAAAATTCCGGATACCCGTTTGCCTCAGTAAGACTCGATACGGTAAGGCTGATCGATTCAATCCTTCAGGGAAAGCTGGTTATCAATCCCGGAGACCGGATCGAAATCGATTCGATCCTGAATCGTACAGGTTACCGGGTATCGAACCGTCTGCTCATGCGGATCACCGGAATCCGGCCAGGGGATTTATATAGCGAGGAAGCAATCACGGCGGCTGCCTCGAGAATGGCTTCCACTACCTGGATGACCGCGAAAAGACCAGCGGAAGTCGGATTCCATGATCAATCGGCCAGCTTGTTCCTATACCCGGAGAAAGCCGCTTCAAACCGGTTCGACGGGTGGATCGGACTCTCTCAGGGTTCGGCCGGATCGGGATCGGTAGCCCTGGCAGGTGCCATTGACCTGGAATTACAAAATATTGCCGGCCAGGGAGAGGATTGGGAGGTCACCTGGAAAAGAAACCAGGACCGGTCGCAGAACCTGAAAATCTCAATGGCAATCCCCTGGCTGGCCGGGCTTCCTTTTGGCTTTCAGGGGACTTTTGGATTATACAGGCAGGACACCAGCTATCTGAACCTCGACTGGCAGGCCGCGATTCCTTACCATTTTACCCCGAATCACAGCCTGAACCTATTCTACCGATATAGGGAGAGTACTATTCTTACAGAGCGGTCCGCAGTAACACTCCCCGGCCTTGAACCCTATTCAGTATGGCTGACCGGTCTTTCCTGGGAACTGAACCGGCTCGATAACCGGATCAACCCGTCGAAAGGAATCTGGGTTATGGCGGAAGCATCCACCGGTAAAAAAAGCATTGCCGATTCCTCCGGGATGCAGCAATCTGAACTGTATACGGATATTTCTTGTTTTCAACCCATTACGGGCGGTCTTAGCTTAGGGATCCGGGGACAGGCCGGTTACCGGATGGCACCGGCTATGCTGGAAAACGAGAGCTTCATGCTCGGAGGGGTTACCTTACTCAGAGGTTTTAACGAAGACACCTACCGTACTCATGCTTATGCGTGCGGATCGCTGGAACTCAGATATCTGCTTGATAAATACTCGCATATCCTTGTTCTTGCTGATCTGGCTTATCTGAAAAGTAAAAGCGGAACCGGTTATTCCATGATCATGCCCTATGGACTGGGAGTGGGTGGGCAGCTTCGGACAGCAGGAGGTATTTTCAGGATCATCTTTGCCGTCGGACAGGAAACAGGCCAGCCAATGAATATCCGGAATGGCAAAATACACATCGGTTATGTTGGTCTGTTTTAGAAAAATGGACTACTTTCGCCCGGTTTACCACTAAGGAATTGCTATGCAAGATAAAGTTCAAGTTGAAAAACCCATCGTCCTTATTACCGGAGCAACTTCCGGGATCGGTCGGGCGGCAGCCATACGGCTGGCCAAGGAAGGTTATCGCCTGATTCTTACGGCGCGAAGGGCCGAGAACCTCAAAAAGCTGGGTTCCAAGCTTAACGATCAATATAAAACGAAATGCTATGTCTATCCCCTGGATGTCCGCAATTTGTCTGCTGTCCGGGATTTTGTCGGTTCCCTTCCACCGGAATGGCAATCTGTCAGCGTACTGTTGAACAATGCCGGTCTTGCCGCCGGCCTGGACCCGATACAGGATGGATCAACCGATGACTGGGATCAGATGATCGATACCAACATCAAGGGACTATTATACATGACCCGCATGATAGCTCCCGGTATGATTGAGCGTCAGTCAGGGCATATCATTAATATCGGATCCATTGCCGGGAAGGAGGTATACCCGAACGGTGCCGTTTATTGCGCTACCAAATCTGCGGTGGACGCTCTGACCAGGGGAATGCGCCAGGATCTTGTTCCCTATGGGATCAAGGTGTCATCGGTTTGCCCGGGTGCGGTGGAAACCGAGTTTTCCCTCGTCAGGTTCAAGGGCGATAAGGAACGCGCCGGGAAAGTCTACCAGGGGTTTGAACCCCTTCAGGCAAAAGACATTGCCGACCTGATCCACTTCATCATCACCCGGCCGGCGCATGTAAATATCCAGGATGTACTGATCATGCCGACGGCGCAGGCAAGTGCAACCATTGTACACAAAAAGTGACCCCTGTTGGAAAAAGACTCACGGAAAAACGGGCAAATGTTTGATGATATCGCAGGTTCCTACGATTTTCTCAACCATCTGCTTTCGCTTAATGTCGATAAAAACTGGCGCAGGAAAGCCATCCGCACACTGACGCCTCTCCATCCGAAACAGATCCTCGATGTGGCCACAGGCACCGGCGACCTGGCCATAGCCGCCCTTTCGCTGGATCCGGATCATGTTACCGGAGTGGATATTTCGGCCGGAATGCTGGAGGTGGGCAGGGAGAAAATATTAAAGATGGGTCTGGGTGAACGGATATCCTTCGTTGAGGCTGCCTGCGAGAACCTTCCGTTTCCTGAGTCAAGTTTTGATGCAGCGATGGTAGCTTTCGGGGTCCGGAATTTCACAGATCCCGGTCAGGGCCTCCGGGAGCTTTTCCGCATCCTCCGGCCCGGCGGCAAGCTGGTCGTTCTTGAGTTTTCATTGCCGGAACGCAGATCGATAAGAGCTATATACAGGATATATTTTCACCGGATACTTCCTTTTATCGGAAAGATTTTTTCAAAGGATCTGGCCGCTTATCGCTACCTTCCCGAATCTGTCGAGTCTTTTAGCAAAGGAACTGCATTTGTATCCATGCTGAACCATGCAGGATTCAGTGAGTCAACCTATAAGCCGCTGACATCCGGGATTTGCGGACTCTATACCGGGATGAAAAAAGAATAAACAAATACTAATTGTCTGGTTTGACAGTTATTTTAGCAAATCAAACTGATACGAATGTCTGGAATTAAAGGAAAGCTGTTGATACTCTTGCTGGGATTCTCCTTGTCGTTGTTCAGCCAGACTCCCAAGCCGCCGAACCTGGTATTGATGGACTACCAGCAATTTCATTTCGGATACTCGGTGGGTATCAATTTCATGAGTTTTACGGTAATTGAGAAACCGGGCTATAAAGCCGACCTGGTACAGTATCCCGGCCTTAATATTAATCTGGTTACAAATTATCGATTAGGCAAAAATTTGGATATCAGGGCATTGCCAGGTATTCAGTTTTGTCAGAGGGACCTGACCATTGAAAAAACCGATTCCAAAATTTCTCAAACCTGGCAGATTGAAAGCGTCTATGTGGATTTTCCGTTTGACCTGAAATACCGTGCGGATCGGGTTAACAATTATGCCCCTTACCTGATCGTAGGATTTTGTCCCCGGCTTGAATTGCTGGGAGGAACGCTGAACCAATGGAAACCTGGCCCAAAGATGCTTCAATTGTTTGATGCTTATCCGGAATTGGGTTTTGGAATTGATTTTTACATGCAGGATGTTAAAGTGGCAGCTGAGTTGAAGTTCTCAGTGAGCCTGTTTAACGCCTTTCGTGATCTGAGCCAGGATCCGGGCTATTCCTCTGTTGCTACCGGTTATGCCAATTATGTATATGGAGTAGAGGAGATTACCTCAAGAATGGTTATACTCGCTATCCATATTGAATAATCTCTGCATCCTACTGATACATGGTCCGGGAAGTTGATATCGCACTGTACCCCGAAGAGGCTTGTGTTCCGGAACAGATCCGGAATAATGCCTGTCACTCTGCAGGAGTATCTCCCGATTTAATTGCCGGTTTTTATATCAATAAACGTTCTGTTGATGCGAGGCGCAAGCCGGTGGTTATCAGGTTTAAAGTCACTGTTGTCTGGGATGAGCCTTTCCTGCCCGCTATCCGAACCTATAACTGGAAAGATGTTACGAGGTCGCCTGAAGTGGTAGTGGTCGGAGCAGGTCCGGCCGGCCTGTTTGCTGCACTAAGGCTCACGGAGCTGGGGATCAGGCCGGTCATCATGGAGCGCGGGAAAGAGGTTTCCGGCCGGAAGAGGGATGTAGCTCTCCTGAACAGAAACCTGGGACTGAATCCGGATTCCAACTATTGTTTCGGGGAGGGTGGGGCAGGTACCTTTTCGGATGGGAAACTGTACACCCGATCGAAAAAACGTGGGGACGCCAGACGAATCCTGGAAATATTCCATCTCCATGGCGCCGATGAATCGATCCTGTACGACAGCCATCCGCATATCGGAACCGACAAACTGCCGGCAATTATCTCGGGTATCCGTAAAACCCTTACCGACAGGGGCGCCATTTTCCATTTCGGGCAGCGGATCGAAGAGATATTGATCCGGGACGGTATGGCCGCAGGCGTAAGGACCACCAGTGGGGAAACCGTTACCGGGAAGGCCGTCATCCTGGCAACCGGGCATTCGGCGATTGACGTGTATGAGATGCTGCACCGCCTGGATCTCAGTCTGGAAGTTAAGGGCTTTGCCATGGGCGTCCGGATCGAGCATCCGCAGATGCTGATTGATCAATTGCAATACCATTCATGGGAGGGCCGGGGTAAGTATCTGCCGGTTGCAGAATATGCGCTGGTTCAGAATATTTCAGGCCGGGGAGTCTATTCGTTCTGTATGTGCCCGGGTGGTACCATAGTCCCTTCGGCAACTGCCGATCATGAAACAGTCGTCAACGGGATGTCAAATTCCCGGCGCAATTCCCCTTTTGCCAACAGCGGACTGGTTGTGGAAATCCGGCCGGAAGACCTGGGAGAATATGCAGGCCACGGATGTTTCGCGGGACTTGCTTTCCGGCAGGAGCTTGAGAGGCTGGCTTACCGGTACGGTGGTTCGGGGCAGGTAGCTCCGGGACAGCGGCTGACGGATTTTGCCGATGGGAGGAACTCTTCATCGCTACCCGATCATTCCTATCATCCTGGACTGGTCTGTTCTCCGATGCACGAATGGCTTCCCGAAAGCATCCGCCGTCGGCTGCAGGAAGGCTTGCGCTTCTTCGGCAGCAGGATGAAAGGATTCCTTACCGGGGAAGCAATACTTGCAGGAGTGGAATCGAGAACTTCATCTCCTGTCAGGATTATCAGGGACCCTGAAAAAGGATACCATCCCGGTCTGCCCGGCCTTTTCCCGGCAGGCGAGGGGGCAGGATACGCCGGAGGCATTGTTTCTTCAGCTGTTGACGGGGAATTGGCTGCCGAATCTGTCAGCCGGTTTATCTCCTCCTGAATTCGCTGCAAAGGATGGCTGCGGCCAGGGAAACGTTCAGGGATTCAGGCCTGGTGCTGAGAGCATAATCCGGAATGCCAAGGTTGCAGATTGCAAGTTGCAGGTATCTGGATGTCAATCCTTTGGATTCGTTACCCATTAGTATAATCCCGTTCTTTGTCAGGGTGGCGTCATATACTGAGGTGCCGGAAAGCGTGGTTGCGTAAACCGGAAAATCCCCTGGCAAGGATAACAGGAAGGGATCCAGGGTAGTCTGCACCAGCTTTACACGGAAAACCGATCCCATGCTGGCCTGGACCACTTTGGGCGAGAACAGGTCTGCAGAATCCAGTGAGGCAATAATGCCTGCGATACCGAACCATTCAGCCAGGCGGATGATAGTACCCACATTACCGGGATCCTGGACCGTATCAAGCCCGATCAGCAAATCATCTGAATAATTGAACGCCGAAGGGGGAACCTCTTTTAGGTGAATCACTGCCAGTGCCTGGTTCGGGGTTTTCAGCAGGCTCATCCGTTCCAGCTCGGATTCCGAAACGATACAGGCCTCTTCCGGCTGATTGGCTGTTTTTTTTGCATTCAGGTCCATCCAAGTCTCCAGCCCGCAAAGTAACTGAATCCGGAATGGGGTATCGGCTGGCAGTGAGAGGACTTCCCTCACTATCTTGTCGCCCTCGGCAATAAAACAGCCGGATTCTTCACGCTCTTTTTTCCGGTCGAGGGAACGGATAAACTGTATTTGTGCCTTTGAAACCATTGAATCACTTGTGCAGTCGCAATTTACATTAAATTTATAATTTCGGATTCGTATCGGATCTGTATCGGATTGAATAGTCAATGATCAGTAAATCAGGATATTTGCATTGGAACGCAATTGCCGTGGCAGCAATCGTGTTCACTTTGTTGCTTTCGGGATGCAGTTCAGTGCGATATGTTCCTGATCAGAAATATCTTCTGATCTACAATAAAATTGAATCCACGGGCGAAGGGATCGGTAAAAAGGAATTATCCGAATATTTCCGCCAGCAGCCGAACAAAAAGATATTCGGTTTCATCAGGTTTCATCTCGGTGTTTATAATCTATCCAATCCTGATAAAGATAACTGGTACAACCGCTGGCTCAGGAATATTGGGGAGGAGCCGGTCATTTATAGTCCGGTCGCAAAAGAAAAGACTATCACCCAGCTCAGACAGTTCCTGATCAACAAGGGATACCATTTTTCCCAGATATCAGATTCAGTTGTTTATTCGGGTAAAAAGGCAGGGGTGATCTATAAGGTTGATTTTGGGCCACCGTATATAGTCAATCAGGTCAGCCTGACTAATCCCGAACTGATCACCGACTCGGGGATCCGGAAGCTGGTTGGACGTGATTCGGCTTCTTCCCTGCTCGTTCCGGGTATGCGCTTTGACCAGGAGGTCCTGCGTGCAGAGAGGAACCGTCTTTCCAAGTATTTACGGGATAACGGTTATTATGGATTCTCTCGCGAGTATGTCTATTTCCTGACGGATACGATTTCACAGCAACTGAAGGCCAATGTCGGCCTGGGCATCAAGAATCCGAAGGATGCCGGAACGGATCTCTCGCTTCCGGCTTTTCACCCCCTCTACCGGATCGGAGATATCAGTATCGTGACTGATTATAACACTGCCGAGTACCTGAAAGATCCCAACAGTTACCTGTCGGCTTCCGATACCTTAAGATATAAGGGGACAAACCTGATATACAAGGACCGTTTGTACATGAGGCCCAGTCTTTTTGAATCGTCGGTTGCATTCAAATCAGGCAGTCTGTTCAATCAGACACTGGTTGATAAGACTATTGAATCCTTTTCCTCCCTGAGAAGTTTCAAACAGATCCAGGTAAATTTTGCACCAGGGGCCTTTATTTCGGATTCAACTCAAAACCTGGATTGCCAGATACTTCTGGCACCTGTAACAAAACAGTCGTATGATATTTCGCTTGAAGGTACTTACTCATCCGGGAACATCGGCGCTGCCGGCAATCTGATTTACAAGCACCGGAACTTCCTTCACGGTGCCGAGAATTTCGAATTAAAATTCAAGGGAGCTGTCGAATTTCTAAGTGATGTAATCGAGGATTTCAACCGGATGGTTGAGTTTGGAGTGGATGCCCGTTTGGATGTACCCCGTTCCTGGATCCCGTTTACCAGGAATAAGACCTTTACATACGGAAAACCGCACTCATCAGTCAGCCTCAGCTATAACTATCAGCGGAGGCCGGATTTTACCCGAACCATTGCCAATGCGTCGTACGGATATAACTGGAAAAGTCTTCTTACCCGGCACCAGATAAATATTCTTGAGTTCAACTATGTGAACGTGACCGCAATGTCGGATAAGTTTTACAAGATTATAGAAGGAACTTATATTGAAAACAGTTTCCGGTCGCACGTCGTACCTGCTTTCAATTACACGTTCACCTACACGGATCAGGATATCAATAAAGAGTCCAGTTTCTTTTACCTCAGGATCAGGCCTGAGATTGCAGGGAACCTGTTTTATGGAGTTAGTTCAATTTCTGGATACGACCGGCCGGAAAACGGTTATGAATTCTTTGGGACTCCCTATTCGCAATATGCCGAGGCGGATATCGATCTTCGGTATCAATGGGTGATCAATTCCTCCAACCGGATGGCATTCCGGTTTTTCTCCGGCGCAGGTTATCCATACGGTAATTCGGATGCAATGCCCTTCGAGAAGAAATACTTTTCGGGTGGTTCCAACGGTATCAGGGCATGGCAGGTAAGGTCGCTTGGCCCGGGCAGCTATATTCTACCGGAAGATCAGGTCCATTTATATCCGAACCAGCTTGGAGATGTGAAACTGGAAGCCAACATTGAATACCGGTTCGACCTTTTCAGCGTGATTAAAGGTGCCTTGTTTCTTGATGCCGGGAATATCTGGGCGATCAGTAACACGGATGAGCGGCCAGGCGCCGTTTTCAAGGCTTCTACTTTTTACAAGGAAATTGCCGTGGGTACCGGTTTTGGTATCCGGGCGGATTTATCCTATTTTATCGGAAGGCTTGATCTTGGCATCAAACTGAGGGATCCCGGCACTCCCGACGGACCCAAATGGATTCCCGGATACCGGTCTTACACGTGGCAGGATTTTGTCCTCAATTTTGGTATCGGCTACCCCTTTTAGAGTTATATTTGCCACTTCATTTAAATTTCCGATCATGAAAATTCTTGATGTTGTTAAGCCGGGAGTTGTCACCGGCAAGGATGTACAGAAAATCTTCAGTATAGCTAAGGAAAACGGCTTTGCCATTCCGGCTGTGAACGTAGTGGGAACCAATTCGGTCAACTCGGTTCTGGAAGCTGCAAAGGTTGCCAAGGGTCCGGTGATCATTCAGTTTTCGAACGGCGGGGCTTCTTTCTATGCGGGGAAAGGCCTGCCAAATGATAACCAGGAAGCTGCCATTCTGGGCGGAATCTCCGGAGCAAGGCATATTCATCTTGTCGCAGAAGCATACGGAGTGCCGGTTATCGTGCATACTGATCATGCTGCCAAGAAACTCTTGCCCTGGATTGACGGTTTGCTTGATATGGGTGAACAACATTTCAAAAAACACGGAAAACCTCTGTACAGTTCTCACATGCTCGACCTGTCGGAAGAACCGCTGGCTGAAAACATCGAGATCAGCAAACGGTACCTGCAGCGTATGAGCAAGATGGGCATGACTCTAGAGATCGAACTCGGGGTAACCGGCGGTGAAGAGGATGGAGTTGACAATACGGGTGTTGACAACAAACAATTGTATACCCAGCCTGAGCATGTAGCCCAGGCATACGCTGAACTGTTGAAAGTAAGCGATCAGTTTACCATCGCCGCATCTTTCGGTAATGTTCATGGTGTTTATAAACCCGGCAATGTAAAACTACAACCGAAGATCCTCAGGAATTCTCAGGATTATATTGTGAATAACCTGAAGACAGGCCCGAAACCCGTTAATTTCGTTTTCCATGGCGGTTCGGGATCCTCCCGGGAAGAGATTCGCGAAGCGATATCCTATGGCGTGATCAAGATGAACATTGATACCGATACCCAGTGGGCCTACTGGATCGGGGTCCGTGATTATTATGAAAAAAACAAAGGTTATCTCCAGACGCAAATCGGCAATCCGGAAGGTCCGGATAAACCGAATAAGAAAAAATACGACCCAAGGGTTGTACTGCGGGAAGGCGAGAAAACCATGATTGCACGGCTGCAGCAGGCATTTGAAGATCTCAACTGCCTCGACCGGCTGTAATAACCGGAAGAAAAATTTCTGACTTTATCCTCCATTCTGCCAGGATGATATCGTATATATACTGGTAAATGGAGGATTATGTTTTTCAGATTTCTCTTTACCCGTTCTGAACTGAGGGGTACCCTGATCCTCACCGCTGGTGCGATTCTTACGCGTCTCCTGCTCTTTGCCGCGGGACCCTATGAGGATCTGGCTGCCGGAACCACCGGCTCCTCTGAAACACTTGCTGAACCTCAGGCTGCTAAAAAGCAACCGGTAAAGATCGAGATCAATTCAGCGGATAGTGTCAGATTGCTCGATCTGAATGGGATAGGACCATTTTTTGCCGGGCGGATCATTAAGTACCGGACAGCTCTCGGAGGTTTTGCTAATCCGGATCAGCTCAGGGAGGTTTATGGCATGGATTCGGTCCGCTTCAAAGGATTTATCGGGCAGATCAGGATCGATACCGGACATCTGAGAAAAATGGATGTCAACCGCGCAACCTTCAAGGAACTCCTGGCTCATCCTTACCTGGAATATGAACAGGTGAAAGCTTTATGTCGGTTCAGGGACCGGAGGGGAATACTCTCCTCACCCGGTGAAATCTGGGCAGCCGGCGTGTTGGCGGATTCTCTGTGGGATAAATTGTCGCCTTACCTGTTTGCGGGCAAGGATTCTGTTCAAAAAGTGCGTACCGGTTTTGTTAAATGAAGATTTTTCATTTTCTTTGCAGTCCGAATTTCGGTTAACTGAGAATTAAAAAAAGAATTAGAGTATGATCATTATTCCGGTAAAAGAAGGCGAGAACATTGAAAGGGCTCTCAAAAAGTTTAAGCGTAAGTTTGAAAAAACCGGCGTGGTTAAAGAATTGCGTTCACGTCAGGCCTTTACTAAGCCTTCCATCAAGCGTCGGCAGGAACTTTTGCGTGCCGCCTATGTTCAGCATCTGCAGGAAGCAGCTGAGAACGAATAGTCGGCCCCCGAATTTTTCAGACCGGGTACAAACTTTCCTTTTTTTTTATTATCTTTAGGTAAAGAATTCGGTCGAAGATGGCAGTTGTTGATTCGTTCCTGAGGTATCTTATCACCGAGAAGCGTTATTCCTCCCATACGGTCAGGGCATATAAAACTGATCTGATGCAATTTGAAAAATTCATCAGCGAGCATGCTTTTTCCAATCAGCTGACAGATTGCAATACCAAACATGTACGGTCGTGGATCATTGCCTTGCTTGATAATGGCACTTCACCAAGATCGGTAAACCGTAAGACAACTTCTCTGCGCAGATTTTACCGTTTCTGCCAACAGGAGGGGATTATTAAAACCAATCCGGTTGAAGCCGTACCTTCCCTTAAGACAGCCCGGTCGTTGCCGGTTTTCCTGGAAGAGGCCCAGATGGACTCAATATCCGTCAGCGCAGACGAGACCGTTGATTTTGTTACTATCCGGAATATATTGATTCTGGAGCTGCTCTACGGGACCGGAATGAGGCTCAGCGAACTGACAGGCCTCCGCGACCAGGATACCGACGTTACGGGGAACCAGCTTAAGGTTTTCGGTAAACGCCAGAAAGAAAGAATTATACCGGTTACCGGAAGCCTGGCAACACTCATCAGTTTGTACAGGGAAATTCGTGAGAAAGAATTTCCGGGTTTGGCACCGGACTACCTGATCTTAACCGAATCCGGCAAACCTGCTTATCCAAAGCTGATTTACCGGGTGGTTAAGGAGGCTCTTGATGGGACATCCTTTTCCGGACGGAAGAGTCCGCATGTTTTGCGGCATACGTATGCCACTCATCTGCTTAACCGGGGTGCCGAAATCAATGCCATCAAGGAGTTGCTGGGACACGCCAGTTTAAGCGCTACGCAGGTTTATACCCATACGGGATTCGAAAAGCTGAAGAAGGTTTTTCAGGAAGCTCATCCAAGAGCATGATATAATATATATTAACCAAGGAGGATCCATTATGAACATTAAGATTCATTCCGTTCATTTCGATGCAGACGGCAAATTGCTGAATTTTATCGAAGACAGAGTCAACAAGCTGAGTCAGTTTGATGACAAAATCATTGGGGCTGAAGTGTTCCTTCGTCTTGACAAGAATCATCATACAGATAATAAAGTCACAGAAGTCCGGCTGTCAATTTCCGGAAATGACCTCTTCGCTAAAAAGCAGTGCAAATCGTTTGAAGAAGCTACTGATCAGACAATTGAAGCACTCAGAAGACAGCTCACCAAACAGAAAGCCAAAAAAGTCAGCAGGTAGAAAAAAACTCAGATAAAAGTTTTGACTTCTGGTTTCTATGTCCTACATTTGCAGACCCAAAACTGGCATTGGGTGTGTTCTTACTTTTTTTGCTGTTAAGACTGAATTTTGCCAATGTAGCTCAGTAGGTCAGAGCAGCTGATTTGTAATCAGCTGGCCGGGGGTTCGAATCCCTCCATTGGCTCGCGTTTGGTCGCTAAACGGGGAGATACCAAAGTGGCCAACTGGGGCAGACTGTAAATCTGTTGTCTGACGACTTCGGAGGTTCGAATCCTCCTCTCCCCACAAAGGCGGGAATAGCTCAGCGGTAGAGCATTAGCCTTCCAAGCTAAGGGTCGCGGGTTCGAATCTCGTTTCCCGCTCAATGACAAGCCGACGTAGCTCAGCTGGTAGAGCGCATCCGTGGTAAGGATGAGGTCACGGGTTCAATTCCCGTCGTTGGCTCAAAATTTTGTTGTGTAATTAAATTAAGTAAACGGATCATAAAAAAAAGTAGCCATGGCTAAGGAAAAATTTTTAAGAAACAAACCTCACGTCAATATCGGTACGATCGGCCACGTTGACCATGGTAAGACTACTTTAACTTCTGCCATTACGATGGCTCTGAATAAAAAGGGTCTTGCTGATGTAAAGAGCTTTGATGCGATCGATAACGCTCCGGAAGAAAAGGAGAGAGGTATTACTATTAACACCGCTCACGTTGAGTATCAGACCGAGAAGCGGCATTATGCTCACGTTGACTGCCCAGGTCATGCCGACTATGTAAAGAACATGGTTACGGGTGCTGCCCAGATGGACGGTGCAATTCTGGTCGTAGCCGGTACTGACGGCCCGATGCCGCAGACCCGCGAACACATCCTGCTTGCCCGTCAGGTAAACGTTCCCCGTATCGTTGTTTTTATTAATAAGTGCGATGCAGTGGATGATCCCGAGCTTCTTGACCTTGTTGAAATGGAAATCCGTGACCTGCTCACCTTTTATAAATATGACGGTGATAATACACCGGTTATCCGTGGATCCGCCCTTGGTGCCATGCACGAAGAACCCAAATGGGTTGATGTTGTGTATAAACTGATGGATATTGTGGATGAATGGATTCCGCTTCCGCCACGTGAGATTGATAAACCATTCCTGATGCCGGTTGAGGACGTTTTCTCAATCACCGGTCGTGGTACCGTTGCTACTGGTAGGATAGAAACTGGTGTCATCAATACGGGTGACGAAATCCAGATCGTTGGTCTGGGTGAAGGACGTAAAGCAATTGTTACCGGTGTTGAAATGTTCCGGAAAATTCTGGACCGTGGCGAGGCTGGTGATAACGTTGGTCTGCTCCTCCGTGGTGTTGATAAAGATGAGGTTCGTCGTGGCCAGGTTATTGCTAAGCCGGGTTCCATCACCCCTCATACCAAATTCAAGGCTCAAGTCTATATTCTGAAAAAAGAAGAAGGCGGACGTCACACCCCGTTCCACAATAATTACCGTCCGCAGTTCTATCTGCGCACGCTTGATGTGACCGGTGAGATTACACTTCCGGAAGGAACCGAAATGGTTTTGCCGGGTGATAACCTGACGATCACCGTTACCCTGATTACTCCGGTTGCTATCGACCGTGGACTCCAGTTCGCAATCCGCGAAGGTGGCCGTACGGTAGGTGCCGGACAGGTTGTTGAGATTATCGAATAATTTGAAACTACAGGGAGAATGATCCCGCTGTCCGCGGGATCATTTTTTCTCTTATACGGATGTAGCTCAATTGGCAGAGCGGCGGTCTCCAAAACCGCAGGTTGGGAGTTCGATTCTCTCCATCCGTGCATAGTGCTTAAGCAATGAAAGTAAAGACCTATTTAAAAGAAGCTTACGATGAACTGGTTCATAAGGTATCGTGGCCTACCTGGTCAGAACTCCAGAGTTCTGCCATCGTGGTCCTCGTTGCCTCTCTGATCATTGCGCTCATCGTATTGATAATGGATGCCTCCTTCAGGAATCTGATGGAGCTTATTTACGGTTTCGTTTTTTAATCAGGGGCTGTCATGAGTCAGAACGAAAAAAAGTGGTATGTCCTGCGCGCTATCGGCGGTAAAGAAAAGAAAGTTAAGGAGTATATCGAAAGTGAAATTTCGCATCTTAACCTTCAGGACTATATTACCCAGGTTCTGATCCCGACCGAAAAAATTTATCAGATCCGGAACGGAAAAAAGGTTTCCAAAGAACGGAGCTACCTTCCGGGTTACGTACTGATTGAAGCCGTTCTGGTTGGCGAAGTTACGCACATCCTGAAAAATGTACCCAATGTGATTGGTTTCCTGGGTGCCGAAAAGGGTGGGGAACCAGTTCCGATGAGACAATCGGAAGTCAACCGGATATTAGGGAAAGTTGATGAACTATCCGAAACCGATGAGGAACTGAACGTTCCGTTCTTTGTCGGTGAGGCCGTGAAAGTGGTCGACGGGCCATTTAACAGTTTCTCAGGGGTTATAGAAGAGGTTAATAACGAAAAGAAAAAATTAAAAGTAATCGTCAAGATTTTTGGACGAAAAACACCGCTGGAACTAAGTTTTATGCAGGTTGAAAAAGAATAGGATTTCCGGCCGGAAGTTGCTTCCAAATCTTCGGTCGGCCCAAAGCTTCCTCCTGTTTCGATTCTTCGCCTGATTATGTTACCAAGGCAACCTGTATGAGTGTTCATTATAAACTTTGATTTAAATCGTATGGCAAAAGAAGTAACGGGAATCATCAAATTGCAGATCCGGGGCGGGGCCGCAAACCCCTCACCACCTGTAGGGCCGGCATTGGGTTCCAAGGGAGTCAATATCATGGACTTCTGTAAGCAGTTCAATGCCCGTACTCAGGACAAATCCGGTAAAATTATTCCCGTGGTGATTACGGTATATAGCGACAAATCGTTTGATTTTGTCACTAAAACCCCACCTGCCGCTGTTCAACTGATCGAAGCGTCGAAACTTAAAAAAGGCTCTTCGGAACCGAACCGGGCAAAAGTCGGCCAGGTTACGTGGGAACAGGTCCGTCTGATTGCCGAGGACAAAATGGATGATCTCAATGCATTCACAATCGAATCGGCTATGAGGATGGTTGCAGGTACAGCACGGAGCATGGGAATAACAATCAAAGGTGATCAACCCTTTTAATTAAGGAGAATCATGGCTAAATTGACCAAGAATAGGAAACTCGTCATCGACAAGCTCGATGCGAACAAGTTGTATACCCTGAATGAGGCTTCCGCCCTGGTAAAACAGGTGACTACCACGAAGTTCAACGCTTCTGTGGATCTGGATGTCCGTCTCGGGGTCGATCCCAGGAAAGCCAATCAAATGGTGCGTGGCGTGGTCACCCTGCCTCATGGAACCGGTAAAGAAATCCGCGTGCTTGCTCTGGTAAGCCCGGATAAAGAAACCGAAGCCAAGGAGGCAGGTGCCGATTTTGTTGGTCTCGACGAATATGTCGAGAAAATCAAAGGCGGCTGGACAGACGTTGACGTTATCATTACGATGCCTTCCTGTATGGCTAAAATCGGACCATTGGGCCGTATCCTCGGTCCGCGTGGTTTGATGCCGAACCCAAAAACCGGTACGGTTACCATGGAAGTCGGAAAAGCAATTACCGATGTTAAAAAAGGTAAAATTGACTTCAAAGTGGATAAATTCGGTATCGTCCATGCGGCTATCGGAAAAGTTTCTTTTGACGCGGACAAGATCGCGGATAATGCCCGCGAACTGCTAACGTCCATCGTCAAGCTGAAACCATCGGCTGCCAAAGGTACTTACGTTAGAAGCGTTTTTATGTCAAGTACCATGAGCGCAGGAATTCCGATCGACCCAAGGTCAATTGAAGCGTAAAACCCTAAAATGAGATTGTACAAATCATGAAACGGGAAGATAAAAAGGTCATCATCGATCAGCTCACCGAAGAGATTAATCAGGCTAAACATTTCTATATTACTGATATCGGTGGTCTGGACGCTGGTGATACGGTTGCTTTAAGGAGAGTGTGTTTTAAAGAGAACGTGAAGTTGCTCGTAGTGAAAAACAGCCTCCTGAAAAAAGCATTGGAACGCGCCAAAGGCAATTATGAGGAATTGTACCCGATCCTTAACGGACCAACCTCCGTTATGATCACAGACACGGGTAACAAGCCGGCCAAGATGATTCAAAGCTTTCACAGGACTCATGACAAGCCGGAACTCAAAGGTGCCTATGTTGAAGACTGTGTATACGTGGGTCAAAACCTCGTGGAACAGTTAATTGCCGTGAAAAGTCGCGAAGAGCTTATCGCTGACGTGCTTGCCTTGTTGCAGTCACCGATGCGTAACGTTATGTCTCAACTCTATTCCGGTAAGCAAATTTTGGCAGGTGTTGTTAAAACCCTGTCTGACAGATAAGTTATACTATTGTTGAATCCATTTGTAAAATCATAAGAAAATGGCTGATTTAAAAAAGCTCGCTGAAGAACTGGTTAACCTTACCGTTAAGGAAGTCAACGAACTGGGTGATATCCTTAAAAATGACTATGGAATTGAACCTGCTGCCGCTGCTGTGGCATATGCAGGACCCGCAGCTGCCGGTGCCGAAGGCCCCGCTGCTGAAGTTCAGACCGAATTCGATGTTATTCTTAAAGCTCCCGGTGGTGCCAAACTCCAGATTGTAAAACTGGTTAAGGAACTGACCGGACTTGGACTGAAAGAAGCAAAAGAATTGGTCGATGCCGCTCCAAAAGCTGTTAAGGAGAAAGTATCGAAGGAAGAAGCTGAAGGCTTGAAAGCACA
This sequence comes from Bacteroidota bacterium, assembly GCA_043797975.1. GTDB lineage: Bacteria > Bacteroidota > Bacteroidia > Bacteroidales > UBA12481 > UBA12481. The sequence continues at coordinate 77,829 of JAZDPC010000029.1, forward strand.
ACTTGTTGAAGCAGGAGCAGAAGTTGAAATTAAGTAAGACGACTCTTCCATACCTATTTCTCAAGGTTTAGAATCCCGGCTTTCCGGGGTTCTAAGCCTTTTTGCTGTTGTTTTGATATCCTGTTTTAATAAACACCTTCCTGGTCGATGGCACAGATAAGCACACAGCGAATCAATTTTGGTTCCACAAAAAGCCAGCTTAAGTATCCTGATTTTCTGGAAGTCCAGGTGAAATCCTTCACGGAATTCTTCCAGCTGGAAACTACGCCGGAACAAAGAAAAAGCGAAGGCCTGTATAAGGTCTTCCAGGAGAATTTTCCGATTACCGATACCCGGAATAATTTTGTCCTGGAATTTCTCGATTATTATATCGATCCGCCCCGGTACACGATTGAAGAGTGTATCGAACGCGGACTGACTTTCAGCGTTCCGCTGAAAGCAAAGCTCAAACTGTATTGCACAGATCCTGAGCATGAAGATTTTGATATGGTTATCCAGGATGTATACCTGGGAACCGTTCCTTACATGACCCCCAGAGGAACCTTTGTGATCAATGGTGCCGAAAGGGTTGTGGTGTCTCAGTTACACCGCTCTCCAGGTGTATTCTTCGGACAGAGCATACATGCAAACGGCAGCAAGCTGTATTCAGCCCGGGTAATTCCGTTCCGCGGATCCTGGATTGAGTTTGCAACCGACATTAATAATGTCATGTATGCTTATATCGACAGGAAAAAGAAACTCCCCGTGACCACTCTTCTGAGAGCTATCGGTTTTGAAGGTGACCGGGACATTCTGGAAATTTTCGACCTCGCGGATGAAATCAAGGTTTCCAAAGCCGCCCTTAAAAAGGTGATCGGACGGAAACTGGCCGCCCGCGTCCTGAAATCCTGGATTGAGGATTTCGTTGATGAGGATACCGGTGAGGTTGTTTCCATCGAAAGAAATGAAATCATTGTAGATCGTGAAACCGTTCTGGAAAACGAACATGTTGATGCCATTGTCGAATCAGGCACCAAATCGATCCTCCTGCATAAGGAAGACACGAACCTTTCTGATTTTGCGATCATTTACAATACCCTGCAAAAAGATCCGTGCAACTCGGAAAAGGAAGCTGTCATCCATATCTACAGGCAGCTTAGGAATGCCGATCCGCCGGATGATGCTACCGCAAGGGATGTGATCGATAAACTGTTCTTTTCGGAAAAACGGTACGATCTTGGCGACGTGGGTCGTTACAGGATCAACAAGAAGCTGGGGCTCCAGATCGATATGGGTGTCAAGGTGCTGACCAAGGAAGACATCATCAGTATTATCAAATATCTGATCCAGCTGATCAACTCAAAGGCCGATGTCGATGATATCGATCATTTGAGCAACCGTCGCGTAAGGACCGTCGGCGAACAGCTTTACGGCCAGTTCGGAGTCGGCCTCGCCCGCATGTCCAGAACCATCAGGGAGCGCATGAATGTCAGGGATAATGAGGTGTTTACACCGATCGACCTGATCAATTCCAAAACACTCTCATCGGTCATCAACTCGTTCTTCGGCACTAACGCCCTTTCCCAGTTTATGGACCAGACCAATCCACTTGCCGAAATGACCCACAAGCGCCGTATGTCGGCACTGGGACCCGGCGGTTTGTCGAGGGAACGGGCGGGATTCGAAGTACGTGACGTTCACTATACTCACTACGGGCGTCTTTGCCCGATTGAAACCCCTGAAGGACCAAACATCGGTCTGATCTCTTCACTGTGCGTCTATGCCAAAGTCAATGAACTGGGGTTTATCGAAACTCCCTACCGTAAAGCGGGCGAGGGAAAGGTTGATCTGTCTGACGAAGGGCTCATCTATCTTACTGCAGAGGAAGAGGAGGGTAACATCATTGCCCAGGCGAATGCCCGGCTGAATGATGACGGATCATTTATCGACAACAAGATCAAAGCCCGTTACGAAGGCGACTTCCCGATTGCCGCGCCCAACGAGGTTAACCTGATGGACGTGGCTCCGAACCAGATCGCCTCTATCGCAGCCTCACTGATCCCGTTCCTCGAGCATGATGATGCCAACCGTGCCCTTATGGGATCAAACATGATGCGGCAAGCTGTTCCGCTGGTCAATCCCGAGGCACCGATCGTTGGTACCGGGATTGAAGGCGAGGTGATCCATGACAGCCGGATCCATTTTACCGCTGAGGGTGACGGAATCGTTGAATATGCTGATGCCGAGCGGATCGTGGTAAAATACGACCGGGATGAATATCAGAAATTCGTGCGGTTTGATAACGAGGTTAAAACCTACAAACTGCCGAAATTTAACAAGACCAACCAGAATACCACCATTAACCTGAAACCGGTAGTCAGAAAAAGCGACCGGGTAACCAAAGGACAGATACTGACCGGCGGATATTCAACGAATAATGGTGAACTGGCGCTGGGCCGTAACCTGAAAGTGGCTTTTATGCCTTGGAAAGGTTACAACTTTGAGGATGCTATCGTGATCTCCGAACGGGTAGTACGCGAGGATCTGTTCAGCTCGATACATATCGATGAATATATCCTGGAGGTCCGTGATACCAAGCGTGGTCTGGAAGAACTGACGGCTGACATTCCGAATGTCAGTGAAGAAGCCACCCGTAACCTGGATGAAAACGGTTTGATCCGTATTGGGGCCGAGGTAAGACCCGGTGATATCCTGATCGGTAAAATCACCCCGAAAGGTGAATCAGATCCTTCTCCGGAAGAAAAACTTCTGCGGGCTATTTTCGGTGATAAAGCCGGTGATGTCAAGGACGCCAGCCTTAAGGCAGGTCCTTCACTGACGGGTGTGGTCATCGATAAAAAGCTGTTCTCCAAGAGCATGAAGGACCGGAAAATCCGTGCCGCTGAAAAAACCCTGATTGATAAGTTCGACCAGGAGTTTAAACGTCAGGTTGAAGATCTGACTTCTTTACTGGTGGAGAAACTCTTTACCCTGGTCAACGGAAAAGCTTCCCAAGGCGTCAAGAATTATCTGAATGATGATATTGTCCCAAAAGGAACAAAATTCTCTCAGAGAATTCTTCAAAGCATAGATTATCTGATGGTTAATCCAAACAAATGGACAACCGACAAGGATAAGAATGAAACTATCAGGGAACTCATGCAGAATTACCTGATCAAGTATAAAGAGCTCGAAGGCGATTACCGGCGGAAAAAGTACAACGTAACCATCGGTGATGAACTTCCTGCAGGAATTGTACAACTGGCAAAAGTTTACATTGCTAAAAAACGTAAGCTGACAGTGGGTGATAAAATGGCAGGTCGTCATGGAAACAAGGGGATCGTTGCCAAGATAGTGAGGCAGGAAGATATGCCGTTTCTTGAGGACGGAACTCCTGTCGATATCGTTTTGAACCCGCTGGGTGTACCTTCACGTATGAACCTGGGACAGATCTATGAAACGGTATTGGGCTGGGCAGGAATGGAGCTGGGAATGACCTTCTCAAGCCCGATTTTTGACGGTGCCACCCTCGAAGAGATCACTGACCTTACCAATAAGGCCGGTATACCCCGGTATGGAAGGACTTATTTGTATGACGGCGGTACCGGCGAACGATTCGACCAGCCTGCAACGGTTGGTGTTATTTACATGCTGAAACTCGGCCACATGGTTGAGGACAAGATGCATGCCCGTTCAATCGGACCGTATTCACTGATCACACAGCAACCGCTCGGCGGTAAGGCCCAGTTCGGCGGACAACGGTTTGGTGAAATGGAGGTTTGGGCACTGGAAGCTTTCGGTGCCGCTCACATCCTACAGGAGATCCTGACCGTTAAGTCGGATGATGTTATCGGCCGTGCGAAGGCATATGAAGCCATTGTTAAGGGTGAACCGCTCCCGATACCGGGAATTCCGGAATCCCTTAATGTTCTGTTGCATGAACTAAGGGGTCTTGGCCTCAGTATTAAGTTGATCTGATTCAGGTTAGTAAAAACAAAGAACTCTATATAATATGGTGTTCAGAAAAGAAACCAAGGTAAAAGTAGTATTTACCAAAGTTGCCCTGGGTTTGGCTTCTCCCGAAGAGATCCTTGAAAGATCGAGCGGTGAGGTTCTGAAACCCGAAACCATCAACTATCGTACCTACAAACCCGAACGTGACGGATTATTCTGCGAGAGGATTTTTGGTCCTGTCAAGGATTATGAATGTCATTGCGGCAAGTATAAGAGGATCCGCTACAAAGGGATCATCTGCGACCGATGCGGTGTTGAAGTCACCGAAAAGAAAGTCAGGAGGGAACGGATGGGGCATATTTCCCTGACGGTTCCGGTGGCACATATCTGGTATTTCCGGTCCCTGCCGAATAAAATCGGTTATCTGCTGGGTATGCCCAGCAAGAAGCTTGATGCCATCATTTATTATGAAAAATATGTGGTCATCAATCCCGGGATTAAGGAAGCTGACGGTATCAAACAGTTGGATTTTCTGAGTGAAGAGGAATATCTTGACATTGTTGAGTCCCTTCCGAAAGACAATCATCTGCTGGATGACACCGATCCCCGGAAATTTATTGCCGGGATGGGTGCCGAAGCACTGTATAAACTGCTTGAGCGGATCGATTTGGATGAATTATCCTATGATCTAAGGCATCGTGCAGACAGCGAATCCTCACAGCAGAGGAAGAGCGAGGCCCTTAAGCGCCTTCAGGTTGTTGAATCCTTCAGGGCTTCAAAAACCATCAACCGTCCGGAATGGATGATCGTAAAGGTAGTCCCGGTAATACCACCGGAACTCCGTCCTTTGGTTCCGCTGGATGGCGGCCGTTTTGCGACCTCCGACCTGAATGATCTGTATCGCCGGGTAATCATCCGGAATAATCGTCTGAAACGACTGATCGAGATCAAAGCTCCTGAAGTGATCCTCCGCAACGAAAAGCGTATGCTTCAGGAAGCCGTTGATTCCCTGTTTGATAACTCCCGTAAATCCAATGCGGTAAAAACCGATGCCAACCGGCCCTTAAAATCCTTGAGCGACAGTCTGAAGGGTAAGCAGGGTCGTTTCCGTCAGAACCTGTTGGGTAAAAGGGTTGACTATTCAGCCCGTTCGGTTATCGTGGTCGGACCTGAACTGAAACTGCACGAATGCGGATTGCCAAAAGATATGGCAGCCGAATTGTATAAGCCTTTTATTATCAGGAAACTGATAGAGAGAGGCATCGTTAAGACGGTAAAATCCGCCAAGAAGATCGTGGACCGGAGAGATCCGGTTGTTTGGGACATTCTGGAAAATGTCATGAAGGGTCATCCGGTGCTGCTTAACCGTGCTCCTACGCTGCACCGTTTAGGGATCCAGGCTTTCCAGCCCAAAATGATCGAGGGCAAGGCTATCCAATTGCATCCGCTTGTTTGTACGGCTTTCAACGCCGACTTCGACGGTGACCAGATGGCTGTTCATCTTCCGCTCGGAAATGCCGCTATACTGGAAGCCCAGATGCTGATGCTGGCCTCCCATAATATCCTGAACCCGGCCAACGGGGCACCGGTCACGGTTCCTTCGCAGGACATGGTTCTCGGATTGTATTACATTACCAAAGGCAGGAGCAGTACCAACAAGGAGCATGTCAAAGGTGACGGTCTCGTTTTCTATGCACCTGAAGAGGTAATTATTGCTTACAATGAAGGCGCTGTCGACCTGCATGCCAACATCAGGGTTAAAACAGGGGATATCGTTGACGGACAACAGATTCGCAGACTGATCTCGACCACTGTAGGTAGGGTACTATTCAATGAGGTGGTTCCTCCGGAAGTAGGTTACATCAATACTTTGCTGACCAAGAAATCACTCCGCGAGATCATCGGCCGTGTTCTGAAAGAATGCGGGACTGCAAAAACCGCCAAGTTCCTTGATGACATCAAGGAGATGGGATTCATGTCAGCATTCCACGGCGGATTATCATTCAACCTGGATGATGTTATCGTTCCGGACGAAAAAGATACGATGATCCGTGAAGGGTATGCTCTGGTTGACGAGGTAGTTGGTAATTATAACATGGGTTTCATTACCAACAATGAACGGTACAATCAGATCATCGACATCTGGACGCATACGAACGCCCGTCTTACCCAGACTGTTCTGAACAAGCTGAGCGAAGACAGGCAGGGATTCAACTCCGTATACATGATGCTTGACTCGGGTGCCCGCGGTTCCAAAGAACAGATTCGTCAGCTCTGTGGTATGAGGGGTCTTATGGCGAAACCCCAGAAATCGGGTTCCACCAGTGCCGAGATCATCGAAAACCCGATCCTTGCCAACTTTAAGGAAGGATTGTCGGTACTTGAATATTTTATCTCTACCCACGGTGCCCGTAAAGGTCTCGCCGATACCGCACTGAAGACTGCTGATGCTGGTTACCTGACCCGCCGTCTGGTTGATGTTTCGCAGGACGTTGTTGTTACTGAGGAAGACTGCGGAACCCTCCGCGGACTGATCGCAACCGCCCTTAAAAACAACGAAGAGGTGGTCGAATCGCTGTACGACAAGATACTGGGACGTGTTACCCTTCACGATATCTATCATCCGACAACTGGTGAGATCCTCGTTGAATCGGGTGGGGAGATTACAGAAGAAATTGCCCAGGTTATTGAAGCCTCTCCGATCGAACAGGTTGAAATCCGTTCGGTACTTACCTGCGAATCAAAATTCGGAGTATGCGCCAAATGTTACGGACGAAGCCTGGCAACCGGCCGGCTGGCACAGAACGGCGATGCAGTGGGAGTTATCGCTGCACAGTCGATCGGCGAACCGGGTACACAGCTTACCTTGCGTACATTCCATGTCGGAGGTACTGCTTCCAACATAGCCACGGAATCCAGTATTATTGCCCGTTATAATGGCCGGCTTGAGTTTGATGAACTCAGGACTGTTGATTTCAACGACGGTGTTACCGAAGGGAAAGTGGTTATCGGACGATTGGCTGAAATGCGTATTGTTGATAAGAATACGGGTATCATCCTTACAAACCACAGCATCCCCTACGGTGCAAAAGTTTACCGCAAGGAAGGCGAAGATGTGGTTAAGGGTGATCAGCTCTGCGAATGGGATCCGTTCAATGCGGTTATCGTATCGGAAGCTGCCGGAAAAGTAGCATTCGACAGTGTGATTGAAGGGATAACCTTCCGCGAAGAATCGGATGAACAGACCGGTTTCAGGGAAAAAGTGATCACTGAGACCAAGGATAAAACCAAAAACCCGGAAATCAAGATCCTTGCGAAAAACGGCGAGCCGCTTAAGATCTATAATCTACCTGTTGGATCACATATCAGTGTTACGGAAGGCGATGCGGTCAAAGCCGGTGAAACGCTGGTTAAAATACCACGTTCGGCCAGTAAGGCCGGTGATATCACCGGTGGTCTGCCACGTGTGACTGAACTGTTTGAAGCAAGAAACCCTTCGAACCCGGCAGTTGTTGCTGAGATCGACGGTGAAATCTCCTATGGTAAAGTCAAAAGGGGTAACCGCGAAATTGTGATCACCTCCAAAACGGGCGAGGTTAAGAAGTACCTGGTATCCTTGTCGAAACAGATCCTTGTCCAGCCCAATGATTATGTCAGGGCCGGTACACCCCTGTCCGACGGCTCCATTACGCCTTCTGACATTCTGGCTATCAAAGGCCCGACTGCAGTTCAGGAGTACATCGTCAACGAAGTACAGGAAGTTTACCGGATGCAGGGTGTTAAGATCAACGATAAACATTTCGAGGTAATTGTTCGTCAGATGATGCGTAAAGTGGTTGTGGAAGATCCGGGCGATACTAAATTTCTTGAAAAACAAATTGTTGACAAGCTGGATGTTATGGAAGAGAATGACTGGATTTACGGTAAGAAAGTTGTCACCGAAGCCGGTGATTCCCAGACCGTGAAACCAGGAATGATCGTATCTGCCCGCAAGCTCAGGGATGAGAACTCCCTCCTGAAAAGGAAAGACCTTCACACGATCGAAGCCAGGGATGCCGTTCCGGCAACCTCAAGCCAGATCCTGCAGGGTATCACCAGGGCCGCATTGCAGACGCAAAGCTGGCTTTCTGCCGCTTCCTTCCAGGAGACTACGAAAGTGCTGAACGAAGCTGCAATCCTTGGGAAAGTTGATGATCTGAAAGGATTGAAAGAGAATGTCATTGTCGGCCACCTTATCCCGGCAGGGACAGGGAACCGCGCATATGAGAAGATCGTTGTCGGCTCCATGGATGAATACCAGGCGCTGATGCAAGGCCGTATTGGAGAATCAGAATAATCATAAAACAGAAATGCCATGCCTGATCAACCAAAAAAGGGAAACCAGATCAATATTGAGCTTAGCGAGGAAGTAGCACAGGGGGTTTATTCCAACCTGGCGATCATCACGCACTCAAGTTCGGAGTTTGTACTGGACTTTGTCAGGATTATGCCCGGGCTGCCCAAGGCAAATGTTAAAAGCCGGGTCATTTTGACCCCTGAACATGCCAAGCGGTTGTTGCTGGCCCTTCAGGATAATATTTCAAAATATGAATCCGTTCACGGACCGATCAAGAATGTTGAGCGACAGGGAGGTCCGATCCTTCCTATGTCATTCGGTGGTCCCACGGCCGAAGCTTAAAGAGAAGACCCCGCCTTGCAGCGGGGTTTTTTTTATATATTTGCCTCCATTCGTTTAATGATTATATTAATTATCAAATCAATAGGCCGATGAAAATACTTGTATGCCTGGGTCATGTACCCGATACAACCACGAAAATCCGGTTTGCTGATCAGGGCATCCGTTTTGACAAGACCGGGGTTCAATGGGTGATTAATCCGTGGGACGAATTTGCACTGACGCGTGCGATAGAGCTGAAGGAAAGTGGCCAGGTACCGGTTGAGAATATCTCAGTTGTCACTGTCGGCACCCCCGAATCCGAGCCAACCATCCGCAAGGCACTGGCGATCGGAGCCGATTCCGGCTTCCGGATTGATCTGGAACCCATGGATTCTATACAGGTTGCTGCTCAGGTAGCTGAGCTTGTCAGAACCGAAAAGTTTGATCTGATATTGTGCGGTGTTGAATCCTGCGATTATAACGGCGGATCAGTTGGCGGTATGCTCGCTGAACTGTTGGATTATCCTTCATTGTCGGCAGTTTCAGGGATTATTCCGGCCAATGGAAGTCTCATTTTTACACGCGATATTGATGGTGGAAAAGAGACCGTTAACATCAACCTGCCGATGGTTGCAGTGGTTCAGAAAGGAATTGCCAAGGAACCCCGTATACCTGCCATGCGTGGCATCATGATGGCTCGCCAGAAACCGCTAAAGGTTCTCCGGCCTATCGATACCCCCGAATACTCAAGAATGGTCAGCTTTGAACTGCCGGCCGCAAAGCCACCATGCAAAAAGATTGACCCTGAGAATGTTAAAGAGTTGGTCAGGCTGCTGCAGAATGAAGCAAGAGTTCTTTAGTATCCTCAATTTTAAAATCAGAAATCATGTCTGTATTAGTATATACCGAGAACTGGGAAGGAAAATTCAAGAAAGCAACGTTTGAACTGGTTTCCTATGCTGTAAATCTTGCCGGAATGATCCGGACAGATGCAATAGCCCTGTCAATCGGACAGGTTGATGAATCAGAATTGAAAAAACTGGGGCGCTATGGAATCAGCAAGGTTGTCCGGGTCGAGGATCAGCGTGTGAACCTGTTGGATAACCAGGTTTATACACGTATTATCGCGGAAGTAGCCGGGAATGAGAACGCATCGGTTCTGCTTCTGGCTCACAACAATACCGGGAAAGCCCTTGCACCCAGGCTTTCCATCCGCCTTAAAGCCGGGCTGGTAACAGCAGTAACCGGTTTGCCGCTCGCATTCGATCCGTTCACCGTAATGAAGAAAGCATTTACAGGAAAAGCTTTTTCACGGGTTGAAATCCGTACGGAGAAAAGGATCCTGACTCTTGCACAGAATTCGTTCCAGCTGATCGAGAAAGAGGTTCCTGTATCCATGGTTGATTATTCACCGGCCTCAGCTGGCGATGCTGCTACACATGTACAGGAAGTGTTTAAACAGTCGGGGAAAGTGATCCTGACCGATGCCGACATCGTTGTTTCCGGCGGGCGTGGAATGAAATCCCCCGAGAACTGGGGCCCGATTGAAGAGCTTGCATCCCTTCTCGGTGCTGCAACAGCTTGCTCGAGGCCTGTATCCGATGAAGGCTGGAGACCTCATGAAGAACATACCGGCCAAACCGGGAAGATTATCGCACCGGTACTCTATTTTGCCTTTGGTATATCAGGAGCCATCCAGCATCTGGCTGGTGTAAGCTCTTCCAAATTCATTGTCGCTGTCAATACGGATCCGGATGCTCCCATTTTCGAAGCAGCCGATTACGGGATTGTCGGAGATGCTCAAAAAGTTCTTCCGGCACTGATCGATGCCATTAGGGAAGCAAAAAACGCCTGAGCATGTTTCAGACCAATAGATGATTGTCATGACTAAACAAATCATTTTTGCCCTTGCCCTCATATTGACTTTTGCTGTTTTTGGTTATACGGTTTCAAGGTTTGTTGCCCGGTTCAAACTGACCAAAAAGGCCTTTCCGGTCAGGAATATCAGCAAACGATTTGTCTTAGCCCTCAAGATAGCATTCGCCCAGACAAAAATTCTCAGAAGACCTGTTATCGGCCTGATGCATGCCTTGGTTTTCTGGGGATTCTGTGTAATCATTTTCGGGAGCCTTGAAATGGTCTTTGACGGACTCACAGGCGGGGACCGTTCTTTCCGGCTACTGGGGATCGTTTACAAGGTCATTATTGCCTCCGGGGACATTTTCGCCATCCTGATCCTGATTATCATCCTGGCTTTTCTTGGGAGGCGAACGATCATTAATGTTCGCCGGTTCCACGGCACTGAACTGAAACGGAAGAATCACATCGATGCTGCAGTTGCGTTAAGTCTGATATTCCTACTGATGCTCAGCCTGCTGGGGATCAATGCTTTTTATTACCGCATTAACGAATTGGCAGGGACTTCCGTCGGATGGTTGTTTCGGGTCAGCCGGAGTTTTAGTTCTTTGATCGGATCACTGGCTCCGGCGCAATTGCGGACGGGTCATGAATTCTTTTGGTGGAGCCACATCCTGCTGATATTCATATTTGCCAACTATCTTCCTTATTCCAAACATTTCCATGTGTTCCTGTCAATCCCGAATGTTTTCCTGAGCAATCTGAATCCGTTGGGAAAACTGAAGACCATGGAACATGTTACAGCCGAGGTTAAGCTTATGATGGATCCCCAAACCGCTTTTGCTGCTCCGGCCGCTGATGCTCAGGCAGTTCCGAGATTTGGAATCCTGGATGCGGAAGATATTACCTGGAAAAATTACCTCGATTCCTTATCCTGTACCCAATGTGGCCGCTGTACTTCGGTTTGCCCCGCTAATCTTACCGGAAAGAAACTCTCGCCGAGAAAGGTCGTCATGGACGTAAGGGCCAGGATGAGGGAAAAATCTCCCGGGCTGATCCGGGAAGGCGCAGGGTATTCCGACAATAAATCTCTCCTGCGTGATTATGTGACGGCTGAGGAATTATGGGCCTGCACAACATGCAATGCGTGTGCTCAGGAATGCCCGATCAATATCAACCAGCCTTCGATGATCGTCGATATGAGAAGATACCTGGTGATGGAAGAGTCAGCAGCACCTGCCGAACTCAATTCGGTTTTTTCCAATATTGAGAATAACGGTGCTCCCTGGCAGTTTTCCATGCAGGACCGGATGAAATGGGCCGAAGGATTTGATCTGAAAGTTCCGCTTATGTCGGAATTGGCAACTGCCGGCCGAAAACCGGAATATCTGCTCTGGGTTGGCAGTGCCGGTGCTTTTGACGACCGGTACAAACAGGTAACCCGAGCATTTGTGAAGATTTTGAACCACCTGAAGATCGATTTTGCGGTCCTGGGGACTGAGGAGTCCAGTTCGGGCGATGTAGCCCGGAGGGCCGGCAACGAGATGCTTTTTCAGATGCAGGCACTCATGAACATCGAATTGCTGAAAGGGTATGGAGTTACCAAAATCCTTACCTGCGATCCGCATGCATACAATACCTTTAAAAATGAATATCCTGATCTTGGAGGTTCATTTGAGGTAACGCACCACAGCCAGTTCCTCAGCTCATTGATTGCTTCCGGCATGCTGAAACCGGATCCGGGAGTATTCCATGGTCAGGTAATCACCTTTCACGACCCCTGTTACCTTGGCAGAGCCAATAAAGAATATGCTGCTCCAAGGTCGGTTGTCGGATCTCTCTCGGCAACCTTCAGGGAAATGAGCAGGCATAAGAGTTTTGCGCTTTGCTGCGGTGCCGGGGGAGGACAGATGTTCAAGGAGGCTGAACAGGGTGACCGTGAAGTATTCATGGAAAGAACGGATGATGCCCTGGAGACAGGTGCTGACATCATAGCTACGGCTTGTCCCTATTGCCTGGTCATGATGACCGATGGTATTAAGTATAATAATAAAGAAGAAAAAATCAAGGTCTTTGACCTGGCCGAGTTAATAGCCAAATCGATGAACCTGTAATGAGCAAGATTTATTAATCTAAAGTAAAACCGATGCAATACAATACTACAGTCAGAGGCGGACGCTTCATGGTTGCAGAAACCTTAGCCGCAGATGTTTTCATTCCGGAGGAGTTTACTGAAGAACAGCGAATGATCGCGCAAACTTGTCAGGATTTTCTCGATGCTGAGGTTATGCCTGTGTTGGATCGTATTGACAGCCAGGAAGAAGGTTTGATGCCTGGTCTTCTCACCAAAGCCGGTGAGCTGGGGTTGCTTGGAATATCAGTGCCAGAAGAATACATGGGTTTCGGCCAGTCGGTTGTCACCAGTATGCTGGCCGCTGAAATCATGGGAGCAGCCCATTCTTTTGCCGTTGCTTACTCCTGTCATACCGGTATCGGTTCCTTGCCGATCGCCTATTACGGGAATGAATTCCAGAAAGCCAAATACCTGCCGAAGCTGGCAACCGGGGAGCTGAAAGGAGCATACTGCCTGACGGAACCCGGTGCCGGATCCGATGCCAACTCAGGAAAAACCAAGGCTGTTCTCTCAGAGGACGGGAAGCATTATATCCTGAATGGCCAGAAAATGTGGATCACCAACGCCGGATTTGCCGACGTACTGACCGTGTTTGCTAAAATCGACAACGACCGCGTGTTGAGTGCTTTCATTGTTGAAAGGACCTTCCCCGGTATTGTTTTCAATCCGGAGGAGAAAAAGATGGGCATCAAGGGTTCATCAACCCGCCAGATCTTTTTCAATGACGTTAAAGTCCCTGTCGAAAACCTTCTGGCAGGACGCGGTCAGGGATTTCGCATAGCCCTGAGTATCCTTCACATGGGGAGATTAAAGCTTGGAGGTAATGTAATCGGAGCGGCAAAAGGGGCTATTACCCATTCGGTAAAATATGCTAACGAGAGAAAACAGTTTGGAGAAAAAATTGCCAGTTTCGGAGCCATTCAATATAAACTGGCAGAACAGGTAATCCGCACGTTTACCACTGAATCAGCCGTTTACAGGGCATCCCACGATGTGGATCTTCTGTCAGAAGAGTATAAAGCCGAAGGTATAAAAGAGAATCCCGCGATTACAGCCTTTGCTCACATGGCTATTGAAGCGGCAATACTTAAGGTTTACGGATCAGAAGCCCTGAACTATGTGGTGGATGAAGCCGTTCAGATTTTCGGAGGAATGGGATTCTCATCTGAAATGCCCGTTGACCGTTGTTACCGTGATTCAAGGATCAACCGGATCTTTGAAGGGACCAACGAAATAAACCGGATTTTGTCAATTGATACCCTCCTGAAAAAGGGACAGAAGAAAGATATCGACCTGTATGAACAAGGCGAAGCCGCTTACCGGTCACTGGATAAACTGCCGGAGGTGCCATCTGTCGCCGGCGACTACTTCGGCCGGAAGGCTGTGTACACAGGCCATCTCAAACAACTGGCCCTATGCCTGATTCATGCCGCATCACAAAAATTCCAGAGAAACCTGATCATGGAACAGGAGATACTGATTAATCTCTCCGATATCATCATGAACATCTATGTGGCGGAATCAACGCTGCTCAGGGTACGAAAGATCGAATCAATGAAAGGCAGTGAAGCTGCTGCTATTTACCGCGATATTCTGAATGTGAATCTTTATGATGCCACTGCTGCCATTTATCGTTCCTCCATGGATGCAGTCAACAGCCTCTCCGAAGGTGATGAGAGAACAGCCCTGGTAAAAGGCATCAAGTACTGGACGGTTACGGATCCGGTCAATATAAGGGATGCCCGCAGGAGGATAGCTGCCGTATTGATTGAAGAAAATCGTTATACATTCTGATATTCAGATGGACTTACGGATAGGGTTTATCGGCGCCGGCAAGGTTGCCTGGCACTTAGCCCCCGCGCTGGCACAGTCAGGGAACTCTGTCGTACAGGTTATAAGCAGATCGCTTACCGGAGCCCATAAACTTGCCGACCGGCTGGGTTGCAGGTATTCCGACAGGATCAGTGATCTGAATAAAGACATTCAGATTCTGTTTCTGACCGTTCCGGATCATGCCCTCATCGATATTCTTAACGGGATCAGCGATTACAGGGGAATAGTAGTCCATACCAGCGGAACCTTTTCACCTATGCGTTTTGCCTGCCAGAAATTCAGGCTCGGCGGATTGTACCCGCTGCAGACCTTTACCATCGGCCGGCCGGTTGACATGAGCAAAGTACCGGTGTTCATCGAAGGAAGCGACCCTGAGGTTACTCAGATCATAAGGACCCTTGCGAAAGGCTTTTCCAGTGAGATCTATGAATTGTCCTGTGAGGACAGGAAATGGATCCACCTGGCTGCCGTATGGGCCAATAACTTTTCAAACCATATGCTGTCCCAGGCATTCCGGATTCTTGAAACGAGGGGGCAAACGGGTAAAATACTGGGGCCGCTTATCCGGGAGACCTATAATAAAGCACTGGAGATCGGGCCGGAAAAAGCCCAGACGGGGCCCGCCAGCCGTCAGGATGGGAATACAGTTGGTAAACATCTCGAAATGCTTGAAGGAGATCCGGATTTGCAGAAATTATACCGAAGGATCAGTGAATCCATCGGATTTAAAAAAAATGATAATAAAGCGGAGGGAAAATGAGCTTTTTCAAGGAAGATCTTCGCGGAATACGTGCTTTTGCCTTTGATATGGACGGGGTTTTGTCGACCAATGAATTAGTCCTTCATCCCGGAGGCGACATGATGAGGAACGTTAATACCCGTGATGGTTTTGCCATCCGGAAAGCAATCGACGATGGTTTTCAGGTGGCCATTATAACGGGTGCCCGCTCTGAATCTATTCGGAAAAGATTCAATGAACTGGGTGTCATTGATGTTTTTCTGGGATCGGATGATAAGGTAAAGGATCTTCAAACCTGGATATCGCAAAGAAAAATTGATCCGGCGCAGGTGCTCTATATGGGTGACGACATACCGGACCTCAATGTCATGAAATTGGTCGGTATGCCTACCTGTCCTTCCGATGCTGCATCCGAGATCATGTCAATGGCAAAATACATTTCCACGTACGCGGGTGGTCATGGTTGTGTAAGGGATGTTATCGAACAAGTTCTCCGTGCCCAGGGATTCTGGAAATTCTCTTAATATTGTTCTAATTAATTAATATGAAAGCAACTGGTCTTTTACGGATCATCAGGATGCCGAATCTGTTGATGGTTGTGGCAACCATGTACCTGATGAGATGGTCGGTCATTCGTCCGATCCTGGGCTTGTATCAGATTGAACTTCAGGTCTCTGAGATTGCTTTTCTTTGTCTGGTCCTGTCAACCGTTCTGATTACGGCTGCCGGATATGTTATCAATGATTATCATGATGTCAAGGCTGACCGGATCAACCAACCCGGACGTGTCGTTATTGACTCCCAGATAAGCCGCTGGACTGCTCTTCTTTTGCATTGGCTGATGAACCTGGCCGGTGTGTTTTTGGGAGGTTTATTTTCAATAATATATCATGTTCCCTGGATGATCCTGATCTTTGCAGGTGCACCCATGCTCCTCTGGCTTTATTCCATCCGCCTGAAGCATCAGTTGCTGGTCGGAAACCTGGCGGTTTCCCTTCTTACTGGCACAGTTCCCTTGTTGGTCATTTTGTTCGAATATCCTCTTCTGGCCAGGGATTTTTCTAACCTGCCGGATTTTTTCCCTGCCGGAATACATGCCTTGCTTTTCTGGGTTGGATCGTTCAGTTTCTTTGCATTTATAACCAACCTGATCAGGGAAGTCATTAAAGATGCTGAAGATGTGACAGGAGACAAGGAATCGGGAAGCAAAACCCTTCCCATCAGTTGCGGGTACCGGAAAACCAAGATCTTCATTATTTCTTTGTCTCTTCTGACCGTTCTTTTTCTTGGTTATTTCTTTCTGGTTTACCTGACCGACTGGATTAGCCTGGTCTATTTTATCGTGTGCCTGATCTTTCCCTTCATTCTCCTGATCTGGAAAACCATAACTGCTGCCAGCCCGAAGGATTATCATTTTTTAAGTCAGCTGTCAAAGATCATTATGCTTCTCGGATTGTTGTATGCTCCTGTGGCACATTATATTATCAGCTATCTGACCGGTGGATGAGAAGATTTCTCGAACATCTGAACCATTACAGTATTTTCCTTGGATCGCGGTCCCCGAGGAGGCAGGCACTCCTCACCCAGTTAGGATTGCCATACCGGGTCTGGTTGAAGGAAGAAGTTCCGGAGGAGTATCCGTCAGGACTCGGCCCTGATCAGGTAGCGCTCTATCTCGCAAGGTTAAAGGCAAAACCGTATGCTGATGAATTAACCGGATCCGATATTCTCATTACTGCCGATACGATTGTTGTCCTCGATGATAAAATCCTAGGAAAACCCACCGACCGTGAAGATGCCATTTGCATGCTGTCTGATCTGTCAGACCGGCCCCATGAAGTAATTTCCGGGGTTTGTCTGTCTTCCATGGGAAAGGAATCGGTTTTCATTGCATCAACCATGGTCTGGTTCGATAAGCTTGACCTGTCTGAGATCAGGGAGTACGTAGATGAATCTGAACCATTCGACAAAGCCGGGGCCTATGGTATCCAGGAGTGGATCGGATATATCGGAATTCACCGGATTGAAGGATCCTATTTCAATGTAATGGGATTGCCTATCCAGAGATTATATAAGGAACTGCAGAGATATACAGGCTATTCGTTGAATCAATAAGAACCATATCATGAAGAAGTTATCATTTCTACTCATTGTGGCATTGCTTGCCACTGGTTTTCTGAGAGCCGAAGAGGGAATGTGGATACCCCTTCTGCTTAAAAAATATAAGATTGAGGATATGCAGAAGGCCGGATTCAGGCTGACTGCCGAGGATATTTATTCGGTAAACCAGGCATGCCTTAAGGATGCCATTGTGATATTCGGCGGAGGATGCACGGGTGCATTGATTTCTGACCAAGGCCTCCTGATCACCAATCATCATTGCGGTTACGGAAGCATTCAGCGTCACAGTACCGTTGAACATGATTATCTGACGGATGGATTCTGGGCAATGATGCGGGAAGAGGAATTGCCAAATCCTGGCCTTTCCGTGACTTTCCTGGTGAGGATTGAAGATGTGACCGACTTCTCCCTCAAGGGAGTTACCACTGATATGAAACTAATTGAACGCGATAGAGTCGTTCGTGAAAACAACAGGAAGCTTCAGGATGATGCCGTCAAGGATACTAAAATGACTGCACGTGTTTCCCCGTTCTTCAATGGCAACCAATTCTTTCTTTTCGTTTATGAAGTCTATTCCGATGTGCGACTTGTGGGTGCGCCACCAAGTGCTATCGGGAAATTTGGAGGGGAAACCGATAACTGGATCTGGCCAAGGCACACTGGTGATTTTTCACTTTTCCGGATTTACGCTGGCTCTGACAATAAACCGGCTTCTTATGCTGCGTCCAATGTTCCTTACAAACCCAAAAAGTTCCTGCCGATCAGCCTCAAAGGTGTGGAAAAAGGAGATTTTACGATGGTTTTCGGCTATCCTGGCCAAACCACGGAATATGTGCCTTCCTTTGTCATTGAAGATCAGGTAAATCATACGATACCGGCATCCGTGGATCTCAGGACTAAAAGACTGAATATCATTGAAGCTGCCATGGAAACCAGCCCTCTCATCCGGATCCAGTATTCTGCAAAGAAATCGGGAATTGCCAATGGCTGGAAAAAGAACCAGGGCATATTACTGGGTCTGAAAAGAATAGATGCCATCGACGGTAAAAAGGACTTTGAAAATCGATTCCTGCAATGGGTCAAAGCCGATCCACAGCGGAATATTCAGTATGGCACATTGCTGGATCAATACCGGGATATCGTAATCGCCAAGGCTCCTTACGAACTGGCCAATACATATTTGCGAGAGGCCGGACAGGCGGCCGAGATAATCAATTTCTCAGGCCGTTTCCGCGCTTTTCTTGAGCTTTCTGCAGCCGGAAAAACGGAAGAGGTTCGCAAAACTGCCGACCAGGTTCGCGGGGCCGTTGAGCCGTTCTTTAAAGACTATGATGTGCCAACCGATCAGAAAATACTTGCCTCAATGATGCAAGCCTATGCAGAAAGTGTAGACCCGGTCTATCAGCCGGATCTCCTGATCAGCATGAGAGATAAATATAATGATGATTTCGATGCTTATGCCGCCTATGTTTTCGAACATTCCATTTTCGATAATCAGACTACTGTTACGGAGATTCTGTCGGGTATCTCTCCTTCCAAAGCGAAGAGGATTTTACAGGATCCGGCCTTTGCAATGTTCTGCAGTCTTGATGATTTGCAGAAAAAAGTGATTGCTCCTGCCCTTGAACCCGCCAGGATAACCCTTCCTGAGCTGCAACGCCTTTATATGAAGGCCCAGATGGAAATGCAGCCCCAAAAGCTGTTCTATCCGGATGCCAATTCAACCATTCGCGTTGCTTATGGGAAGGTAGATGATTTTCAACCTGCCGACGGCGTTCAGTATCGCCATGTAACAACCCTGGACGGTATCATGCAAAAGGATAATCCTGATATTTATGATTACCGGGTTCCTGAGAAACTGAAAGAGTTATATGAATCGAAGGATTTCGGTCAATATGAATACAACCTGACAGTCCCGGTTTGCTTTATTTCATCCAATCATACTTCAGGCGGGAATTCCGGCAGCCCTGTCATCAATGCAGACGGTCAGCTGATCGGGCTTAATTTCGACCGGAACTGGGAGGGCACGATGAGCGATATCATGTATGATCCCGATTTGTGCCGGAATATCAGCCTGGATATCCGTTATGCCCTCTTTATCATTGACAAATTTGCCGGAGCCGCGCACCTGATCTCCGAAATGGACATTATCAGATAACTAACGAAACCTGCTGAAATAAATGCGTTTTCTGCCTGTTTTAATTCCTGACTTTTGTCATATCTATGACTAATATTAGTCATATTTCTATTTTGGCCATTGTTATAGTTTTAACAGCCTTTTCGCGCGTTTGCGAATCATATGGATTAACCAAAAATGAATAACATAAGGAGTACTGAAATGACAGATGTTCAACAAATTATCAATGACGCTACCAAGGTTTACGGCAAGGAAAGAAAAGCCCTGATGCCGATTTTACAGGCAGTTGTCAAAGAAAAAAACTATCTCGACGATCAGGATCTGATCACTATTGCCAAGACCTTGGATCTGTCTGCTGCTGAAGTATTTGGAACGGCAAGTTTTTATACCTTTCTCGACACTATTCCCAGGGGTAAGTACGTCGTACGTGTCTGCAAGACCACTTCCTGCCATATGGCCGGAAAGGATGAGATCATCCAAACCATCGAAGAAGCCCTGAAAATTAAGGTTGGTGAAACCACCATTGACAAGCAGTTTACCCTGCTTACGGCCAATTGCCTTGGCTGGTGTCATAAAGGTCCGGTTATGCTGATAAATGATGAAGTATTCCCGGAACTCACCCCCTCAAAGGCAGTCGAGATCATTAACAGGTATAAATCTGAATAAGGTTAACAGCAGAAATAAAAGATCAGAAAAATGGAAAATTCAAAATTGAAAAGGGTCGATATCATTTTCGCAATGGAAGGTATTGATCCGATCAAGGTAGTTGAATCAACGATAAAAAAGAATCCGGACGATATCATCCTCGAAATGATTGATTCAGGGCTGAAGGGAAGGGGCGGTGCCGGATTTCCTACGGGTTTAAAATGGAAATTTACCCGTAACGAAGACAGTAGTGTTAAATACGTCATCTGCAATGCGGATGAAGGAGAACCGGGAACATTCAAGGATCGGGAGATTCTCGACAAAGTGCCGGAAAAGGTCTTTGCCGGTCTGGCTATCTGTGGTTACACCATCGGTGCACGCGAAGGATTCTTATATATCAGGGGAGAATATAATTTTCTCCTGCCCAGGCTTAACGAAAAGTTGAAAAAATTCAATGACGGGATTAAGAAGATCGGACTGGATTTTTCCATTCAACTCCGTTCGGGCAGCGGCGCTTATATCTGTGGAGAAGAAAGTGCGCTTTTTGAATCCATGGAAGGGAAACGCGGAGAACCCAGAAATAAGCCTCCGTACCCCACTGTTTCAGGATATCTTGATAAACCTACCGCGATCAATAATGTGGAAACGTTGGTTTATGCCTTTATGATCAGCCGGATCGGTGTTGAGAAATTTAAAGAACTGGGGACCAAGGATTCCAGGGGATCGAAAGTCTTTTCAGTATCGGGAGATACCCCAAAGGCAGGAATTCATGAACTGGAGCTTGGTATGAGCGTTCAGCAGTTTGTTGATGAATTCGGTGATGGTGACACAAAAGCCGTTCAGGTTGGAGGTGCATCAGGCGGATGTGTTCCCCGTAAGCTCTTCAAGGATAAGATCATCGGATATGAGGGTATTCCTACGGGAGGCTCAATGATGCTTTTTAACAGCACAAGGTCGATGTACAATGTGCTGCATGATTATCTGGAGTTCTTTACGGAAGAGTCCTGCGGCCAATGCACTCCTTGCCGGGTCGGATGCCAGCAATTGCTGAAAGGGATTGAAGCCGTTAAACGGGGTGAAAAACCACCGGTTTACCTGGAAGACCTGAAAAAGCTGGCCAAAACGATGAAGATCGCAGCAAAATGCGGACTCGGACAGTCGGTCGCCAATCCTTTCGTTTCTATTGTCACCAATTTCAAAGAGGAAATCATTTACTAAGCTAAAACTGCGAGAATCATGAACAAATATTTGGTAAATCTTACAATTAACGATATACCGGTTTCTGTTCCGGAAGGAACCACTATCCTCGAAGCAGCCAGGAAGCTGGATTTCAGGATTCCGACGCTGTGCTATCACCAGGACCTTTGCGTTGCCGGCAACTGCCGTGTTTGTGTTGTGGAACAGGTTGGAGGCAGAACCCTGGTTTCTGCTTGCGCCATGCCGGTTTCAGAAGGGATGCAGATCTATACAAACAGCGCCCTGGTCAGGACTGCACGGAAAACCATCATTGAGTTACTCCTTTCCGAGCATAATGCTGATTGCACAAAGTGTTACAAGAACGGAAATTGTGAACTACAGAACCTGGCTCATGAGTACCGGGTTGGGGAGCATGTATTCATTGATCTGTTCAGCAAGAAGAAAAGGGGAATTGACGATCTGTCCCCTTCCATAATCAAGGATGACAGCAAGTGCATCCGTTGCCAGCGCTGTGTTCGTACCTGTGCTGAACTGCAGGGAGTTTCAGCCCTGGGAGTAGCATATAAGGGTGATCACATGAAAATCTCGACATTCCTTGATCGTCCACTGGTTGAGGTTGTCTGCACCAATTGCGGGCAATGCGTGAACCGCTGCCCGGTTGGCGCACTGGTTGAAAAAACCTATGTTGAAGAGGTTTGGGACGCCATCAACAATCCGAATATTCATGTGGTGGTTCAAACGGCTCCGGCTGTGCGCGTGGCAATCGGAGAAGAACTGGGATATGATCCGGGTGAGAGGCTGACGGGTAAAATGGTTACGGCTTTGAAACGGTTGGGATTCGATTCGGTCCTCGACACGGATTTTACAGCTGACCTTACGATACTTGAGGAAGGTACGGAATTGTTAACCCGATTGAAGAAAGCCCTGGTTGAAAAGGATTCAACGGTAGCCTTGCCGATGACCACTTCCTGCTCCCCGGGCTGGATCAAGTTTATTGAACACACTTTTCCGGAATTTTTGCCGAATGTATCGACCTGTAAATCTCCTCAGCAGATGTTTGGAGCATTGGCAAAAACCTATTATGCACAGAAGAAAGGTTTAAAAGCTCAGGATATCTGCGTGGTATCGATCATGCCTTGCACGGCTAAAAAATATGAAGCCAACCGTCCTGAAATGCGTTCAAGCGGTTATAAGGATGTGGATTTTGTCCTTACCACACGCGAATTAGGTCAGATGATCAAACAGGCAGGAATTAACTTCCAGAACCTTGAAGAGTCGAACTATGACAGCATCATGGGTGAATCGACCGGAGCAGCTGTTATTTTCGGCGCAACCGGTGGTGTTATGGAAGCTGCCCTCCGGACTGTTTACGAATTGGTAACCGGACGTGAAGTGCCTTTCAGCAACCTCAACATTATACCTGTTCGCGGAATGGAAGGTGTTAAGGAAGCCAAGGTTAAGATTCAGGGTTGCCTGCCGGAATGGAAATTTTTAGAAGGCGTCGAGGTATCATGTGCGGTAGCTCACAGCCTGGTTAATGCCCGTAAGCTCATGCAGGCTGTTAAAGATGGCCGGGCTCAGTATCATTTCATTGAAGTGATGGCCTGCCCGGGCGGTTGCCTTGGCGGTGGCGGTCAGCCGATACCTACAAATGAGGCTATTCGTGAGAAACGAGCAGCTGCTATTTATAGCGAAGACGAAGGCCTGCCACTCCGGAAATCGCACGAAAACCCTGAAGTGAAAATGATTTATGAAGAATTCCTGGGTGAACCAAATAGCCATAAATCACATTCCTTGCTTCATACTCATTACATCGCAAGAAAGCGGTATTAGCTCCATACAGGCCCTTCGGCATTAAAAAGGAGACTATCTCAGATAGTCTCCTTTTTTTGTTTATAAACAGCAAATATCATTTGTTTAAGAAGAAAAGCCTTTTATATTTGCGTGTTAATAAAATAACAATGTTAATCGAATAACAATTAACGTTCTCGAATATTTCCTGAAAACAAGTAACTTGGTAAAAGAGTTGAACTTGACGGATTTAATTAGAAAAAAATAATCATCATGACCAAGCTTAAAACATTGGCCGACCTGAAAAAACTCCGCGAGAATCTGCAGGAACAGATCAGAATTCGCGAATCGGGTGAGCATCCCGAATCCATTATTCAGGTTAAAGTAGCAATGGCTACCTGTGGTATTGCATCAGGTGCAGGAGAAGTAATGACATTTTTCACGGAAGAGCTTGAAAAAAGAGGAATAGAAGCCGTGGTGACACAGACAGGTTGCATGGGTTACTGCTATGCCGAGCCGACCGTTGAAATCACTATTCCAGGTGAGAAATCCCTGGTTTTTGGATATGTAGACACCCGGAAAGCTGATGAGATCATCGAGAAATACATAAAAAACGGTGAATTGGTTGATGGCATCATCCCGGAGATTTACCAGTCGATCAACTAAACCAGGAAGGAGAATCAGAAGATGGCAAAGCATAAAATGCATTTATTGGTTTGCGGCGGCAACGGTTGCAAATCATCAGACAGCGACCTGTTCGCCCTGGCATTGCGTAATGAATTGCAGGATAAAGAATTGAGCGGTGAAGTACAAGTCGTGATGACAGGCTGTTTCGGATTCTGTGAACAGGGTCCTGTCCTGAAAATCTTACCGGACAATACTGTTTATGTCAAAGTAAAACCGGAGGATGCAGCTGAAATTGTTGCCGAACATATAATAAAGGGCAAGCATATAAGCAGGCTCCTTTATACAGATCCGGAAACCCAACAGAAAGTCGATGATCCTAAAAGAATGGATTTCTATAAGAAACAGATCCGTATCGTTTTGCGGAACTGCGGATTCATCAATCCTGAAAATATCGATGAGGCTATCGCCCGTAATGCATATGCTGCCCTGGCAAAGGTTCTCACCGGGATGACTCCACAGGAGACCGTTGAAGTCATTAAGAAATCAGGTTTAAGAGGCCGTGGAGGCGGCGGATTCCCAACCGGTCTGAAATGGGAAATCACAGCCAAAAGTGTTGCGGATCAAAAGTATGTTGTTTGCAATGCTGATGAAGGAGATCCGGGAGCATTCATGGACCGGTCAGTTCTTGAAGGAGATCCTCATACGGTTATTGAAGCGATGGCGATCAATGGATATTGCACCGGGGCTGACAAAGGTCTGGTATACATCCGTGCCGAATATCCTCTGGCAATTAAAAGGCTGAAAATAGCTATTGACCAGGCCCGTGCCTATGGACTGTTGGGCAAGGATATCCTGGGTACAGGATTCAATTTCGATATTCAACTTCGCTATGGTGCCGGTGCGTTTGTGTGTGGAGAAGAAACTGCATTGATCCATTCTATGGAAGGCGAACGCGGCGAACCGACATTCAAACCTCCGTTCCCTTCAGAGGAAGGATTTCTAGGGAAACCGACCAACGTTAATAATGTCGAAACCTATGCCAATATACCGCCCATTATCCTTAAAGGAGCCGACTGGTTCAGTTCGATAGGCACTGAGAAATCAAAGGGCACTAAAGTTTTTGCCCTGGCCGGGAAAGTGAACAATGTGGGCCTGGTTGAAGTACCGATGGGAACCACCTTGCGTGAGGTCATTTTTGAGATTGGCGGCGGGATAAAGGAGGATCGAAAATTTAAAGCTGTACAAACCGGGGGACCGTCCGGAGGTTGCCTGACCGAAAAACATCTCGATTTGCCGATTGATTATGATAACCTGATTGCTGCCGGCTCGATGATGGGATCGGGAGGAATGATTGTGATGGATGAGGATAACTGCATGGTATCAATTGCCAAGTTTTTTCTCGATTTCACAGTTGAGGAATCCTGCGGAAAATGCTCCCCTTGCAGAATCGGTAATAAAAGGTTGTCGGAAATCCTTGGAACTATTACCAAAGGGGAAGGCACACCTGAGGATATCGATCGGCTGCACAATCTGAGCCTGGTCATCAAAGACACATCACTTTGCGGTCTGGGGCAATCTTCTCCTAACCCGGTTTTGTCGACACTCGAGTATTTCCATGATGAATATATGGCACATGTTGTTGATCATAAATGTCCTGCGGGGAAATGCCGTGATCTGATGACTTATTGGATCGAAGGAGAAAACTGTGTAGGATGTACTGCTTGCGCCCGGGTATGTCCGGTTGGAGCCATCGCCGGTGAACGGAAAGAGATCCATAAGATCGACAGCACAATCTGCATCAAATGTGGAGCCTGCTTTGATAAATGTAAGTTCAATGCCGTATTTGTTTCCTGAGAACAGACAACTGATAACATGGACAAAATAAATCTGACTATCGATAATAAACCGGTTCAGGTAGAACCGGGAACCAGTGTGCTTAAGGCTGCTGAAACTGTTGGAATAAAGATTCCTACCCTTTGCTACCTGCACCTGGAAGATCTGAATATTGAGAATAAGCCGGGGGGATGCCGGATGTGTGTTGTCGAGGTAACTGGCCGCAGAAACCTGGCGCCTGCCTGTGCAACGCAGTGCCAGGAGGGAATGGTTGTCCGCACGAACACCATGCGCGTCCTGAATTCACGCAGAACGGTCATGGAACTGATCCTGTCGGATCATCCATTCGATTGCCTGGTCTGTGCCAAAAGCGGGAAATGTGACCTGCAGAAGCTGGCCCAGGATCTGGGAATCAGGGAAATTCATTACCAGGGGGAACAATCGCACTACAAAGAGGACCGTTCACCCGCCATTATCCGCGACATGGATAAATGTATTCTTTGCCGCAGGTGTGAAATGATGTGCAACAAGTTCCAGACGGTCGGAGCCCTTTGGGGCATCAACCGCGGTTTTACATCGGTTGTGGCTCCTGCCTTTGAACAGGACCTCATCAAATCAACCTGTACCTTCTGTGGCCAGTGCGTGGCTGTTTGTCCTACCGGAGCTCTTACCGAGGTGGATCATACGAACGAGATTATCCGGATGCTGGCAAACAAGAAAAAAACAATGGTCGTCCAGACCGCTCCTGCTGTCAGGGCAGCTATCGGAGAAGAGTTTGGCCTGGAGCCCGGAACCCTGGTAACGGGAAAACTCGTATCAGCATTGAAGGAACTGGGATTCGATTATGTTTTTGATACCGATTTTGCAGCTGACCTGACCATTATGGAAGAAGGTGCGGAGTTACTTAAACGGCTCACCAACTATCTGAATGGCAAAAAAGACGAGTCGCTTCCTATCCTTACTTCCTGTTGCCCGGCCTGGGTTAATTTCTTCGAGGAATATTTCCCGGAACTAAACGACATTCCTTCAACGGCGCGCTCACCCCAGCAAATGTTCGGATCTATTGCCAAAACCTATTTCGCTGACAGGATCGGCATCAGGCGGGAGAATATTGCTGTTGTTTCGATCATGCCTTGCCTGGCCAAGAAATTCGAATGCCAGCGCGACGAGTTCAAGGTGGACGGCAATCCGGATGTTGATTATTCCTTGTCAACACGCGAACTTGCTGCTTTGATCAAACAGGCAAATATTGATTTTCTGTCGCTGCCTGATT
The DNA here is from genome assembly GCA_043797975.1 of Bacteroidota bacterium. Lineage (GTDB taxonomy): Bacteria > Bacteroidota > Bacteroidia > Bacteroidales > UBA12481 > UBA12481. The sequence continues at coordinate 104,606 of JAZDPC010000029.1, forward strand.
CGGATTTTGACGATCCGATGGGTGAATCGACCGGTGCCGGTGTGATCTTTGGGACCACTGGCGGTGTCATAGAAGCAGCATGCAGAACCGCTTATGAATTGTACACGGGTAACAAGCTTGAGCGTATCAGTTTTGAGGAACTCAGGGGTATGGAAGGGATCAGACAGGCAACTATTGATTTTGACGGACTGCCTATCAGCATAGGAATTGCTCATGGTCTGGGTAATGCCCGGCAATTACTGGATAGTATTAAAGCCGGAACCTGCAGTTTCCATGCTATCGAAATAATGGCTTGCCCTGGTGGATGTATCGGCGGTGGCGGGCAACCGCTTCACCACGGGAATTCACATATTATTATGGAACGCCAGAAGGCCATCTACCGCGAAGATGCCGGTAAAACCATCCGTAAATCCCATGAGAATCCATTTATCAAGCAATTGTACAATGAATTCCTCGGTGCTCCATTAAGTGAAAAGTCGCATCATCTGCTCCATACTCACTATTTTGATAAAAGCAAAAAGAAAATTCTGATTCGTAAGAACCAGGAATAACCTTTGAATACACAAAATCATGTCAAGTATACAGATAGAATTGCATGAAAATCAGGTTAATGAGCTGCTCGAAGTATGCCATTCATTCAACCATGATCCTTTGGAACTGATCAACGTCCTGCATCAGGCTCAGGGTATTTTTGGATATCTCCCGGCTGAAGTCCAGGAGATCGTTGCCAGAGAACTCAAGATTCCCGTTGCGAAAGTGTATGGGGTGGTGACGTTTTATTCTTTCTTTACGATGATTCCAAAAGGGCAGCATCCGATCTCCATCTGCATGGGAACGGCTTGTTACGTGAGGGGAAGTGAGAAAGTGCTGGATGAATTTAAAAGGAAGTTGAAGGTACAGGTAGGGGAAACAACCTCCGATGGCAAATTTTCCCTGAACTGCCTGCGTTGCGTAGGTGCCTGCGGATTGGCCCCTGTTGTTATGGTTGGGGACAAAACCTATGGAAGGGTATCACCCGACGGAGTACAGGAGATCCTCTCCGAATACAACTAGGAAAAGGAGAAAGTAAGAAGGATGAAGGAGAAAGTCAGTCGTGGTGTTACCCGTGACTGACTTTCTGAGCATTTGGACCAGGCTTGTTGCCGGTTTTTTCGTTACGAATGGTTGCCATCAGCAGCAATTCGTCAATTATGTGCATCAGATCGTTCGAAGCCCGGCTAGCCAGGGCGTGGTATCTAATCAGGTCCTTGTTTTTCGATCCGGCAATATCGTCATTCATAAGATCAAGAAAACCCAGGACCGATCCCAGTGGGTTTTTCAGGTCATGAGCGACAGTGTGGGCATAAGCATCCAGCTCCTGGATCAGCATCTCTTTTTCCCGGTTCTCAGCTGCCAGATGTTCCGCATAGCTTTCAATGGCCTGCTCGGCTTCTTTGCGCTGGGTCGTATCCCGGAGCATGATCAACCTCCCGTTCAGCTTGCCCGATTCCGTCAGCAACGGCTTGTTAATAATCTCAGCATACCTTGTCCCGATGCTTATTTCGATTGGTAATTCACTGTTAGCCGGATCGAGTAGACAAGTTGCCAAATCCGATCCGGTACTCTCCCGTAAATATTCAGAAAGAAGCTTACCTCTCAGGCTTTCATCAGAACTAATTCCGAGAATATTAATCATGGCATGATTATAATCCCTGATTTTTAAATCCTGATCGGTTACGATATAACCAATGCTCATCGTTTCTATCAGTTGTCCCCTGGCGATGGGAACCACATCGAGCAACTGGTATTTCCTGATTCCAATTGTCAATAGAAAACTGCAGATGCAAAACGATACGGGCGTCCAGTCAAATCCGATTGGAGGGATAAGCTTAAAGACATAGGTCAGATTACCGAAAATCGGAAAAACAGAACCCAATAACAGGATGATGAGCTGTCTGTTGATGATCCTGTTTTGGCGGACTGCAGATAAAATTAGAAATACAATACCGGTAGTGAGAAGGATGTACTGATAAATCACAAAGAACCAGAATAGCCATCCATGACTGTAATTACCCAGGTTGGTTGCAGGATCGATCAGAATTTGGGGCCAGAGGCTTTTATGCAGGTAGTTGGTGCCGGCAATGAATACGAAAATCACTGGAACAGCGGACAACGATATCAGGTACTTGATGTTGTTCTTGTTGATCCGATTGGCATACTGCAGACAGTAAAGGAAAAAGAAAAAGGGTGAAAGCCCGGTACCGATATATGAAATGGCCGCCCAGGTTTGCTTAAGATTTACTGTTTTTGCTGCTACTTCAAAAATGTTTGCACCTGCCCAAAGCCCAACTGCCAGAAAAAGGACACTCAGGATCCGTGCTTCACGGCTCTTGTACCTAAAAGCGAGGTGTCCCGTAAAATCGAAAGCAACTACTGTGGTAACAAGGTACAGTAAACTGAAAATTCCAAAATTATATAAAGAATTTGCGTCCGGCATGAAGCCAAAAATACAACTATATGAAAGTCAGATGTACCTCTAAGAGGAATTTTTTCTCCAGAATCCGGGCAATCCTCTTTACAACGGTCCTTCGGATCTCCAGTTCCACCGGAAGGCTTGGATCCTGGTGCGCGATGTTGATCCGGGTACCGATAATAAAATAGATTTCATCCGACTGGAGAATGTGCTTGATAATCTCATCAGCCGGGCCTTTTCCGAGCCGGCTGCTTTCCTGGTACCGGTCGAGCAGGACGGATACTTTGCCCAGTGTCAGGATCCCTTCGGTAATCAGATCAATCCCTTCCATGCTTGAGACTGGCGGAAGGTCGGGATCAGTAAATTCAAGGGAATCAACGATTTTCTTCTTCCATTCCCGTGCAATAATATCCCCGGTTGTAGCTCCGCAAAGGATCTTCCTCCCTTCGAATTCCTTAACCTTCCGGGCAAATTCGGCATCCCTCTCCTGATCATAGGGGGGGCCTGAGCAAATCAGCAGTTTACGCGGTTCACGGAAATAAACCGTGGCGCATGAGGTATCGTCCTGTGGCCTGAACTTGTCGTTCTGAACCGCAACATTGACAATTCGTGTGCTGAGCTTTCGGGCAGAAATATCAGAATCGCGGCTGATCAGATCGTGAGCGTGTTCGACCAGTTTATCACGACTCCATCCGAACGGATAGGCCTGGTACCCCATTCCCGACTGGACGACTCCATCCGAACAGAGGATGATGCGGTCTTCCTTCCGGGCCCGGAAGGAGCAGGTAAGAATTTCACGGCCGGCATTTTTTTCAGAGGACATGATGATGCAATTCCATTCAGGCTCGAGCACCTGGTCACCCCTGAAGATCAGTGCATGCGGGTTATCAAACTCAAGTATCCTTGTCAGCCCGTCGTCCTGAATGTCAACGACGGTAAATGTCGCATAGGAAATTTTCCGATCGGAGCATACCGGGAGGGTATTCATGATAATTTCAGCTATCTTCTCAACCTCCTTGTGCTCCTTTGTGAAATTTATTGCCATGGTAGCGGTCAGGGTACCCAGCATGTTTGCCTTAACCCCGTGACCCATTCCATCTGACAGGACGAGAATGGTCCGGCCCTCTTCAGGAACTTTCTGACTAAGGAAAACATCTCCGCAGATCCTTTCGCCATCCTGATATTTCTGCTGGCAATTTATTTCGATATGGAACTGCTGCTCGTCCATGACTATTCTTCAGACCGGTAATATTTGATGATTGAGTTGAGCATCTTTTCGGTATCGGCGGCCCCTTCACCCAGGAGAAAGCCAATCTGCTGAACCATCTCAAGGTTCTTGTCGATCACTTCCGTAACCTTTTTAATAACCTCTTCCTTCTGGACTTCAGGGAGCGACAGATCGCGCAGGATGGCACCCAGGGTATTGCCTTTTTTAATGGGAAAAACCGAAAGGCTCAGGAGCCGGTTTTCCATCTGGATATCTCTGTGAAGGACCTCCAGATTGTTTTGCAGGACATGGGTGAACAGGTTGAACATTTGCGGGGGGAGGAGAGTCCTCATGTCAGCCCCTTTCAAGCCGGGAATTACCTCATCGATGGTTTTAGCCTCATCTCCGAGGATATCAATAAATGCCCGGTTCGATTGGATGATCCTCATGTCTTTGTTGACAAGAACAACGCCTGACGGAATTTTCTGGAGCAGCGAGGAAAGAGTCTCTGAGTATTCCCTAACCATTTCCTTTTCTTCAAGGGCTTGTTTTTCCGATTCGAGTAAAGCTTTCTGGGCTTTGGCAAGCTGGTCATTGGAACTTTTCAGCGACCGGATATATTCCTGGCGGTTTTTTGTTCCGTACAGATGGCACATTTCGGCTTTTGCAAGCCCCTGGGCCACCGAGACTGCAAAATCCTTGCAGGTTTTATATCCACAGGCCATACATCCGCGGTCAATGTCGATATCACCGGTCTTTCCGATCAGTTTGAGGATATCATTGATTTCCGATTCATCCGGCTCCGGGAGATGCTGGTCGTCGGGCTCAAAAGTCCGTTGAAAACCGGCCGGATCAAATAAACTGACTTCTTTCTCCCATAGATCTATTCCATGAGCTGAGGTCATTTTACGGGCATATTCAGTGACCAGGGTTCTTCTACGAAATTTGTGCCCGTGGGGTGACATTCCCGGTCCCATGATGCAGCCCTCGCAATAGAAAAGATCGAGATGCTTGCGTATATCATATGTCGTGGCAAATTCTTCGAGAGATGCCAGTATGTTTTGCTGTCCTTCTGTCGAGAGGAAATTGCTTTCCAGAAGGTTTTCAAATTTTCCAACAGCCTGGAGGAGTCCGGCCGACAGAGGAAACATAGCGCCTGAACGGCCGAGAGGAGGATCGAACTCGGAGAATTCGACAGAGCTTTCTGTAATTTTCTTCAGCTCAAACAATTCCCGGAGCTCGGGATAATTGATTTGTGAATCAATCCTCGATTCATCCGGTTTTTGGTTTAGCTCCAGCCGACTCGCCAAACAGGGATTGATCTGGACAATTGTACAATCACCGGGGTGCTCTGCCCTGATAATTTGTGCAATGATTCCTGCAGGAGTCAAAACCGGAACCAGGTTATCGGTCAACTCCGGATAATATTTCCGGACCATCGAGATGACGGCCGGGCATTTCGATGATATGCGGTACTTACCCCGGAAGTCGGTAAAAAGGTCGGCATGTATCTGCGCGCTCAGATCAACGCCGAATGACATGTCATAAACCCCTTTGAAACCCAGTTCCCGGATCATCCCGACAAAATTCCGGTAATCGGAAATATCAGGAAACTCGGCAGAAATGCTGGGATCAACAATGGCATAACAGGAAGCCCCGGATTCGAGTGCTTTAACGACCGCCGGGTAGTCGGAACTGATCCTGACAGCCCTCGTGGGACAAATGGTATAACAGCTCCCACATGCTATACAGCGGTTGGGTAGGATTCTGACATGGTCGACATTTGCCTTGACCTCAATCGCCCGAACCGGGCACTCCCGCACACAGGCGTAACAGAGGATGCAGGGACCGGGCTCGACCCAAATTACCTGACCCGGCTCATGACTGACGGATTGCGGATCATTCATAGGTTGAAAAATTCTTTAAGATTCATCCTTACCACATCCTCATCGGCCGACCGGATCACCCGGTCGCCTATCTTTATCACCGGACCCTCACCGCACTGGTTGAAGCAATGGGCTCCGTGAAAGAGTACTTTCTCCTCCAGATGGTTTTGCAATAAAAACTGCTGGATAACCTGA
>JAZDPC010000043.1:0-22418 GCA_043797975.1 Bacteroidota bacterium
AAACAGGTCGTTATTCCTGTTGATCAATACAACGAAAGTGTTCCTTTTGTTGATTTTCGGAGCTTCCACGTCCTCGACCCACTGGGGAAGGACGCGGTAGATCCCGCTATCCACATTCATCGTCGTAGAAACGATGAAGAAGATGATCAAAAGAAACGCTATGTCGGCCTGGGATGCTGTCGGTATTTCCGCTGTTCGTCTTTTCCTTGCCATAGTGTTTATTTTTCTACAGGACTCCGGCCGGTGGACTCCGGATAGGGGAGTCCACCGGTCAGGATCCGGGATTATTTAAAAAGCTTGCTAATTTCAGCATATATCAGCGAAATCGCTGCAATGACTACCATGCCATATAATGTAAACATCACTGTGTCTACCAATTTCAGCGTCGACGGTACGTTAGCAGTTCCTGAATATCCGGCAATGTTCATAATTGTACCATCAGAAAACTGATAGGCAATAAAAACCAGCACTCCAATAGCCACGATCCCTATCAACAACCGGAAGATTTTTTTCGGTTCGGAACCAATAATATTGACCAATGGCAATCCGATGGCAAGAACTATGGCAATCGCGGTCAAGAGGTAGGTCCAGTAGAAAAGGATATTAAGAATGGAGCCCAAATCTGCCATTTGCTTGCCAACCGAATCATTAGGATTAGCGTTACCTGTATTCAGGTAGAAGATAACTGTCAGCACCACACTGATAGCCAGCAATGCATAGAAGAAATACTGGCCTATCGTATTGAGATATCTATGTTTCATTTCAATATCTCCTTTCTCTTATTTTTTCGTCATATTATACCGGATCATCAGGTCCATAAAGCTGATGGATCCGTCTTCCATATCATTGGTGATGGAGTCGATTTTTGATAGGCAATAGTTATAAAGAACCTGGAGGATCATGGCGACGATCAGACCGAATACCGTGGTCAACAAAGCGACTTTGATACCGGCAGCAACCAGGGTCGGGGAGATTTCACCGGCTTGCTGGATAGCGTCGAATGCCTGAACCATACCGACTACAGTACCCAAGAACCCCAACATAGGAGCGATCGAGATCATCAGTGAGACCCACGTCAGCCCTTTCTCCAGGAGGCCCATTTGGACACTTCCATAGGATATGATTGATTTTTCGACCTGATCGAGGCCTTCATCGTACCTTAACAGTCCCTGGTAGAAGATGCCGGCAACCGGCCCGCGGGTGTCGCGGCAAATTTCCTTGGCTGCTTCAAGACCGCCTTCTTCCATAGCTTTTTCAATCCGGTCAATGAGTTTTTTAGTATTAGTGGTTGCGAGTGAAAGGTAGATGATCCTTTCAATGGCACATGCCAGACCGACGATCATTGACAGGGCGATAGTGCCCATGAATCCCGGCCCCCCTTCAATGAATTTTTCCTTAATAACCTGGTGCATGGATTTTTCTTCTTTTGCCGGGGCAGCTTCTTGTGTGGTAACAGCAGCAACAGTTGTCTGAGTTTTGGGAGGTGCCACCGAAGTGTCGGGCGAAGCGGTTGGTTGATCCTGGGCCATCAGAACCAGTGATGTAGCACCAATGGCCAGCATCCCGAAAATAGCTATCAAAGCAAGTTTTTTCATGACATTAAATCGATTGGTTAATACTTATTTCCGTGTTTATTTTCAAAATTAAAAAAAAACTGCGGAGAAAGAGGGATTCGAACCCTCGATCCCACTTCACGTAGGATACGCGCTTTCCAGGCGCGCGCCTTAGACCACTCGGCCATCTCTCCAAAATCGGCCGAAAATTATAAAAAAAAACATTCGACTGCGTGTGCACTACGCACTTATTTCACCGGATATTGATTTATTGAGGTGTTCAGCTACCAAATGCGGGTCGTTACAAGCTGAGAACATGAACATTAATTTGGTAACTGCGGCCTCTGTGGTTATATCCCGCCCGTTAATGACTCCAGATTCATGGAGCAACCTGCTCGTCTCGTATTTTCCCGGATCAACGCTGCCTGCGGGGCATTGGGTGACATTGAGGATCAGTAGGCCTCTGTCAGTTGCCGTGCGGATCTCGTCAAGGAACCAATCTGCGGTCGGGGCATTGCCGGAACCGTAAGTCTCCAGTACAACCGCCTTCAAACCGGGGATTGTCAGGATCGAATGGATGACATCCCTCCGGATACCCGGGAAAAGCTTAAGGATGGCTACATGGTCATCCATCTGAAGATGAACTTTTAGCGGTTTTTCAGTTACGGGATAATGGATTGCTTCGTAATTATAATGTATCCGGATACCGGCTTCGGCCAGCGGCGGATAATTCTCGGAGACGAATGCGTTGAAATATTCTGCATTATGTTTTGAGGTACGGTTACCCCTGAAAAGCTTGTTCTGAAAGTAAATGCAAACCTCCGGGACCATTGCCTGGTGATGGTGCTTTTCTGCAGCGATCTCAATGGCAGTCAGAAGGTTCTCCTTCCCATCCGTCCGCAGAACCCCGATCGGCAATTGGGAACCGGTAAAAATTACCGGTTTGTTCAGGTTTTCAAGCATATAGCTTAAGGCAGAGGCAGAATGGCACATAGTGTCGGTTCCATGAAGTATGACAAAACCGTCGTGCCGTGAATACTCGTCACGGATGATTTCTGCCAGGCGGATCCAGAAATCAGGAGTAATGTTAGATGAGTCCACCGGCGGCTCAAACGTATAGGTCTCTAAACGAAGATCAAATTTTTTCAGCTCCGGCAACTGTTCCGATATTTCCCGAAAATGAACGGGGACCAGTGAATGGGTTCCCGGTTCCGTGATCATCCCGATGGTACCGCCGGTATAGATTATCAGTATAGAGGATTTTGAAGCTGGGTCCATGCTTATATTCCGAAAAGAAGTTGGCTGTTGCGTGTGGTGAGTTGTGAAATCTCTTCCGGGCTCATCCCGCAAAGTTCCGCAACCCGTATAGCAATAGTAAGCAGATAGGATGGTTCGTTGCGTTTTCCACGGAAAGGAACCGGAGCAAGATAGGGAGAATCGGTCTCAAGGACCAGGTTCCTGATATTGATCTCAGGAAGAACCTTATCCAGGCCACCATTCCTGAATGTAGCCACTCCGCCGATACCCAGAAGGAATCCCATCTCAATGACTTCACGGGCTTGTTCGGCATTCCCGGAGAAGCAATGGAAAATTCCCCTCAGGTTCGTGAGCCCTGATTTTCGTATTATACTGATGGTTTCATCAAAACTGTTACGCACATGAATGACTACCGGAAGATCTCTGGCGGATGCCCAGCCAAGCTGAACCCGGAATGCTTCTTCCTGTTGTGCCTGCCAGGTTTTGTCCCAATACAGGTCGATCCCGATCTCTCCTAATCCATAGAACCTCTTTTTTCCAAGCCAATCCTCAACCAGCTGCAGCTCTTTTTCGAAATCCCCGTCAACGGAAGTCGGATGAAGGCCCATCATCGGGAAACAGTTGCCGGGAAATTCTTCACAAGTCCGGATGAGTGCCTGGGTTGTCGAACTGTCGACATGTGGCAGAAACATGCGGCCAATGCCCGAACCGACAGCCCGTGCGACAATGTCGGCGCGGTCTGGATCAAACTCCGGTAGAAAAAGATGACAATGAGTGTCGGTCAATTCCATGGTATTTTCCCTTGGGGCAAAGGTAAAAAAAGCTGCCCTCCGAAGAGGACAGCTTTTCAAAGCGTTGGCGCTGAATCCTAAACAAGTCCCTGGGCCAGCATGGCATCGGCCACTTTAACGAAACCGCCTATATTGGCGCCGTTAACGTAGTTGATGAATCCATCCTTTTCCTTGCCGTATTTTTCACAAGTCTTGTGGATGTCGACCATAATCGTATGCAGCCGGGCATCGACCTCTTCACTGGTCCAGCTCAGGCGCATGGAGTTTTGTGACATTTCCAGGCCTGACGTGGCAACTCCGCCTGCGTTGGCAGCTTTCCCCGGACCGTAAAGGATTTTTGACTGCAGGAAGAATTCAACAGCATCCGGAGTCGAAGGCATGTTGGCTCCTTCGGAAACGCAAATGCAGCCGTTTTTAACCAGAGTTTTCGCCTCCTCTTCATTGACCTCATTCTGGGTTGCGCACGGCAGGGCAATATCGGTTTTAACTCCCCACGGGCGCTGGCCTTCATGGTATTCGCAATTGAATTTATCGGCATATTCACTGATCCTGCCCCTGCGGACATTTTTAAGATCCATAATCCAGGCCAGCTTTTCTGCGGTGATCCCTTTTGGATCATAGACAAATCCGTTAGAATCAGAAAGGGTTACGACCCTGGCTCCCAGCTGGGTTGCTTTTTCACAGGCGTACTGGGCCACATTGCCCGATCCGGAAATGGAAACGACTTTGTTTTTAAAACTTTCACCCTTGGTGGAGAGCATCTCCTGAGCAAAATACACGCAGCCATAACCCGTAGCTTGCGGACGGATAAGACTGCCACCCCATTCAAGGCCTTTGCCGGTCAGGACACCGGTAAACTCGTTTCTCAACCGTTTATACTGTCCAAACAGGTATCCGATTTCGCGGCCACCAACTCCGATATCCCCGGCAGGCACATCGGTATCCGCACCGATATGGCGGAAGAGTTCGGACATGAAACTCTGGCAGAAACGCATAACCTCTGAATCGGATTTCCCTTTCGGATCAAAATCCGATCCTCCTTTGCCTCCTCCCATTGGCAGGGTGGTCAGGGAGTTTTTGAAGACCTGCTCAAATGCCAGAAATTTCAATATTCCAAGGTTTACGGTTGGATGGAAGCGGATGCCGCCTTTATAAGGCCCGATGGCACTGCTCATCTCGATCCGGTAACCACGGTTTATCTGGATTTCGCCTTTGTCGTCCTGCCATGGAACGCGAAACATGATTACCCGTTCCGGTTCGGCAATACGCTCAAGGATTTTAGCATGCTTGTATTTCGGATTCTCTTCAATAAAGGGAATCAGAGATTCCGAAACTTCCAGGACAGCCTGGTGAAATTCAACTTCGCTAGGGTTCTTGGCAATAATCTTTGCCATAAATTTTTCAACTCTTGGATCCATATAATTAGGTTTTTAAATTGATCGATCTGGTGCGAAAAGTAGAAGAATTTTTGACATTAAAAAACGATTTGCATCATTAACCTCAATTTAATGAAGCCTTTTCACCTGGCATACTGTTGTCCGGGTAAGCATTTAATTAATCCTTTGAACTCCAATGACAAAAGGTGAGCTGAAATCATCTGGACGGGTAATCCGGCCAGCCGGGCAAGCTCATCAATCGTTCTGGGTTTATCCGTAATGATCCGGAACAGTGATTGATCCTCCGGGCTGAGGCTTTCAAAAAGCTCTTGCTGCACCGGCTGGCGTGGCCTGACTCCCTGTTCCCAACCCAATGAGACAATCAGGTCATCGGCATTTTCCACCAGGGTCGCAAGATTGTTCCGGATCAGGAAATTGCATCCTCTCGACATCGGATCATCCGGCCTGCCGGGAAGAGAAAACACATCACGGTCGTATGAGTTGGCCATCTCTGCGGTTACCATGGCTCCTCCCTTAACTCCGGACTCAATGACCAGGGTTGCTTCCGACCAGCCTGCAATGATCCTGTTGCGCTTGATGAAATTTTTTGGTTCAGGCAGATTGTAGCTAAAGAAATCTGAAACCAGGCATCCCTGCCTGATGATCCTTTCAGCCGTTCCCCGGTGGACAGCGGGATAGAGTGTGTGAAATCCATGACCCAGTACGGCAATGGTCTTCAGCCCGGAATCGAGTGCGGCCTGATGCGCCTGGATATCAATACCATAGGCGAGCCCGCTGATGATCACAATCGAAGGATCCCGCTCAGACAGGTTGAAGATGATCTCGCGGGTCAGCTGAACTCCGCGGGAGCTGGGATTACGGGTTCCCACAATGCTTAAGTACCGGCATCCCTCCTCGTCGAGGTTGCCTCTTGAAAAAATCACCAAAGGGGCATCCTGGCATTGCAGAAGTAAAGGAGGATAATCGTCATCGAAAAGAAAACGGACCCGTAGTTGTTCCTTTTTCACATACTGCACCTCCTCTTCTGCACGGCGGAATGTGTCGGCTTTCAGGATTTTTTCCGCAATCAGGTTGCCTATCCCCGGAATAGAAATCAGATCGCGGCGTTTCAGCCTGAATATCTCATCGGCGCTTCCGCATCGGGCGAACAAAGCCCGCGCAAGACCGGCGCCGATTCCCGGTATCAGGGCCAATGCAAGTTTTGGGATAATTGTTTTCTCGTCCATACATTGAGTATAGATGCGAAAATCAGGCTGAAATGGAAAAGATGGATCAGATGGCAGGATTAATTCTCTGCCTGCGGAGCTGTCGGATCGCGATATCAATAAGATGCGTTCGCTGCTTTGCATTCAGACCGGGTGCGGAGGCTGAAACCGCAACCAGCCGCTTGTACTGCTCAAGCGCCTGCTCTTTCAGGCCCGCTTCCAGCAGGATAGTAAACCGGTGATAATGATAGATCAGATTATTCGGATAAGCTGCCAGCAATTGATCTGCAATCCGGAGCGAACGGCTGAAATCCTCTTCAAGCTGGTAGTTGATCTTCATCAGGTAATAGAGTGATTCATTGCGGATCAGCAGATGGTTCATCCCGGCACACTGATTGAGCAGCCGGTAGCCCAGCTCGCGGTCGGCAGGCGGGGCCATCGAAAAAAACGGGGCCAGGAAGGAATATTTAATCACGGCAGCTTTCGCAAAATAATGGTAGAGTCCCGCCACCAGCATATATTTATCGTACCTGGATGCATTGTCAAGGGCGATCTGCAAGTAGTCCAGCGTACGTCTGAGGTTGGCGATACCCCTCAGATAGCGGTTGAAATAGATGTCCACCCGGGTCAGGTAGGCATAGGAATGGATCATGGTAAAAATGTCCTCCCGGCTCATCTGCGACCTGGGTTTAAGGCTTAGGCGACTGATGGTCCTTTTCAGGATAACGGTCGTCATATTATCATAATCCCTTGATTCGTCTCCGGATATCATCAACCACCAAAGGAGGTTCACCTGTGTAAGTTCAATCAGGCTGGGATCAATGTTCGTGGCATAGAGTTTTTTCAGTTTTTGTCCGGCATCCTTAAGGTCATAACGGTACATAGACTCAAAAACAGCAATGACTTCAGGGGGATCGGCAGATACCTGCATCTGCCCGGATGCTGGTCCGGCATAAAGAATAAAACCAATTAAACAGATGGGAAAGATTCTTTTCACTATTCTATAACAGGTCTGCTATTTTAAAAATATTAAAAAAAAGGTTTGAGAGCCGGGTATGGTGATTTTTATTTAATTTTATCTTTATCCAAATAAAAGAACGTTAATTAAAATTATAACCGTATGAAAAAAACCCTCATTTTGTTGAGTGTCCTCCTACTGATCGGAGCCTCGATGAACACTCAAGCCGGGAACTACCGGATCGATCAGAACCGCGTGGATCGGATGATGACCACAGCAAGCAGCATTGATGCCCTTTCTGTATTCAGCCTTCCTGATTTTGCCGGATTGCCGGATAATACTCAGCTGACGGCCACAAAAGATCCTATGATTGCGCTGGTTCTCTGCCTACTTTTGGGCTGGGTCGGAGGTCACCGGTATTACCTGGGAACAGAATTCAAGATCTGCATTTTTTATGCGCTCTTGTCCTTGATTGGTGTCGGCTTTATCCTCGTCACAATTGATGCTGTAATGCTCCTGATGGCCGGCATCAATAAGTCGGACATGAAGGGGTATATCAACAATCCGAAACTCATCATGTGGAAGGATCAGTTGTAATTCCTTGATGTCCGTTAATTCAATCTTTCTGATCATGGCTAAAAACAGAATCCCGTTCTTATCCGCGGTTTTACTTGCGGTGAGCTTGCTGCTATTCTCCGGATGCGCCAGCACAACCCTCATCCAGTCGGAACCAACAGGCGCCAAGGTTTACATCGAAGATGAACCTCAGGGTGTTACTCCTTTTACCTATACTGATACAAAAATTGTAGGAAGTTATACTTACATACGGCTGGAGAAGGAAGGATTTCTGCCTTTTACCACCGTGCTGACCCGGGACGAAGAAGTGGACGTTGCGCCCATCATTGGCGGGTTCTGCGGATTCTGGCCTTTATGGCTCTGGTTTATGAAATACAAGCCGATTCATTTTTACGAATTGCAACCTTTGCCGGAAAGCCATTAACCTTTCAGGAAGATAACTGAACCGGCAGGAGAATTCTCTAAAATCCCTGCCGGTTTTTTTATTGTTTCAGGAGCTTTGCATCCGCGGGGATCACATAATCGAATCCTATTGGATCGGCATTCATGCCATACCTGAAATCAGTGTAGGTAGACCGGCGAATGATTGAATCCACGGGGCTGGTAAAAATGATCTCGGTGATCCGGCCGGGCAATAACCATTGATCCACTCGCAGAAAATCTTCATAATACACTTTCAGAGTTGTCTTTCCTTTTGTATCCCGGTACTCAATGTATACCGGAAGGCGATTCTCATGCACCAGGTCGATCTTGTCAACTTCGGCCAACGCCTTTAACGGGGCCTGCCATGTAGTTACAGTGTAGTTTTCTTCCTGTTTGACGTTTTCCACCTTAAAACCCATTCCCTGCAATCCCAAATCGTACCCTTCATTATTCAGAAAGAACCAAAGATTGTTGTTCCTGCTGCTTAATGCCAGATTCTTTATGCAGATCCTTGAATTCTTCGAAGGATAATATATATCTGTGTTTCCTTCCGGGGTGGTGATTGAAACATATTCTTCGGGGGCATGGGTCATATTGATGATCCGCCCAGTCGAAGGATCAAAATAGAAATCGGCAGTTGTACGTAATACCTTCCGTTTCTGAAGCGTTTCCGTTACGGATTTTACCGATAACCTTGATGATTGGCCCGGGAGGGTGAATGTGACAGAGGGGAAGAGTGATAGAGTGATAAATGAATAGAGGAAAGTTTTAAAATTCATCGGGTTAAACATTAAATAACTTACTGATTTTCAGTCGGTCGCTTTTACTAAAAAGGAGCAGCGAAACAGGTGGATAGGAAGCTTTTTCTCCGGAAGCCCATTCAAACAGTATTAGTTCGCGACGGAGTCCTAGAAGAGAGGAGCTGAATTTTCCACCTGCAAACAACTCTTTTTGAATTTCGATGCGTTTGTAGCTGTTAGCCAGAATCCGGACAGGATAATAGAGAACCTGTATCTTTTCCCCACTGATCCGTATGGTAACATGCTGAAAGTGCAGAACAACCGTGATGAACAGTCCCGCTAATACCAATCCGCCTGAAACAAACACCGGCCACCAGACATGAATAACCAGGAAGGCGGCCAGCAACCCGGTTCCCAGTAACAGCACCACGGGTATGTTGATGAGGAAGAGCTTCGCGAGGACAGTGCCGTGCTTGTTGTCGATTTCAGTCATAAGTTATCGTTTCTATAAAATCCCCGGACTGAAGTCCGGGATTAGTCTAATTACTTTCTCCTTCCTCCTTTATCCTTTCTCCTTCCTCCTGGTGAATTCGCGTTTCGCGAATTCAAACTCCCTGCTGCTCTGCCCGGCAACCGAGGTGTTCTCTTCGGCCCGCCGGATGAGGTAGGGCAGGACATGTTTTACAGGACCGTATGGCAGGTATTTGGCTACATTGTACCCGGCAGCGCCCAGGTTAAAGCTGATAGGATCGCTCATCCCGAACAGCTGTGAGAACCAGATCCGGTTGTCATTCTTCGCCAGACCTTTGGTCTCCATCAGTTCGGTAAGGAGATGATTCGACTCTTCATTATGGGTGCCGTTGAAGAGGCCCATCCGGTCGATATGGTCAACCGCAAACCGGAGGCCATCATTATACATCCGGTCGGTTGTGGGCTTGTCGGGATTGATCGGGCTTGGATAGCCGTATTTTTCGGCCCGTGCCCGCTCCCTTTCCATGTAAGCACCACGGACAAATTTGATTCCCAGATAGTAATTACCACCGACCGCTTTCTGATAAGATTCCTTCAGAAAGTCCAGCCGGTCGGTGCGGTACATCTGCAGTGTATTATAAACGATCGGCTGCTCCTTGTTGTATTTTTCCATCATGGCTGTAACCACCTCGTCAATCATCGCCTGAAATTTCACATCCTCGGCATCCACCATGATAGGCACTTTGTTTTCATATGCTGCTTTGCACAGGGTCTCAACACGCGCGCGAAACCTTTGACCCTCGGCTATCTCCTCTTCCGTTTCCAGCTTTCCGAGGCTTCCTTTCTCAAGCGCCAGTTCCGTCGTAAAGGCAGTGGCCTTAAAAACCGTAAACGGGATATTCCGGTTCTTCCCGGCATTCTCAATGGTACGGAGGGTTTCTTCAAGTGCCGCCCGAATCGCTTCCGGACTATCCCCTCCTTCGACCGAATAGTCGAGGATGCATCTGACTCTGTATTTTTCCATGTTTTCAGCCACTTTCATGCAGTCGGCGATAGTCTCACCACCGCAGAAATGCCGATAGATTGTTGGTTTGATGAGCCAGTTAATTGGCAAATGAACCTTCAGACAAATATTGGTCATCACCTTGCCAAATTTAACCAGTCCGGGTTTTCCTACCATCCTGAACAACCAGTAGGCAAATTTCAGCTCCCGGTTGTTCTTGTACCGGAAGGCAATCTCAAGGTTATTGAAATCAACCATAACGTTATGTTTTGTCCCAAAGGTAACGGTTATTTGATTACCTTTAGCCACTCATAACGATCATGAATTCAGTCTATCGCAATAAAGATGTGAGCCTGACCCGTGACCTGCAAGGTGACCTCCGGGAACTCACATTATCTTATCCGGATGATAAGATTTTCCTGATTTACGAAGCCAATACCTGGAAACATTGCCACTCTTATGTTATTGGTTTCCGCGAAATTCCGGAAGATCATATCCTGATATTGAACCCGGGTGAGGAGCAGAAACGGATCGAACAGGTCATGAACGTCTGGGATGCCTTGGGTTCCATGGGGATCGACCGCCATTCGCTGATCCTTAATATCGGCGGGGGCATGCTGACCGATCTCGGCGGATTTGCCGCCAGCACCCTTAAACGCGGCATTTCGTTTATTAATATACCGACTACTCTGCTTGCCATGGTCGATGCCAGCGTGGGCGGAAAAACGGGAGTGAACTTCCGGGGACTTAAAAATGAGGTCGGGGTCATACGCCAGCCGATGCACGTGCTGATCCTCCTTCAGTTCCTCCGAACCCTTGACCGCGAAAATCTTTTATCCGGATTCGCAGAGATGCTCAAAGCCGGACTGATCGCCGATGGGGATCTCTGGGATCAGCTTAAAGATTTTGATTTATCCCGATATGACGATGCGGATTTTAGCAAACTGATCTGGAGATCGGTTGAGATAAAGAAGGCCATTGTGGAGACTGACCCCGAAGAAAAAGGCGCCCGGCAAGCTTTGAATTTCGGTCACACTATTGGCCATGCCTTGGAAAGCGAAGCATTGCAATCGGGACACCCCGTTCCGCATGGCTTTGCCGTCGCCTGGGGAATGATCACCGAAGCCATGCTGTCTCAAAAAAAACTGGGCTTATCGTCTGAATCGGTACGCGTGATCCGTGACGCGGTAGAAAGGCTTTATGGCCATTCACCGGCAAAACTGACTGATCCTGACCGTCTACTCTCCTGGATGAAATTCGATAAAAAGAATACCGGTAACCGGATCAATTTCACACTCCTTGAGAAGATCGGGAAGTGCCGGATAAACTGCACGGCAACAGAGGAGGAAATCATAAACGTGATGCGTGACGCCTGACGTGTGTTCCGTAAGCCCTTATGCCCGTAAGCCCGCAAACCCGCCTCTCTACTTCCTCAGCTCTATATTGAGCTCCTTCAACTGCGCCTCGTCGATCTCCGCCGGACTGTCCTGCATTACATCACGGCCCATATTGTTTTTGGGGAAAGCAATGACATCGCGGATTGAGTTAAGTCCTGCGAATAGCGATACCCACCGGTCGAAGCCGAAAGCGATACCGCCATGTGGGGGAGCTCCGTATTTGAATGCGTTCATCAGAAATCCGAAACGGTATTCGGCCTGTTCGGGAGTGAATCCGAGGACCTCGAACATCCTGGCCTGGAGTTTTGAATCATGAATCCGGATCGAGCCACCGCCGATTTCAATCCCGTTGATGACCAGGTCGTATGCGTTTGCATGGACTCTCCCCGGATCGGTGTCCAGCAGCGGGATATCTTCCGGCTTGGGTGAGGTAAACGGATGATGCATGGCATAGAAACGCTGTGTTTCGTCATCCCATTCCACCAACGGAAAGTCGACCACCCATAGCGGAACGAACCGGTTTTTATCTATCAGGTTCACCTGACGGCCCATCTCGAGGCGGAGCTCACCTAAAGCTTTAAGCGTCTTGTCCTTTTCCCCGGCCAGGATCAGCAGAAGGTCGCCGGGTTTGGCACCGGTGACCTCTGCCCATCCTTGCAGTGCGGCTGCATCGAAGAACTTGTCGACCGATGACTTGATTGTGCCGTCGTCGCTATATTTTACATAGATCAGCCCTTTTGCGCCGATCTGCGGCTTCTTCACGAATTCCGTCAGCTCATCGAGCTGTTTCCGGGAATAGTTGGCGCAACCGGGAGCTACGATTCCGCCGATATGCTCAGCTTCGTCAAAGACCGTGAAACCTGAAGTGATGAGTGATGAGTGATGAGTGATAGGTGATTTGAGGGGAATAATTTTCATTCTGAACCGAAGGTCTGGCTTGTCACTGCCGTATTCGCTCATGGCCTGTTCCCAGGGCATGCGGGGGAAAGGTTCGGAGAATTCAACGTTCAGTATCTGTTTGAACAGGTGCCGGGCCAATCCTTCGAAAAGGGTCAGTATATCGTTCTGCTCCACGAAAGCCATTTCACAGTCGATCTGGGTAAATTCCGGTTGCCGGTCGGCACGCAGATCCTCGTCGCGGAAACACTTGACAATCTGCATGTAACGATCGTATCCCGATACCATCAGGAGCTGCTTGAACATCTGGGGCGACTGGGGCAGGGCATAGAATTGTCCCGGATTCATACGACTGGGTACGACAAAGTCACGGGCACCTTCCGGGGTGGATTTGATCATGTTAGGAGTTTCGATCTCGAGAAAACCCTGTTTATCAAGGTATTGTCTGGTTTCCTGTGCCATCCGGTGACGAAGGGCGAGATTGTGTTGCAAGGGATTGCGCCGAAGGTCGAGATAACGGTATTTCATCCGGAGTTCATCACCGCCGTCGCTGTTCTCTTCAATGGTGAACGGAGGCACTTCAGCCGGATTGAGGATATCGAGCTTTTCCACCAGGATTTCTATATCTCCGGTTGGTATATTCTGATTTTTATTGCTGCGCTCGGCAACGGTCCCGGTTGCACGGACGACATACTCGCGGCCGATGGACCGGGCCTGTTTGCACAGGTTTGGCCGGGTATCCATATTGAAAACCAACTGTGTAATGCCATACCGGTCGCGCAGGTCGACAAAGGTCATTCCGCCGAAATCACGGGTTTTTTGCACCCATCCCGCCAGGGTTACTGGTTTCCCGGCATCGATAAGCCGGAGTTCTCCGCAGGTATTTGTCCTGTACATTTAGATTTCCTTTAACCGCGCAAAGTTAGAAAAAAGCATGACGTGGTAAGCTTGAAGCGTGACACCTGTCAGGAGCGGAAGGCCATCTTTACAATTCAATATTTAATATGAGCGAGATTCTCCTGCTTTCCATTTTATAGTCAAAGGGATACTTCATGTTTTTAATCAGGTAGTTGTCCGAATCCAGCAAGTTGGTTCCGCTGATACCGAATTCCAGATTATTATACCTGAACGTGAATTGCGCATCCAGGGAAATCCAGCCATTGACTTCAGTGGAGCGGGGTTGGCCGGTAAGATAAAATCCGGCTAACTCCTCTGCGGAATAGAAATCCTTGTCCCTGCGCATGACCTTATCTTGAAAATGCCCCTGCAGGGAGAATTTAAAAACATCAAAATATTCTATGACACCGATATTGGTTGTTACGGAAGGAGCCCAGGTCAGTTTGTCGGTGTGCAGGGAAACGTATTGCAGTTCGTTCTCGTAGATTTTCTCATCAATCCGTTTGACATAAGATACATTCGCAAATGCCGAGAAATTCCCCTCTGTAAAAAGAACCTCCCCTTCGATTCCGGCGTTAGTCAGATCATAAAGATTTGTACTTAGGTTATTGTTCGAAAGGCTATACCCAACCAAACCTTCGGCCATGGTATAAAATACATTTGCCCGAAAATCGAAATGTTTGAAAGCGGCATAATCAACAGTAAGTTCCGCGGTTTTTATCCTTTCAGGCTGCACCTGGTCAATGTTGGAGGCAACAGCCCAGGTATTACGCCCAAAGAGCTCAGTCGGTACGGGTGCCCTGAATCCTTTGGCCGCAGTCAGCCACATGCTTATTTTTTTGGAGGGAAATACAGCAATCGATAGACGGGGTGAAAACTCACCCAGGTAATTCGATACCACCGGCTGGTCTTCTTCATCCAGATCGACATAGTTATAGAACTGGTTATCATATCTTAATCCTGCAGTTATCAGAACATGCTTCCCCAACAGCTCACCGGTAGAGAATTGGGCAAAACTGCCGATATTGTTGACTACCCTGTTCTCTATCAACTCCAGATAAGAGCCCAGCGGCACAGTTCTGTAAGACCGGGGCTGGCCGCCGGAGGTATTGAACAGATCGATATTCGAATAGTGCTGCCTGTCACCGGAATAGTGGAAGAAGGTGGGTTCAGAGGATAAGACGAACGTACTGTTCCTGGGTAGCTTGAATGTAAACTGCATCCGGGTGAAGAGGTTGTTGAAGGAGGTTTTTAAAACCTCATTGACTCCATCCGGATACAGGTTATTGAGCGCCCCGGATCGGTAATACCACATGTTCCAATCCAGATCGATCCGGGTGTATTTGGCTGCAATCTCAGCGTTTAAAAAGGGCCAGATATCTTTCTGATATTTTAAGACCAGGCTGTTGTTATTGTCCTTGATCTCTTCATCCTGGTCCGGGATATTCCATAACCACCCAAACCCCGTTTTTGTTTGGGTGGTCTGGGAATGCACCTGCATCGACAATCCCTGTATTGCCCCTTTCCCTTCCAGTTTGAAAAAGAAATATTCCCCGAACCGGCCGTACTGAGGTTCAAGTTTCTTCAGGGAATTGGTGACGGTATCCAGTTCCATGGAACCGTCGCATGAGAGATATTCTTCACCCCGGGTAGAGGTGTAAGTGAAGGAAGCGGTTATATCGAACGGTTTTGTTTTAAAAGTGGCCAGGAAATTATGAAACATGGTATTCCGTTCGCCGAAGCTCGTTCGTGCGAACACTTTGGTTTTTGAATAATCACTGGCTGAAACAGAATTCATGTTAATGACGCCGTTGATCGCATAGGTGCCATACCGGGCGGAACCGGGACCTTTGGTGATTTCCAGGCTTTTTGTAAAAATCAATGGGGTAAATTCAGTTGTGATGGCGGTCCCATAAAGCCCCGTATTAAAAGGAACACCATCTACCAGGAGCAGCAGGTGGTTGTTGTTCCATCCCTCGGGAATGCCGCGGGAGCCAACGGTGGCCCGCTCATAATCCTGTGAAGGGAAGAATCCTGCCTGTTTATACAGTACATCGTTCAGCGAATGCCAGTTATAGTCCTTTATGGTTTTCTCCGTGATTGAATCCCTGGGATTGGCCTGGGTCTCCTGAGCATAGCTCAAAGGAGGGGCAATCAGGAACAGAAGTACCGACATCAGCGTCAGGTTTCTCTTCCCCACAGTCTTGTTTGTGTTTATAGTTTTCACTGGTTAAGGTTTTAATTCTCTAAAGTTACGGTAATCAGATGTTTTAACCAGTGAAATCAATAATACGTTTCAATGCTGTGGTTCTTCAGGCATCATGCTGATACCGGCTCCCGGGTTTTCGGGAGCCGGATTGTCAAAGTTCTATGTGTTAATTCTTAAATAGCTTGATATGATAATGTTCGCTTCCTACAACAAAATGGGCTAAATATATCCCTGATAAAACCACATTTCCCGCGGAATCCAGTGAATTCCACATAATCCTCCGTTCCTGGCCGGGATTGGCCTGATAGTCAGGGAAGCGGTAAATGATCTTGCCGGTGACATCAAGAATCTCGACTGAAACCAGTGCCGGTTCATCCGTAGTGACCGTAAAAAACTCCTGTTGAGCAAACGGATTCGGCCCGAACCTGATTAAAGTGTTATCTCCACCGGCCATTAAAGTCTCAATGCCACTCGAATTCAATGATTTACCCTGAGCCCACAGAATCTGTTTCAGGGTGCTCGTATTCAGATGGGTAATATCTTCTGTAACCAACCCGGTGCCCTCATTCAGTTGCCAGTAACCGATCAGGCCGGGCTCGGCACCGCTGAGGACGGAATTCATCCGGGCAAGGATATTATTCTGATTTTGGGGTGTTTCCCAGATCCTGATTTCTTCCATTACTCCGTTAAAAGTCCTTGTTCTCCGGTCGGTATTGCCAAAGGTAAAGGGCTTGTCCCCGGCGTCATTGAGAGATCCGGCCGGAGCCACGGCCTCTGTCAGTGTCTGGAGTACTCCGTCTATATATATTGAGACTGTTGAAGTCAGAGCATCATATCCGGCAAAAATGTGTTGCCATTCATTCATTTTAATTGATTCGGCAGGGGTGCATACCTTACTGATCGTTCCATCCGCGTGGGTCATGAACAAGGCCAGACAGTGGCTGTTAGGAACCAAAGTTCCGGATTCATAAAGGAATACTTTAATCTTGTCTTTCTGCATCAGGTGTCCGGCTGATGCTCCACCATAAGTAAAAGGTTTAATCCAGCATTCAAATCCAAACCCATTGGTCAGAGCCCGGGGACTTATAGGGGTCGCATCCAGGTATCCTGCTGTTCCATCTAACTCAATTGCACTGTTCCCGTCGAAAACCCGGATCATATTCTCCCGGGTTATACTGCAACTGTTCAAGGAATTGCGAATGGTCAGGGAAACGTTATAATACCCGGGTTGAGAATAAGTGAATACCGGATTCGGTTCGTTTGAATCGATGATACCATCTCCATTCAGATCCCACTCGTAAGCTTCAATAGCCGGGCGTGCCGAAGAGCGATCACGGAATTCGACTGTCAAGGGGAAATGCCCGCTTTCGTTCTCATTCTCAATTCCGGGTGACATAAACTCGTTCACATTCTCCCACCAGCGGATTTCATTGTCTCCAAAGCAGGCACCGGCAATGTCGAGATCATTGTCACGATCCAGATCGACCACGTAAAGCTTGAGCATGTCGTATGCATCATTGCAAAACTGATATTCGCGGAATTCATGGTTACCCCTGTTCTCAAACAGCGTAACCACGCTCGAAGTCCAGGCGATGGACAAGATATCCAGATCGCCGTCCTGATCCAGGTCGGTAATTTCGCACTGGCGTGATCCGTCATATTTATCCTTGAGCGTATATCGGTTAAAGCGGTCACCACCCACATTCTCAAACCAGCCTACCATGTCTCCGGAGCCACAGGAGGTAGCCACCAGGTCCATGTCTCCGTCACCATCAAGATCTCCGGCCTGCACGGAACTCGGACTACCCCAGTTGGCGCAGATTTCCAATTCAGTAAATTGCTGATTACCAGGATTCTTGAATATAATAATATTACCTGCTTTTGCAGTTCCAACCAAATCCATATCACCATCACCATCCATGTCCTTGATGATGATGCAGTTGGCTTTGGTCCAATTCGTCTTAACCGCATGATAAGTAAAATTGCAGGTTCCGTCGTTCTCAAACCAGCCGACCTGGTTCAAATCGCAAGCTGCTACGGCCAGATCAGTATCACCGTCCAGGTCAATGTCGCCGGCCACCACCCAGCTCAGATTTATCATTTCGTTGGTAATTACCTGCTCTGTAAAGTGACCCCGGCCGTCATTCTTGAACCAGGAAAAACGAGTCAGGCCGAACGCAGTTGCCACCAGGTCGACGTCACCGTCAAGGTCAATGTCGGTTCCAAACAGGGCCCTGGCCTGGGTATACCCGGTGCGGATCGACTGCTGCGTGAAATTCTGATTTCCATCATTCTTCATCCAGAACACCGTGCCGTCGGTTGAGGCCGTCAAAGCCAGGTCGGTATCACCGTCACCGTCAAAATCAGCTGCGGTTATTGAGCATGCGCCACCTGCATTCCGCTGTATAACATGTTGGGTGAGCAAAACGTCAGCATGGGCGCCAAAAGGGATCAAAAGGAAAGACAGGAGCCATAGTTTCAGATGCGTTTTCATGATATGGAATGAATTATTAACGCTGCATAGTTATGGCTAACTTTTATTTCAGAAGTCCGGGCGGATAAATCCGGACTACAGATTGTCAAATAGTTGCTATTCTTGGAACGTTAAAAGAAACTTAACTTTATCCATCAAATTTGTTTTGTATGGCTGCCATGTTTTTAGTCGGGTTCTTCCAGTCACTGTTTTTCTCGCTGCTGCTGTTTCTGAAACCGGGTAAAAGCAGTAAAGACCGTTGGTTGGCTTTGTTTTTTCTGAACCTCTGCCTGCAGTTCATCTTTTTATATTCTGAATTTACCGATTTTTTTGGAAATAAGAATTTCACGGTCCTATTTGACATGACTCACTGGACCCTGATAGGTCCCCTTCTGTTCCTGTATGTCAGACAGGTCATCTACCCCAACCGGAGACTTAGAATTGCTGACCTTGTGCATCTGATGCCTCTGGCACTGGTGCTCCTGATTTACGGAGATTATATCCTGACCAAAATGGGTAGTATTCCATACGAAGAATACTCCGACAGCCACCGGGGAAATCCGACACTTTTTTTCGGAGGGATGGTTTGGGGATTTTCCTGTGTGGTTTATTACATACTGACCAGTATTATGATCTACCGGCACCGGAGACGGATGGCTAATTATTTTTCCAGTCCACGACATGTCGGATTGAAATGGCTCAATTACCTGACCCAGGGTTTTGGACTGTTCCTGCTGCTTGAGGTTCTTCAGATTGTCTTTGCTTCTCACGGCATTCGTTTATTCGGGATTAATCTGGTGGGCAATTCATGGATAATCCTGATAGCTTACGTTTTTGCCATGGGCCTGATCGGGCTAAGGCAACCGGGCATTTTCACCCGTTTCGACCCGGCCGACCATTCGGTTCATGCCATTGCCGGCAATCTGCAGGGTAACCTGGTCACAATCAAATACCTTAAAAGCAAGCTCCCGGATGACGAAAAATCAGCCATCCTGGGCAAACTGCAA
This sequence comes from Bacteroidota bacterium, assembly GCA_043797975.1. GTDB lineage: Bacteria > Bacteroidota > Bacteroidia > Bacteroidales > UBA12481 > UBA12481. The sequence goes on from JAZDPC010000043.1 coordinate 19,255, forward strand.
ACCTATATGGAAAAGGATAAGCCCTGGCTCGACTGCGAATTGGATATCAAGACGGTGGCCGATGCCGTGGATACCAGTATTCACAAATTATCCCAGGTGATCAACCAGTCGTTGAATAAAAGTTATTACGATTTCGTCAACGAATACCGGATCGGGGAGGTGAAGAAACAGCTTCAACAAGCCAGGACCCGGAACCTGAAAATTATTGCAGTAGCCTATGACTGTGGATTCAACTCGAAATCAGCCTTTTACGAAGTATTCAAGAAATCGGTAGGTCAAACGCCCAGCGAATTCAGGAAACAGATCATGGCGGGCTAATTGCCAAACGCCCATAGTGTTCCGAAGCTTCTCACATAGACTTTCCCGTCAACCAGTGCCGGAGTGGCCATGATACGTTCGCCCAGGTTACCTTGCCAGAGGATGCGGAACCGGTCGGTTGCCTCAACTATAGTGAGATCTCCGCGTCCGGAGGCGATATAGATCTTGCCGTCGGCAAAAACGGGGGAGGCATAGCAGGGACCGCCGGCTCCGGTCTTCTCCTGGTACTTCAGTTCACCCGTTTTGGCATCGAGGCAGGAGAGGATGCCGCCGCTCATGACCATAAAGATCATTCCGTTGGCATATACGGGTGTCGGGCATTCCGGTATCCCGTAATCATGCCGCCACACCAGTTCGGGGTCTTTCCCGCTTTCATTAGGCGGCCTCAGTGCAAACAGCCCGTTCTCATGCGGGAATGAATTAACCCACCGGACAACCTTACCCCACTCGGTCTCATTTATTTTACCATCCTTGTCGGCATCGAGCCAGCGGTGAAAACCCCACAGCGGATGATTCCCTTCTCCGTCATCATCGTACCGCGACAGGATACTGTTATTGGCATGGGCTTCAGCCAGGTTGATCTGCCCGTCGGCATCCTTATCATATAATCTGATGACCGAATCCCAGGTGGGAAGCCCCAGCACCTCATGGTTGGTCTTCATGTTGTAGCTGGTGATATAAACAAGTCCTTCGGCGGTCAACGGATGGGTGACCGGTTCATCGGTGAGCCCGGGGAAGGACCAGAGTTCAGCGCCATCACTAAGCCGGTAGGATTTCAGCCACCAGATGCCATAGATAAGGAGCTCTTTCTGGCCCCGGTTATCGATCACTACCGGTGTCGACCAGTTGGCCCTGAATCCGGTCCGCTGGATATGCCAGATGGTTTTGCCCGTGGCCGGTTCCATGGCCTCGAGCCAGGGCTCCTTATCGGAATCCCGGCTCAATATCAGCATCCCGTCGGCCAGGATAGGTGAAACCGCCGTTCCATACATATTGCCTGCGTGCGGGATGATCCTTTCCCATAACAGGGCTCCGCTAAAATCGTAACAGAGCAATCCGTATGAGCCGAAATAGGAAAAGACTCTCTTGCCGTCGGTAACGACCGAAGGAGTGGCCGGGGAACTGAAATCATACACCCGCTCGATCTTTTCCGGTTTGATCTGCCGGGTCCACAAAACCTTGCCCGTTTGCCGGTCGATGCAAAGAGTCTCGAGCGTATCGGTACGTATACCGGTTAAAAAGATCCTGTCCTTCCAGATCACTGGAGATGATATCCCGGCACTAACCTGGGACTTCCACAAAAGGTTGGTTTCCGGATTGAGCCCGGCGGGGTAGGTTAGTCCGTCGGATGCAATACCCTGGCCGTTTATTCCGCGAAATTGTGTCCAGCCTGTTTGTGCCTGAAGAACTAAGGCTCCCGCAACAAGAAAGGAGAAAATAAGGGTGATTTTTCTGATCATGACCGTTGGTTTAGGTGCTCGCTATGAGTCGTTTAGTTTAAGACTCCAGACCGACGGGTAAAATTACAAAATGGCAGATAATATTCAGGGTTATTCCAATTCGATTAATTCAAGTCTCATTTTTGCCCGATGGTGTTCAGGATTGAGCATAATACATCTTTCATATAATCTCACGGCTTCTTCCTTTTGTCCTATTCTATTCATCCAGTATGCTAAATCATAGCACACAGGAATTGAATTGGGCAATTCTTCATGAATGAATTTTAAATATTCAATATACTCTTCTTCACTTTTTTTATTGTTCCCCATCCAATTATCTAAATCTTTATAAAGAAGGTTTTCCAGGTTAAAACCATATTGTAGATATTTTTCTTTCAACACTCTGTAAGCTCTTTTAAAATTATCAATACCATCAGATGAATATCCTTCAGAAAGAGTTGTGAAGAATTCTGGTCTCAGATGTTTACAGGAATCAAAATGCAATATTCGGTCTAACACAGGATCATAATTGTCTTTGTAATCTTTAGAGAACAAGGGCACAAAAACATCCGGCTCACTTGCTGTGGAAAAGTCAGAGGGACCAGCATCCTGAAAATAATTTGTAGCACAAGATATTTCCATTTTACTGTGTGGTAAAATAAATTGCTGCATTGAACCGTACTGATTCGGTTTACTACCTGTCGGTTCACCATAAAGAGTAACATTCGTGTACCTTTCAAGTTCCGAGGTCAGATGTTGAGCGGCTGAACCGGTCATCCGTCCAATAATAAGAAATAGATGGTCAGATCTGTCAATATGAGGTCTGGCTAAAATTCCCTTTAACAGCGGCAGTTCGATATGGTCTCCACCTGAGCACAACCGTAAGTCAATAATCAACTTATTAGCTCCCTTGAAATCCAGGGTATCGAACAACCGATTGCAAAAATCCCCAAACGGTTCGGAATTCTTATGATTTAATGAGTTTATCTGCAGATATACTGCCTCTTGTCCGGATAAATAATCAAACCAGTAGTTATCACTTTGATGGCTTAAATATAAGGGCGTTGGATTCTTGCTTTCAGCCCGCATCGATATTAGCCTGACATTGGAAAGTTCTGAAGGGAGTAATGTTTCAACTGCATTATCAAAGATACTGCCATTATCATTTACCAAACTCAGTGTGATTCTGTCAGGTGAATCTGTGGCGCCAATATAGCGAAGAAGTTGTCCGTCGTTCAGGCAGAAACGGGTTACATATTGTAATGTACTCATATAATTGTCAGCTGCAGCGAACCTGGCGAGTTTTTTCATCGCTTCTTCTGTCGGTAAGCTGCCAATTTTGGCAATTCTTTTCCCCAATATTGCTTTATTCTTTTCAGTGGTTGCCCTCACGAAGAGGCCATCTTC
>JAZDPC010000076.1:0-25384 GCA_043797975.1 Bacteroidota bacterium
TGGGTGGGTTTGGGGGGGTGGGCACTTCAACAGTATAGTATCCAGATTAAAACCGTATCTTGCACAATATTCATGTTTTAGAAAGGTAAAAAGCAATTATGGGCAGATCGCAGGAAACAAGCAACAAAAAAGAAGTCCGGAGCAAACAAGAGAAAAAGAGAAAAGAAAAGGAAAAGAAAAGGATCAGCAGGAAAGAGAATGAGAAAAGCGGCAATTCGGACGATATGATTGCCTATGTTGACGAATACGGCAGGCTAACTTCAACACCACCTGACACTCTGCTAAAGGAGCCCACCAAGCTGGAAGATATCGAAATCAGCATTCCCAAGCGCGACTCATCCCAGAAAAGCAATCCCATCAGGAAGGGAATTGTTACCTATTATAATGAATCAAAAGGATTTGGATTCATCAGGGATTCGGAAACACATGACAGTGTGTTTGCCCATGTGAATAATTTTATCGATGATATCAGGCAGGATAATGTAGTAACGTTTGAAATCGAGAACGGACAACGCGGACCTGCCGCCGTACGGGTGAAACTATTTAAGAAAGAAACTCCGGATCCTGCTATCGAATAATCAGAGCTTGACTTTTTTTATCGCGTAGCAATTACACAAAACCTCACCATCTCCAAAGAGACTTCCGGTGATAAAATCAAGATCAGCATCTACGGTTCCTTTAATGCTGTATATATAACCCTGAGTGGAGATTTCAATAGTAACAGACTGGCTGTTAATTTTGCTTGATGTTAGCAGAGGTGAGTACCCATTGCCTTGCATTAATTCATAATTGCCTGTCACTGTGTTGTCACTGTTCTGAACCAGATTCATTGATCCGGTAAAAGACGACATGTACAATGTGTAAGTAGTGGTCCAGTATCCTGTAAGCGAGGGTGAAACTGTAACGGATTGAGATACCGAGTTCTTGCCTCCATCCCCCTGGACATTTAAAATAACCTGATAAGTGCCTGCCTTCTGATAAACATGAGTCGGGCTTTCCAGCGTGGATACGGAATCGTCACCAAAGTCCCAGCTAAAGGTTGTGACATCGGTCGATTGATTGGTAAAAGCAACTGTGTCGGCAGCCAGGACAGGGTTTTTGTCCATGGTAAATGCAGCTACCGGTTTGGGTCCTTTTGTGCAACTGTTTAGTAACAGAAAGGCAATAATCAGAACGGGAAATGAAATCATCCTTTTCATATTGTAATCGTTGTTGGTGATCGTAAAAAAACAAAAGAGCGGGGACTCTCTTCCACAAAGGTAGAAGAAAGTCAACAAATTCCAAGGAAGTAACTAAAAGGTCACGCTGATCACTAGCCGCTCACAACTTGTTGTACTTCGTTGCCTTTCCCCTGGCTTTTTCCACGGGATATTTTTCTCCGTTCTTTTTCATTTTATCCCGGACGATCTTTTCTACGTCGAGGCCGTTGCGGTGGGCAAACATCAGGGCATAAACCAGCACATCCGCCAGTTCCTCGGCTATCTTTTGTTTCTCAACTTTTTCAACCTCTTCAATCTCCTCAACCTTCTTCCAGAGGAAGATCTCATTCAGCTCCGCTGCCTCAATCGACAGGGCAATCGCCAGGTCTTTGGAATTATGGAATTGTGCCCATTGGCGTTCATCACGGAAACGGATGAGAAATTCAGTGAGATCTTTAATATCAGTCATGGGAATTATAGTCTATGATGTATGTTATGGTATGTGAGTTGTCAGTTGTGAGGTTTCAGTTGTGAGTTAAAGATTGGCTCACCGGAGTGGCATTTTTAACCGATTTGCGTGTCCGGATTGATTTGATTACTTCAGGGATGATCCCGCATTCCTCTTCAAGGTCATAATCGTCCTGCAGTCCGAGCCAGAACTTTGCTGTAGTACCAAAATAAGCACTCAACCTGAGGGCGGTATCAGCAGTGATTCTCCGGTTACCCTTTATGATCTGGGAAATCCGGGTCTGGGGAATACCAACATCCTTTGACAGCCGATAGGCTGAGATGTTCATCGGAATAAGGAATTCTTCGAGCAAAACCTCACCGGGATGTATGTTTGCCAGCTTTTCCATTTGTGTACTATTTATGATAATCGACAATCTCAACGTCAGTAACCTGACTGGTTTTCCATCTGAATATTATTCTCCATTGATCATTAATCCGTATGCTATATAAGCCTTTCAGCTTCCCTGTCAGTTTCTCAAGCCGGTTTGAAGGCGGAACTTTCAAATCATACAACGTCTGAGTGTTGTTGAGCATCCTGAGTTTACGCCTCGCAACCTGTTGAAGATCAACAGGTAACTTATGAGACTTGCAGCCTTTCCAAATGTTCTCAGCCTCTTTTGTGCCGAAGGACAGTATCATACTAACGTCTTAAGATACTAACGCCAAAGATAAGTAATACCAAATACAAAACAAACGGTTTACCATATTTAGATGCATTAGAATTATCTAAATGGACAAAAATGAAAAACACCGGGATTTAAAGCTGCTGGTTTTGCCGGATAACCTATTTGATAAGTGGAAAAACTGTTACCTTAACCAAATTGATTTTAACCCAAATCAGTCTTGTAGCTATGAATAAAAAACACACAATTGATCGGATAATACCCGGGATCCTCCTGGGATTGGTCCTGTTGCTGGCTTCATGTTCTGATAAAAACTGGCCGCAGTTCCGGGGACCGGAAAGTAATATGGCAGTCGCTAACAATAATCTGCCTGATGAGTGGGGGATTGACAAGAATATCAGGTGGACCTATGACCTGAGCGGAACAGGCTGGTCATCACCGATAGTATGGGGCAATAAAATATTTATTTCATCCGCCTTCCCGGAGAAGAAAATCCCGGTAAGTCAGGAACCGCAGGGACCACCTCCGGGAGCAGGACAGGGCAGGCCTCAGGGCGGACCTCCGCCAGGAATGGGCCAGAACAGGCCACAAGGCCAGCCGGTGATGATGGAGGATACCAGTTACAGGAACGATATATACAGGTGGGAATTGACCTGCATCGATCTTAAAACCGGTAAGGAGTTATGGAAAAAGGTAGCCCGCAAAGGCAGTCCCCGCCACGGGATCCAGCCTGGAAACACTTATGCATCCGAAACACCGGTCACCGACGGGAAACGGATCTATGTTTATTTTGGCATGACCGGGGTCTATTGCTATGATTTTAACGGGAGGCGTCTCTGGGAGAAAGACCTGGGGGCTTATAAGACGGTGAACAGCTGGGGGACCGGTTCCTCTCCGGTTGTCTACAAGGATTTACTGTTTATTCAGATCGATAATGAAATTGGTTCCTTCGTGGTTGCTTTGAATTCCAAAAACGGCGAAGAAAAATGGAGAGCCGGCCGTGACGAGAAAACCAATTACTGTACACCGGTTATCTGGAAAAACACAATCAGGACCGAACTGGTCACTTCAGGAAAAACTGCCCGCTCATACGACCCGGCCACCGGTAAATTGCTGTGGCAATTGAAAATGGGAGGAGAAATGAACATTACTTCTCCGGTTACCGGTGAAGAGTATCTCTATATCGGGAAAGGCGCAGGAAGGGAGGCTAAAGGGTGTCTTTTTGCTGTCAAAGCAGGAGCCGAAGGGGATATCACCCCAGCCGAAGGACAACTGGTCAGCAACGGAGTGGCATGGTCACAGCCGGCAGCCCAACCCGGCAATCCGTCTCCCCTTTTACATGATGGGCTGCTGTATCTTATAAGCGGCCGGGGCGGGCAGTTGTCTTGCTTCGATGCAGCTACGGGAGATTCCGTATACAGTCAGAAAATTGACAGCGTGGGAAGTTGCTGGGCTTCGCCGTGGGCTAATAACGATAAGATATTCATCCTTGACGACAAAGGAACCACTCACGTGATTAAGGCCGGAAAACAGATGGAAGCCTTATCCAGAAACAAGCTTGATGATAAGATGTGGTCATCGGTGGCCATTGCGAAGGATGCTTATATCCTGAAAGGGGTTAAACGATTGTACTGCATCGGCAAATGACAGGTGCGTTAACAGTTTTTCAATAAACTGCCAGGATTAAAATGATTTCAATTACCGTTCAAACCGAACAATCAGTTCCGGTCGTAATCCCTGCAGGCCGGCTCGATACAACAACCTGCGCGGAACTCGACAAAGTCCTCGGGCCTTTGATGGAACAGCAGTCCTACCTGATCCTCGATATGTCGCAATGCGTCTATTTATCGAGTTTTGGTATCCGTCTCCTGCTGACATCCGAAAAAAAACTGATTGCCGGGGGCGGCAGATTGTTACTGTCCGGAATCATTCCCGAAGTTTATCAGGTGATTGAAATGACCGGGCTGCATCAGATTTTTTCGATTGTGGAAAGCCCTGAAGCTGCCCACAGGGAGATTCAGCGGATCCGGCAAAAAATGAGCGGATTCCGTGCCTGGCAGTCCGGCACTTGTTATTTTCATTTTCATCCGATCGATAATGACCGGCAACCGGCCCGGTTCTGGAATGACCCGGGAATTGCCGGGTATGACGAGCTTGGCATTGCGGTCGGGACAGGATCGCCAGCTGACACACCGGAAGAAGAAGTTCAATCAAAGGGCATTTTTATTTCGACACGCCGCTGCGCCGGTTTTATTCCTGATGACACGAGTCTGCTTTCCGATTTCAGGATACCGCAAAATCCGGCACAGGCGGGAGTTTACGTCAGGCAGGCGATCTCCTTTGGTAAACAGCCTGTCGGATTTCTGCGATTAGCGGAGGCGGCAACCATCTCCCTGGATCAGCTGGCTGACGCTTTATATCCAATGAAGCAGCAGATCACTACCGATCGTCAGGATGCCATGGCGCTGGTCATTGCCGATGTCAATCCGGCCGCTCCTTCGGTATCGGTCTGCCTGGTTGTTGACGCGGAACTGAACGATGCGGTGAAACGGTTGAATGATACCTTATCCGGATTGACTTTAGTGCCCAAGCACGGTATCCGGCTGTGGGGCGCCAGGTTTATGCTGGGGCAGGTTGCCCTTGATACGGATGACATTTCTTTGTCGAACTTTCTGGAGAAGGCATTGACAATTGAGAACGTTACCGGTGTTGATACAATAAAACCCGATGATAGGGCTGTCAATCCCATGACCTGGATGTTTATTTCCGATGGTCTGGAAGATGCCTCACTCAATCGTCTCCGGATTGATACCATTGGTGATTTTATGTTTGAGCCCCATAAGGCATTTCTGACACGCAGGTTGTACACCGACTCTGCCCGGTTGGAAATCAAGCAGATACACGGCGGATACTCGGCCCTTACCTTTCAGGTCACCTCTTTCGACCATCATAACCGGAAAATGAGGCCCACCGTGCTGAAGACAGCTAACCGGGCAATGATCGCAAGGGAATCGGAACGTTGCCAGAAATATGCCCTGCCGTATATCCTGAACAACAGCGCAATGGTGCTGGGGACCGAGTTTTTCGGTGATACCGGGGCCCTGCGGTATAATTTCGTGGGAATCGGCGGAGAAAGCACCCAGCTGAAATGGCTGACTCATTATTATGATGCCTGGTCTCCGGGCCGGCTGGAACCTCTGTTCGACAAAATATTCCTGCAGATCCTGAATCCCTGGTACGGCCAGCCCATTCAGGAAACGATTCATCCGTTCCACGACCATGATCCCACTTTCACATTCTTTCCGAGGCTATGCGAAACAGCAGTGGAAGAACTTTCGGTTACACCTGCCGGTCAGTATGTTACGGTAAAAGAGAACGGTCAGCAGATCATCAATCCGTACTGGTTCCTGAAAAACGAGTTTTCCAGGCGGCGCGATGAAGGGATCGATTATTACTCGGGCATTTGTCACGGCGACCTGAACATGCAGAATATCCTCCTCGATGAGGATATGAATGTCTACCTGATCGATTTTTCCGAAACTAAGCCCCGCTCGCTGATCTCGGATTTTGCCCGGCTCGAGGCAATTTTCATGGTCGACAGGGCTCCGCTGGAAACCGAAAAGGATGTGGAGGAGTACGTTAAATTCATTTGCCGGTATTACGAGAACATTCAACTTGGACAACCTCCTGTAAACAGTTACCAGGGCAGGCATCGTGACGTTGTCGAGAAAAATGTGACCTTCTGCAGGAAAATGCGTGAGTATGCTTTCAACAGCGTAAAAGGCGATCCAAATCCGGTTCCCTATTGCCTCGCCTTGCTGGAATGGGTACTGCCCATTGTATGTTACTGGACTATCTCACCCGCTCATAAGCGCCTCTCCATGATCGTTTCAGGGTTGCTGTGCAGGAAAGTGGGGAACTAGCATCATTCTCCCAACCCGGATAAAGGATCGTTTGTTTTGAAACAGATAATTGTTTTTGTCCTTATGTCTGCATTATCTGCTAAAGTGCGAAGATTGATTCCCTATACCCTGATCACAGCCCTTTTTCTCCTTCAGGGACTCACGGTCGTTTCCCAGGTAACGCCTGCCCGATCGTTTAAAACCACCCTGCCGGCCGGAATCGGAAATGAGGATGAGCGCCTGGTGGCATTCAGGGTGGTGGCGGAATCCGGTACGGAATCGCTTAAAAAGATAAAGCTTAATCTTTCAGAAACAACGGAATTGTCCGATTTAACAGTTGTTAAGGTCTATTTCAATGGTTCCAAAGAAAGATTCGATCCGGTGAATGCCATGCCGATTGCAACTGTAACTTCGGTTAAAAGTGAGATGACCCTCACGGTTGATATGCCCTTGACGAAAGGGGAGAACTGGTTCTGGATCACTGCAGATATCAGTGGTGATGCAACGGAAGGCAACCAGATCGGTGCATCTGTCTTATCCTGTAAAAAAGGAGATGGAGTGACGATTCCCGTGCTGGAACCGGAAGGCACACGGACCATCCTCTTAACCAGCCAACTTCTGTTCTCATGCGGAGACGGGGGCTCGAAGAGCTACCGCATACCGGCCATAGTCACAGCTAGGGATGGTTCGCTGGTGACAGCTACCGACAAGCGCTGGACCGGTTCGATTGATCTACCCAACCCTATCGACGTAGTGATCCGCCGTAGCACCGATAAAGGCCATTCCTGGAGCGATGCAGTCACTATTGCCGGAAACGGAACCGACACGGGATACGGTGATCCCGCCCTGGTGGTCAACAGGCAGAACGGGGATATTATTTGTCTTTTTGCTTCCGATAAAGGATGGTACACTTCAACCGCAGCTGAACCTATCAGGATAAACCAATCCATCAGCACGGACAACGGACTCACCTGGAGCGAGCCGCAGGATATTACGGCACAGATATACGGAGCCTCCTCCTCCGATCCGGTTACGAGGGCCTGGCAGGGCGCCTTTGTAACCTCCGGCGCTGCAACCCAGCTCCGCAGCGGACGAATCATGGCCGTGCTGGCTGCACGGGAGACCATTGGGATGGATATTTCGAATTTTGTCATTTATTCCGATGATGGTGCCCAAACCTGGAAGGTGTCGACCAACCGTGCCTTCGCCAGGGGAGACGAAGCCAAGGTGACGCAACTGGATAATGGTGATGTCCTGATGAGTATCCGCCAGTCGGGCAACCGGTGGTTCAACATTTCCAGGGACCAGGGAATGACCTGGGGCACGCCTTTCAGGCAGACCGACATTATCGATCCGTTTTGTAACGGAGACCTGATAAGCTACACGGCGGTTTCTGACGGTTACGATAAAAACCGGCTGCTTCATTCCATTCCGTTTGCCAACTCCCGTAAGAATGTCAGCGTTCTGCTCAGTTATGACGAAGGCAAAACGTGGCCGGTACAAAAAACCATCTATTCGGGAGAGTCTGCTTACTCCTCGCTGACGATTCTGGATGACGGAACCATCGGTATCTATTTCGAGGTGGGCGAATACGAGATCTTCCAGATGTATTTCATGCGTTTCTCGCTGAAGTGGCTTACCGATGGGGCAGACCAATGGTTGCTTCCGGTATCACAACCGGTAACTGTACAATTACCGGGATCCGCATCTGTCACTTATATCGCCAACGAAGGTTTTCTGATTGAAACCGTAAAACACAAGGTGATTGTGGATGCACTTTTTGGAAATATCAACGGGGATTGGTGCGACCAGCCAGGCGATTCCCTTTTGCAGTGCATGATCAATGGAAAACCACCGTTTGATCATATCGATGCGGTTTTGGTAACCCATAAACATGTCGACCATTTTGATGCCGGATTGGTATCTGAATTCATGAAGAAACATACGGAGTCCGTTCTGATTTGCCCGGGGCAGGTGGCTGATCTGTTGCTTAAGCATCAGGATTCTGAAAAGTACAGGGAGAGAATTCAAGCCATGAAATCCGGAATCCCCTTCGATACGCTGTTGCAAGTCGATGACCTGATTGTCAGGCCGTATCGGTTGAACCATGGTGTGTATATGGCCACCGACGAGAAAACCGGTCAGACGGAAAATATCCACAAGAGTGTGGAAAACATCGGCTATCTGGTCGGGACTGACGGTTTCACTTTCTTTCATTCAGGTGACGCATCGACCGGGGATATTCAGCTCTTTAAGGATTATGGCCTTGGAGAGCAGCATTGCGATCTGGCATTTTTTGACCGGACATTTATGCGGCCGGAGGGCATGAAGATCATCAATGAGGTGATAAAGCCCGACAACCTCGTGCTCATGCACCTTGAACCCGGCAGGAAAGAATATTATCAGTCAGTTATCAAAGATATTCCCGGTATGTGGGTGTTCAAGGCGAAGATGGAGAACAGATCCTTTTCTAACTAATCAGATCATGAAAATGAAAGAAACCATCTGGATTCCGGTATTAACTACCGGACTATTGCTATCAGCTTTGCCTGGTTCCGCACTGAAACTCTTTTCAACACCTGTCATCCCGGAAGGCATTCAGCAGGTAAAGGACTATCTGGCCAAACAAACCCAGGAGGGCCGGTTTTCAGGCACCATCCTGGTTGCCAGGGACGGAAAGCCTCTTTTGTTTGAATCTGCCGGCCTGGCCAACAAGCGGTTTAATGCTCCCAACAAGCTCGACACAAAGTTTAACCTGGGTTCGCTGAATAAAAGCTTTACCGCGGTTGCGATCCTCCAACTTGTTGCAGCGGGCAAGATCGGTATTGATGACCCGATCGGCAAGTATCTCGATATGTTTCCGAAGGCTGTTGCCGATAAAGTCACTGTCAGACAATTGCTCAACATGAGCAACGGATGGGGTGATTATTGGCAAAATGCCTACTACCTGGCACATATAAACGAGATGAGGTCCGTCTCTGATCACATTGAATTCATCAAGGATATGCCCCTGGATTTTGAACCCGGTTCCAAAACCCAGCATTCCAATACCGGCTTTGAGGTGGCAGGCGCGATCATTGAAAAAGTGACGGGAATGGATTACTTTGATTATATCCGGGAGAAAATCTATAAACCAGCCGGCATGACCAACACGGATACTTATAACCGGGATGCTCCCGTTGAAAACATGGCGACCGGCTATACCAATATGCACCCCCTGGATAACAACCAAACCGGCTGGCAATGGGAGAATACCTATATCCTTGCCCCTCGAGGAACACCCGCAGGCGGAGGCTATTCAACGGCCGAAGACATGCTGAAATATGACAATGCCATCCGGGCCGCAACACTGATCGGGAAAAAATACGTGGATTTCATGAGTAACGGGTATAGAGGCAATATCGGTGATCCCTTTGTTCCTTCCAGGGTATCGAGAGGGGCAGGCGGAGCCCCCGGTATTTCAAGCTTTTTCGGGAGGGACTGGAAAAATGGCTATACTATCATTGTTTTATTCAATGTTGATAACCCTGTGGGTATTGAGATTGGGGACGAAATCATTAAAATACTGAAGCTTGAGTAATTAACATGTAGCAAAACGGAGTTTTTGTCGTCTTCCGGTCAAATAACCTGAAAATGCCAAATTCCATGTTTCCAAAATGGTCATACCCGGTATGCATCCTTGCTATTGTTTTAAGCGGATGTATTAGTCAAACTGAAAAACAGAGCAGAACTGAGTTCATCCTGAAGTATACCTCAGAAGTCAGCGGGGTACCTCTGTCAGGACGGGCAATATTGCTGCTTTCCCAGGATACTCTGAAGGATCCTGACATACCGGAACCGGGGCGTCCGTTTATCACCATCGGGACGGATTTTGAAAACTGGCAGCCGGGAAAGGAACTGATCATAAACAATGATAACTCCACCGGATATATCTCTACAGTCGATGAACTGGAGGGTTCGTACTCAGCCAGAGTCTTGCTTGATCTTGACACGACGAGCTGCAGCCTGCAGGTTCCCGGTATGAGTTACAGCGAGATGTTTGTTTTTCATGTAAAACCGGGAATCAAGAACCGGATCCATGCGGAAGTCTGTAATGTATATCCGGGCCGGGCTTTTCAGGAAAGTGATACCGTTAAGCTGCTGAAGGTTGAGAGTCAACTGCTAAGCAATTTTTACCATGCTTCGACTAATATCGAGGCGGCAGTCTTTCTGCCAGCTTCCTATTTTGAGGATACACAGCGTTATTATCCGACTGTTTTTGTATTTCCCGGCTGGGGTACCACACATGCAGCGTCCTCACAAAGTGATTTCCAAATGAGGAGATATGGCAGGACCGGATACGGGGAAGAGAAAATCTTTGTCGTGCTGAATCAGGACTGCCGGTTTGGATTCCATGTTTTCGCGGATTCTGATAACAATGGTCCCCGTGCAACCTCTTTTGTTGAGGAGTTCCTGCCTTTTTATGAGAAGGCCTACCGGGCGGTAACCGATTCCCGTTCCAGGTTTTTGATTGGGCAATCTTCAGGAGCCTGGGCAGCTCTCTGGCTCCAGACTCATTACCCCGACACCTTTGGGATGTCCTGGGCAGGATCACCCGATCCTCTCGATTTCAGGGATTTTCTAAAGCATAACCTGTATGACAAGAAGGCAAATTTGTTTTATGATACTGAAGGGATCCTTACTCCTGCCATCCGCCCCGGTGAAATAGTATTTACCATTAAAGAATGGTTGGAGATGGAATCAGCGCTTGGAGAAGGTGGACAGTTTCAATCTTTTGAATCCGTATTCGGAAGAAGGGGGAGTGATAACCGGCCCGAACAGATGTTTGACAGGCAGACCGGGAAAGTTTCACGTAAAGCTATGGCTCATTGGAAAAACTACGACATCAATCTGTTTATCTCAGAAAACAGTGAAAAATTGAAAGTCCCACTCGCCGGAAAGATCAATATTTCTGTTGCCGATAACGATCCGTTTTTTCTGGATGGCCCGGTAAAACTCCTGAAAAAGAGTCTCGACAGTCTCGGAATTATGTCGGGCATTCTATTATTGCCCGAGGGTGAGCATGATACCTGGACAGATAACATCCGTTGCCGGATGCACTCGAAAATGGATAGCATCGGCTCAAAGAAATAATTGGTTCGATCCTGATACTCTTGATCTCCGGATGGCACTTTAGTTCTTCCCGGAGGATAAAAGCATTATTGTTTTACCTTTATCAGGATAAAAAAACTATCAGATGAGCCAGACCTATACCATTTCCAAGTACATTCTCCATCGCTTGCAGGAGATCGGTGTTAAACACCTTTTCGGGGTTCCCGGGGATTATAACCTTGATTTCCTGGACGACGTGGTTGAAAGCCCGATCCAATGGGTGGGGAATTGCAACGAGCTGAATGCCGGCTACGCGGCCGACGGCTATGCACGCCTGAACGGCGTGGGTGCAGCAGTGGTAACCTATGGTGTAGGAGGTTTGAGCATCGTCAATGCCGTTGCCGGTGCTTTTGCCGAGCATGTACCGATGATCGTCATCAACGGTGCTCCCCCGGCCAGGCGCAGGGAATCAGGAGCTTTGGTCCATCATCTGGTAGCCAATTATTACCTGCAGCTCGATATTTTCAGGAAAATAACAATCGATGCAGCCCTGCTGACCGATCCGGCCACGGCACCTGATGAAATAGACCGCGTTTTGCGGAATTGCATTGACAAGAAACTGCCTGCCTATATTGAACTTCCGGCCGACATGGTACATGTTCCTTGCCGCGAGCCGAAAGAGCTGATTTTATCGGCTCCGTTAACTTCCAACGAGGATAGCCTGAAGGAGTGCGTAGCCGAAGTGGCAGGACTGCTCAATAAAGCCGAACATCCCATCATTCTGGCCGGTGTTGAGCTGCTCCGCTTCGGGCTCGGGAACGAAGCCCTTGGACTCGTCGAGCAATCAGAGGTTCCTTTTGCCACGATGCTCACCAGCAAATCGGTCATGCCGGAGCTGCATCCCCAGTTCACCGGGATTTACCAGGGTGGCTGGAGTCGTGATTCCGTTCGCCATCAGGTGGAAGATTCCGATTGCCTCCTGTCGCTCGGGGTCTGGATAACCGACCTGGATACCGGGCTTTTCACGATGAATCTGGATAATCGCCGGATGATCAGTGTTGGCGGAGGCCAGGTCCGTATCGGCAGCCATTATTATCATCAGATAGAACTGGGCGATTTCATCCGGGAACTGACCAAAGTAGTCAAACCCCGCACTTACATGGCTTCACATCCTGCTGAATCCTATCGCCCGAAGCAGGCATTCCTGCCTAAATCCTCAACGATCCTTTCTGCTCCGCGCCTCTACGAATGCCTGAACTATTATCTGGACGACCAGATGGTCCTCCTTTCGGAACCCGGCGACTCTTTTTGCGCTGCTCCGGAATTCAATATTGAAGAAGCCGAAAATTTCATTGTTCAGGCCTATTATTGCTCCATTGGATTCTGTACTCCGGCAGCTTTGGGCGTGTCGCTCGCACGACCCGGAAAAAGGCCGGTTGTGCTCACGGGCGATGGTGCCTTCCAGATGACGGCACAGGAAATCTCAACGCTGATAAGAGAACACTGCCCGGCCGTGATCGTGATCATCAACAATGACGGCTACCTGATCGAAAGATATCTTCACCAGGACGGACCCTACAACGACATACAACCCTGGCAGTACGCCAAACTGCCCGGCGTTTTCGGGGATGGTTCATTTGTTACCGGAATCCGCGTTACCAATGAGGAAGAGCTGGCAGAAGCCATGCAGGTCGTTGCCCGCGAGAAAGACAAACTCGTTCTGATTGAAGCCTGCCTGCCTAACCGCGACTGCTCTGCCGGCCTCGAACGGCTGGGGAATACTTTCAGACAAGCCCAGAAGAAAAAATAGTCACTCGTCACTATCTTCACCGGCCATTGGCAACGTAAAGCAGAAGGTGGAGCCAACGCCCTCCTGGCTTTCGAACCATAGCTTTCCGCCCTGCTTTTCGATAAAATCCTTGCAGAGGGTTAATCCCAACCCCGTGCTGGGTTCTCCTGCCGTACCATTACGGTTTGTTTTCACATCGATGCGGAAGATGTTTTTACTTAAGGCATCGCTCATTCCGATGCCCGTATCTTTAATCGAAATTTCAACGAAGTCAGGATCAGCTGTTTTAGCCGACAGCATCACTTTCCCTCCTTTGTTGGTGTATTTAAGCGCATTCGACAAAAGGTTCCGGATTACCATCTGAAGCACGTTACTGTCAACATAGACCGCTAAGTTATCCGGAACGTCATAATTTAATTCAATACCTTTGTTTTTGGCTGATGCCATGACCATCGAGATACAATCCTCAACAATGGGTACCAATTCCACCTTTTCCAATTCGAAAGAGAATATTCCTTGTTGTATTTTAGCCCATTGCAGCAAGTTTTCGAGAAGATTAAAAAGACTAATGGCCGATTCCTGCATGCTCATTGCCAACTTCTGGATTTGTTCCATCGTCAGGGTTGGTAATTCTTCCGACATAATCTGGGTTAATCCCAAAAAGCTGTTGAAAGGACTGCGGAGGTCGTGAGCGATGATACTGAAAAATTTGTCTTTTGTCGAAATTGCCGTAGCAAGCTCAACATTTATTTTCTCAAGATCTCTTGTTCTTTCCTCAACTTTTAGTCTTAATCGTTCTTTTTGTTTCCGGAGGGTAGAAGTCCGGATATAAAAAAAGGCAATAATCAATGCTAACGCTGCAATAATGGTAAAGGCTTTCCAATACCACGATAGCCACCAGGGTGGAAGGATCGTAATTTGGAGTGAAGTGCCTTCCTCGTTCCAAACCCCATCGTTATTTGAACCTTTCACCCGTAAAACATAAGAACCGGGGTCAAGGTTGGTGTAAGTAACGTCCCGCCTGTTTCCGGAGTAGGTCCAGTCATCGTCAAAGTTTTCCAGCATATAGGCGTACTGATTTTTTTCAGGCATAGTGAAATCCATTGCCGTGAAATAGAAAGTCAGGACAGTCTGATTGTACCGGAGGACCAGTTCCCTGCAATCGGAAATGTGGGTTTTCAGGGGTGATTTGTCGGTATTGGCGTTTACGGATTTATTAAAAAGCAAGAAATCGGTAATCAGGATTTTAGGTATGGCGGTGGTTGTCTTAATCCGGTCAGGCGAGATGCTGTTGAAACCGTTGGTACCGCCAAACAGAAGATTGCCGTTTTTCAACAGCAAGGTGCTTTTATAGTTGAATTCATTGCTTTGCAAACCATCATCCTGGGTATAGGTATCATAATGATTGTTCTGAAGATTAAACCGGCAGATTCCCATGTTCGTGCCAACCCATAATATCCCGGCCCCTTCTTTTAAAAGGCTTTTAATAACATTGTCGGGCAGCCCGTCTTCCTTATAATACCTTGTAAAAACCCTTGTTTCCGGATTGAACCGGTTCAGACCGCTTTGAGTGGCAACCCAGACGCATGTATCATTATCTATGAGGATATCATAAATCACCCCGTTGCTTATGGTGTTCCGGTTATTCTGATCGGGTAAGAATGTGACAAACCGGTTATCCCCGGGTGAAAAGATCTGCATACCGCCTGATGTTCCAAGATAAACCTGTCCTTTCATGTCGGTTTTTACCACAAATACATAATTATTGACAATAGCACTGTTGCTTTGAGTATAGCTTGTGAATTCATTATTATCGATCTGATAATGAATTAATCCCATTGTAAAACTCCCCATCCATAAATCATTGTCGGTACCCATGGCAATTGAAAAAATTTCATTGCCGGGTATTTTACTGTTTTGAGATGAGTAGGACTTAAACCTGTTCCTTTCATGGTTAAAGGAAACCAGTCCTCCCCCCCAGGTACCCATCCATATAGTATTGTCGTGGTCTTCAACCATAGTAAGGATTACATTGCTTGACAGGCCTGAATTACTCATATTATACCTCGTAAACCGCTTTGTGTATTCATTGAACAGGTTCAGTCCGCCTCCATCGGTCCCAATCCAGATTTGCCCGTCATGATCCAGCAAAAATGAGCTGACTAGGTTATTGCTCAAACTCTGTTCACCTCCCTTCAGATTCGTATAGTTAGTAATGGCAGAACTGTTTTTTTGGGAAATATTCAGTCCACCGCCAAATGTCCCGATCCATAGATTCTCTGTGTTGTCCATAAAGATGCACTGGATCGATTCGTTATTTAAACTTGCCGGGTCGTACTCATCCGATTTGTATTGCCAGAATCGTTGGCTTCCGCGGTCATAAAGGAAAAGCCCACCGTTTTCGGCGCCCGCCCATAAATTATCCTCATGGTCCACGTACAGACTCAGTAGGCGATTGCCATTAAAACTATATGGATCATCAGGGTAGTGATAATATCGGGTTAATACAGGTTCATGGCTGGCAGAGCTGTTTTTTAAACAATAAATGCCATTTGCACTACCTATCCAGATATTCCCTCCGTGGTCCTCGGCAATACTGATAAATGCAACGCCGGAATAATCATCGGTGACATTCTCTCCGTGCGTTACATGTGAAAATGTCCCTGTCGATGGATGAAAAAGGTCTAATCCGCCCCGGGTACTTACCCATGTCCGGTTTTGACTGTCTACCAAAACCCTTTCAACCCAGTTATTGCCCAAGCTTTCCGGATTATCAGGATCATGGGTGTATTGAACCACAGTATTATTGATCCTGTCGAAATAAATGAGGCCGATGTCGCTTGCAAGGAACAGGTTCCCAATGGAATCTTCGGTTATCTGATAAATGTTGCAACTGATCCCGTATAACGGAGACGATTGTTCAAAACGGTAATTGATGAACCGGTCATGGGCCCAATCGAATAAGCTCAATCCGGAATTCGAGCCAATCAGTACATTATGGTTCCGGTCCTCCAGTATCGCGCGCACCAGGTCGCCGGGAAGACTGGTAGAGTCGGTTGGATCATTCCGGTAGATCTTGAAGTGGTATCCGTCGTAACGGTTGAGCCCGTTATAGGTGCCAATCCACATAAATCCTTTATGATCCTGAAGGATTGCAGTTACTGCAGAAGAAGATAAGCCATCTCTTGGTGTCAGGTATTTAAACTGCAGTTGTTTCGGCTGGGCAACTGAAACTTGAAAATCCGTAATCAGCAACAGAAAAATAATGACAAGCCTGATATGGTCATTCAGCCTGATCACTTAAATGAAAGTTCTGGTCTTAACCAAAGATAACTTTTTTGCTTAAGATTAGGAGACTATCAGTAGCTTTAGGGTTCCGAATTCTGACACTTACCTGAACCTGAACTGATGAAATGAATCTCCGATGAAAAAATTAACCTTTGTCCTGATGTGTGCATTATCGGCCTTGGTTCTGATGCAATGCACAGTAAATGAGTCTGAAAAAACGAAGGCTGATCTGGCAAAGAACTTTGTAACCCCACCCGATTCGGCAAGGATCTGGGTGTACTGGTTCTGGCTGAACAGCAACATTACCCGCGAGGGGATCACGGCCGACCTGGAAGCTATGAAGCGAGTGGGCATCGGAGGTGTGCTGATCATGGAGGTGGATCAGGGGGCTCCGGTGGGAAAGGTGGCGTTCATGACCGACGAATGGCGCGCTCTGTTTAAGCACATGATCTCGGAGGCTAACCGGCTGGGGATCGAGGTGAACATGAACGACGATGCCGGATGGAACGGCAGTGGCGGCCCCTGGGTACCGCTGGAACAATCGATGCAGTCGGTGGTTTCGTCAGAGATCAAATTACGTGGCATGGGAGTCAAAGCCTACGTTACGCTTCCACAGCCCGAAGCCAAGGAAGGTTTTTATAAAGATATAGCCGTCATGGCTTTCCCCTATTCGGAAGACTCCATTGTCAGCCAGGAACATATCATCGATCTGACAGGTAAGATGACTCCCGATGGCAAGATCTTGTGGTATGTCCCGTCGCTAAATGCACCGGGTATAACTCATTGGTCATTGGTGCGTTTCGGTGTCACCTTCACGGGTGCCAAGAACCACCCGGCACCGGCTTCCGGGACAGGTCCCGAGTGTGACAAACTGAGCCCGGAGGCTATCGAGACCCATTACAACGGCATGATCGGCAAGTTGGTGGCCGACAATAAGGAATTTGTGGGCAAGACCCTGACAGCGACCCACGTGGATAGCTGGGAGGTAGGCGGGCAGAACTGGACCCCCAAAATGCGCGATGAGTTCCAACGGTTGAGGGGTTATGACATGGCACCGTACCTACCGGTGTTGGCCGGGTATATCGTTGATTCAAAAGAGATTTCCGAACGGTTCCAGCGGGACGTAAGGCAGACGGTATCGGACCTGCTGGCGGTCAACTATATCGGTCATCTCAGGACGCTGGCCAACCGCGACGGCCTGCGCCTTACCATGGAGTGCTATACCACGCCGGCCAACGACCTGGATGTAGGGAACTATATCGATGAGCCCATCAGCGAGTTCTGGTGGCCCAATTACGGATTTGCCTGGAGCAGTAAGGCGATGTCGTCACTGTCGCATGTAAACGGTCTCCCGATTACCGGTGCCGAGTCGTTCACAGCCGGCAGTTCCGAGCGGTGGCTGGCTCATCCGGCCACGATCAAAACATTGGGCGACCGCGCCTTTTCGGAAGGTGTCAACCGCTTCATCGTGCACCGCTATGCCATGCAGCCCTGGGTCGATAACCGGATTCCCGGCATGACGATGGGCCCGTGGGGGCTGCATTACGAACGTACCCAGACCTGGTGGGAGGATTCCAAAGCCTGGCACAAGTACGTGGCCCGCTGCCAGTACCTGCTGCGGCAGGGTACCTTCGTGGCGGACATTCTGAGCCTCCAGTCGGAGGAACCGCAGAACCGCTTCAAGCCACTTACTTTATCAGGCTATGATTATGACGGGATCAGTCCGCAGGCATTTCTCAGTAAGGTTACCGTGGAAAACGGCGACCTGGTGCTGCCTTCGGGCATGCGATACAAACTCCTTCTGTTGCCGGATGACAAAGAAGTGAGCCTGGCGATCCTCGACAAGATCAACGACCTGGTGGAAGCCGGGGCAACCGTCCTGGGCAATCCACCTGTAAGGTGCGCGGGGTTATCGGGCTATCCCCAGTCCGATGAACAGGTCAAAACTATGGCCACCAAGCTATGGGGCGCCGGAAATGAAAAAGTCAGGACGGTAGGGCAGGGGCGGGTCCTGACCGGCATGACCCCGGAGGAAGCCCTGGCGCTGATAAATGTCAAGCCTGATTTTCTCTCCAGCAAACCGGTGAACCGGATCCATCGCACGGTTTCGGGCACCGAAGTATATTTTGTTGCCAATCCCGAAACCATGGCGGCCGACGTTGTTTGCAAGTTCCGGGTCACCGGGATGAAACCCGAGGCCTGGAATCCCGAAACCGGCGAGATGGAACCCATCCTGGTTTATGAGGAAAAGGATGGGACAACAAGGATACCGTTATACTTCAAACCTGCCGGTTCCCTCTTTATCGTGTTCACTCCGGGGCACATGAAGGATTCAAAACGGATAGTATCGGTCAGGTGCGACGGCAAGGAATTGGCGCCAATGGATTTTACCGTTCCCAAAGAAGCACCGAAAGCAACTCCGAAAGAAAAACCGGTTGAAACGGGCATAAACTTTACGATGGCCGGTTGGATCCATCCGGAAAATGATTTTGTGGTCACGAAAGAGGCCAACAGCGGAACAGTTGCCCTGTTCATCGAGCGCAATGATGTGGTCTATCCGGCACCCGGGCACGAAGTCTGGACCGGTCAGGATGCCGGTGCCGGGTTCGGTGCCGGGACCAACGGAATATGCGTGTACGAGCATGGCGACAGCTATTTCACGGCACGGCTGGTGTATCAGGCGCCAATAACCGGATGGACGCATGTGGCAGTAGTTTATCAGGATAATACCCCAAGCCTTTGGATCAACGGCAAATTGGCCCTCAAGGGATCAAAAAGTCCGATGACCGTTCATGGCAGCATCGGGGTTGAGCATAAGCGGCAGATCATACCGTTCGACGGTGAGGCCAAAGACCTTGTGCAGTTTCCGAAAGCCCTGTCGGGAGAAGAGATCCTGAAGCTGGCACAGACTGTACCGGATACCAGCACCATTAAAAAGGAGGTGTCGGTGAGGTTTCTGAACCTGCCGGGACGCGAACTGCTGGCGAACGGCAGTTACGAGATCACCACCGCGAACGGAAAGATCCGTACGATCGAGGTTACGGACATTCCTGAAAAGATGAAGATTGAGGGGCCCTGGGAGCTGACCTTTACCAAAGGGTGGGGTGCACCCGACAAAGTAATATTCGACAAATTGATATCCTGGAGCAGGCATCCGGCAGATGGGATCAGATATTACTCCGGATCAGGTACGTACACGAAGACATTCAAATACACACCGGTGGAAAAAAGCGTCTCCGGCCTGGAACCTTTGGTGTACCTCGATCTGGGGAAAGTAGCAGTTATGGCTGAGGTGCACCTCAACGGGAAAAACCTGGGAATCCTTTGGAATCCTCCCTACAGGGTCGATGTCACCGGCTGCATCCTGAAAGGTGATAATCAGCTCGAGATACGGGTGGTTAACCTGATGATCAACCGGATGATCGGCGATGAGCAGCTTCCCGAAGACAGTGAGCGCAAGGAGGACGGCACCCTGAAACAGTGGCCGCAGTGGCTGCTCGACGGAAAACCCAGTCCCACCGGCCGCTACACCTTTACAAGCTGGCGCCTGTGGGCGAAAGATTCGCCGCTTCAGGCATCTGGCTTACTGGGACCGGTTACGGTTCAGACGGCAATGAGGTTCTAGACGGGTTGCAGGTTGTTCCTAATTTTTCTTGAACATGAAAAAGTACGTTCCCTATCTGTTCACTGTTTTGAGAATCCTTACCGGATGGCTGTTCCTGTATGAAGGGATTTCCAAATTATTGATCCCCGGATGGAGCGCAAAAATATACCTGATGGGTACGAACTGGATCTTTTCAGATCTCTTCCACCCGATGGCCGAATCCCCCGGGATCATGAACGTAGTGGATTTTATAAATATCTGGGGCCTGATCCTGATCGGGTTCTCCCTGTTTATCGGACTGCTGGTGCGTTGGTCTTCCATAGCAGGTGCTGTTTTACTGCTGTTGTACTTTACTGCGTATCCTCCAATCCCGGGTCATACTTTCGGAGCTGTTTTCGAGGGCAACTATATCTGGGTTAACAGGACACTGATTGAGTTGGTCATGCTGATTCTCTTTGCCGCACTCCCGCCCGGCTATTTCTTCGGAGCCGACAGGCTGATCAGGAGGTGGAAAGAAGAAAAACCTCATCAGCCGATACCCTCCGTGAACAACGAAGGTGCTGCCCTGCGGCGGCGTGAAGTGCTTCGGGATCTGATCTCGGTTCCCTTGCTGGGTGCTTTTGCCTATGCTCTTTATAAAAAGAAGAAATGGGACAGCTATGAAAATAAATTCCTGTCATTAAAGGTGGATGCCCAGTCGGGTGCCACCCTGAAAACCTTCGCGTTTTCCTCACTCTCCGACCTCAAGGGGCAGATACCCAAAGGGAAGATCGGCGACCTGGAGATCAGCCGGTTGATCATGGGAGGGAACCTGATCGGCGGCTGGTCGCATGCCCGTGATCTGATCTACACCGATCAGTTGGTGAAAGCTTACCATACCGACGAGCGGGTCATGATGACGATGCAACTGGCGGAAAAATGCGGTATCAATACACTCCTGACCAATCCGCTGCTTTCCAGGATCATCAATAAATACTGGCACGAGACCGGCGGCAGGATGCAGTTCATTTCAGATGGCGGGAATTCCAAGGAGTATATTGAAAGATCAATTGAGGGCGGAGCCTGTGCCATCTATTTTCATGGCGGCGTGGCAGACGCAACTACGAATAACGGCAGATACGAGGAGATCATCAGAAATCTGGAACTGATCCGCTCTTACGGAAAACCTGCCGGGATCGGGGCGCACCGGATTGAGACCATCAAGGGCTGTGTGGAGCAGGGAATTAAGCCGGATTTCTGGGTCAAGACCATGCACCACCATAACTACTGGTCCGCCAGGGTCGACCTGGAAAAGCAGTCTACCGTGGACCCAGCATTCAAGGACAATATGTTCGATTTCTCCCCGCAGGAAACTATTGATTTCATGAGCAAACTGGAAGAACCCTGGATCGGGTTCAAGCTGCTGGCTGCGGGGGCCATCCATCCGAAGGAGGGTATCCCTTACGGTTTCAATAACGGGGCGGACTTCGTCTGCGTCGGGATGTATGATTTCCAGGTTGTGGAGGATTGCAATATCGTGCTCGATTCACTCGCAAATGTGAACCGGACAAGGCCATGGCGGGGATAATTTCGCCTGAGCGGCCGTAATTTTTAAACTGATTCTCCCGAACCAAAGCTCCTTAAGGGGGTAAATCAACCTTTTATCGCTTTTTCCTGCAGTTGGAAGAATAAACTATACGTTGAGTAATAAAATATCAGTCAATTAGTCTAATCATATCATTACCCGGTCTATCCAAAACAGTGATTTAATTCTCATTAATCAGATTAAACATGAGATCATTTTTTTGGATTGTATTGGCACTCCTCCTTACCCCAACCCTTTCAGCTCAACAAGAACCTACGGGATGGAGAGGACCGCATCGTGACGGGATTTACCCGGAACAAAACCTGCTGACCAGCTGGCCCGCAGGCGGGCCGAAGCTGATTTGGAAATATGACAAGCTGGGTTTGGGTTTCGCTTCTGCAGCGGTTACAGATACGCGGATATTTACCGCCGGTGTCACCGATAGCATCGGTAACCTTTTTTGTTTCGATTCAAATGGCTCCTTGCTTTGGAAAAAGCCCCTGGGCCGCGACTTTATGGGCGAATACTCCGGAACCTATTCCACGCCGGTTATCTCCGGCGATATGGGCTATGTGGTTAACGGCCTGGGAGTCCTGTACTGCTTCAGCGCCGTCAATGGCGGAGTGATCTGGTCGAAGGACCTGATTAAAGAATACAATGGACCTAAGACCACCGTCGGATTCCTGGATAATCTGATCGTGGATGGAGATATCGTCTATTGCGCTCCCGGCGGGGCCGCCAGGAATATTGTCGCCTTAAACCGGAGGAACGGGTCGCTGGTCTGGGCCAGCTCCGGAGAACAGGAGATCTGCGGCTATGGGTCTCCGACCCTGGCTGATTTTAAAGGCCGGAAATATTATGTTTACCAGGATTCCTGTTCCATTGTGGCCCTTAATACCACGGATGGTACCGTCGCCTGGAGATATAAGCGCAGCTCAGAGACGACCGTTGGTACGCCATTATTTCACGACGGATATCTGCTTACCCTAAACGGGGGAGGGAGCATCCTGCTGAAACTGGCCGACGGTAACACCCAGCCTCAGGTTGCCTGGACTAACCCTGATTTTTTCCCCCTTCAGGGCGATCCGGTTCTCATTGGCAACAGGCTTTATGGTAAAAGCAAAGGCAAGAAATACCTTTGCGTCGACTGGCTCACCGGCCGCACCATCGGTTCCATTCCGACCAATACCATGGTGGTAACCTCCATTGCTTCTGACGGTCTGATTTATTATTACGATATTGATGGTAATTTTTCTTTGTTGAAACCGGTTGAATCAGGAGTTGAGACCGTCGGTTCCTTCAAGATCCACGGCGGAACCAAATACCACTGTTCACATCCGGTTATCAAAAATGGGAAACTATACGTCAGGCACGATAGCTCGCTGTTTGTTTACAATATTTCAAAGATGGAATCAAAACAGACTGGAGTTACCGCTTCTGAATTAGGTGTCGATTAATGGGATCACCCAAGTTAATTAAGCCCTCGAAGGCAATTGCCATAGTTGTTTCCAATATGGTGGGTACGGGTGTGTATACCAGCCTGGGGTTGCAGATAGCAGGCATACATTCCATTCTGGCACTCCTGTTCATCTGGATCACAGGAGGATTGGTGGCTTTGTGCGGGGCCCTGACCTATGGTGAACTGGCAGCCCGGATACCAAAATCGGGAGGGGAATATATTTTTCTGTCCAGGATCTTTCACCCCTCCCTCGGCTTCATGTCGGGCTTCATTTCAATCACGATTGGTTTCGCTGCCCCGATGGCCATTGCAGCTATTGCGCTCGGTTCTTATGCGGGCAACCTGATCGACATCTCACCGATGATCATTACGGTGTCAGTCATCGTAATCCTCACCCTGATTAACCTGAGCAGTTTTAAAACGGGGGTCAATTTTAATTTTATCACAACCGGACTAAACATCCTGCTGATACTGTTTTTGTGTATTACCGGGCTGATAGCCGGTCCTCACGACAGTTTTTCCTTCACCGCTCACGCATCCGATATAAGGCAGATTATCAGCCCTGCATTTGCAGTGTCATTAGTATATGTTTCTTTTGCCTATTCCGGCTGGAATTCAGCAACATACATCACCCATCAGATCAAAGATCCCGTACGAAACCTTCCTAAAATCCTGATTACCGGGACATTGATCGTAATGGCACTTTACACCCTGATGAATTTCGTCTTCCTCTATACAGTACCATTGGCTGACCTGGAAGGAAGAGTCGATGTGGCTTTTATCTCGGCAAAGAATATCTTTGGTTCAGCCGGGGGTAATTTTGTGGCAAGCCTCATTTCGATCGGATTGATAGCCACAATCAATTCACTCCTGATATTCGGCCCCCGGGTTACCCAGGCATTGGCAAATGATTACGCTCTCCTTCGCTTTTTAGGGCTCGAAAACAAATCAGGTACGCCCTATTCCGCAACCATCCTGGTGGCCGTTATTTCACTTGCACTGATCGCAACTTCAACTTTTGAACAGATCATGACCCTGCTGGGTTTTACTCTGGCCCTTTTTACCATTACATCGGTGATAGGTGTCATCGTGCTTCGGTTCAGGATGAAAACCAACGGAGAACCTTTTTATCACACGGTAGGCTATCCCTGGATCCCGGCCTTTTTTATCCTGGTCGAAGGCAGCATGGCTTTATATGTTTTTATCGGGAAACCCGTACAATCACTGGTTGGAATTGCAATTGCACTGACGGGTTTTTTTATCTACCTTTTTATCAGTAAAAAATCAAAAAAGAAAATACCATTATGAAAAAAGTGCTAAAATTATACATAGTATCCTTGATTGCTTTTTTGGTAACCGGAGCAGCTTTTTCTCAGACTGTTGAGGATTGGGAAAACCGGATCAATGAACGCCAACCCATTCAGAAGGTGATTGAAACGATCGGTTTAAAGCCCGGAATGGTCATTGGTGAGGTCGGCGCCGGTACCGGCCGGATCACCGTTTGGTTTGCAAAAAAGGTTGGCCCTGCCGGATTTGTATATGCAAACGATATCGATAAAGCTTCTTTGGACCATCTGGAAAAGAGATGCAAAAAAGAGGGTTTCAGCAATGTTAAAACCATAATCGGCAAGGTTGACAATCCCTGTCTGCCTGAAAATACCCTGGATATTGCGTTTATGACCAATACTTACCACCATCTGGCAAAGCCGGTTGACCTGGTCAGGAACCTGCTTCCAACCCTGAAAAAGGATGGTATTCTTGCGATTGTCGAGCGTGACAAAGACAGATCAATGCATAAAGATGAGGCGACTACCCGGAAAGACTTCATCCATCAGATGGATCAGGCCGGTTTTGATGTGTATCTGGTCGATACTACCATGAGGGAGGACAACATTTATCTGGCACGCCCCAAAAAGAAATGAAAATGAACAGAACTGCGATTGTATTTACCCTGTTCCTCTTTGCCTTTTCCGGCCCGGGTACTCTTCTGAATGCTCAATCGGATCTCTCGGAGGGTTGGGAAATAAAAGAGGCCGAGCGCCAGCCTCCAAAACAAATAATGGATGCGATCGGCGTTAAACCGGGCATGGTCATCGGGGAAATCGGTGCCGGCCGGGGCCGGTTTACCGTCTATCTGGCAAGGGAAGCAGGACCGTCGGGTAAGATCCTGGCAAATGATATTGATAAAAAGAGCCTTGCCTATCTGGAGGAACGGTGCAAAAAGAACGAATTCACCAATGTAAAAACAATCATCGGTGAAGAAGACGATCCTCTGTTGCCGGATAATTCGCTGGATCTGGCTATAATGGTCTATACCTATCATCATTTAAGCAAGCCTGATGAGATTTTAAAAAA
>JAZDPC010000004.1:0-113075 GCA_043797975.1 Bacteroidota bacterium
GATTCATTCTGATAGGCCTGATTGATTGCGTTCTTGTCCGCTGAATCTCCTAGACATTTTTGAAACTCGAGATAGTACTCAAAATAATCATACCATGCCGGGGACAGGAGGTTCTTCGGGTCATACGGCGGATTCTCTTCCATAATCTCTTTCCAAAACTGCTTTAATTCGGCCGGATATTCATCTGTTGTCTTGGAACTGACTTGATACAGCCAATAACAAGGGAAAGTGGTCAGCAGAGTTGAGAAATAACAATTGCGTTCAATCAGGATATGTTGATAAAAACTTTCTGAAATCTTTTTCTGTTTTAACAACTTTTTGAATTGAGCCAGTTGTTCGGCTTTTTTCCGGTTCACCTTTTCAGCATAAGCCAAATAGTCATCCCCCTCCCCGTAACTGCAAAAGTCATTACGAATCTGATAAGGAGCCGGCAGCGTGTTATAGAGGTTCTGCCCTATTTCATTGAGCCCGGAAACCTTGAAGACTACCCCTCTGTTGGTTTGTTCAAAATAAACCTGGTAGGACTCGCCGGGTTCCGCGATGACAATCCCTGTATTATCTTTATAGAATATTACAATGCATGCCGGTTGATCCATTGGCACCTGAAAACTAAAATTGCCTTCAGTACCCCATTGAACCGGATTCCGGAATCCTGGATAAGGATGGCCATTGATCGGACTGACATACTCCAGCTGGCCCGGTGTGAGACCAATTATTTTCCCTTGAATACTTACCTGATTCTGAGTCAAACCGGAAATAAAAGCTCCAAGAAACAGACAAAACAGAATACACAATCGCATTTTCATAGCTCGGGTTTCCGGCAAGTTACACATTTTACTTTGACTCAATGGTCATCTTCACAGTGAACCGGTCATCGGATTTATTAATATTCAGGGTATGCTGCCCCGGATAAATATATTGGAGCCTTTGCTGGACATTCTCAATCCCGATCCCGAATCCTTTTTCTTTATAAAATGCTTTGAAATTCCGGTCAACTGAGTTTTCGACTTCGAATTTAAACTGCTGTCCAGTAACCTGAATGAAAATCATCAATTCGGATATTTTATTCGGATTCATACCGTGTTTAAAAGCATTCTCCACAAAGGGGATCATCAGCATGGGCGCAATCTGGAAGTTGGCCTTTTGAATATCAACTTTAATATCAATGACATGCTCCACCGAACTCCGGATCTTCTGCATATTGATATAATCGCGGATGTATTCAATTTCCTTTTCAACCGGAATTCTTTCCTTCTCCATATCTTCAATTAAGTAGCGCATCAGGCTGGCTAGCTTGGCAATGTATTCGGCTGTTTTGGGATTGTTCTCCTTCAGGGCAAAAGCATAGACCGTATTCAATGAATTGAACAGGAAATGCGGATTGACCTGGGAACGGAGCTGCTGGAGTTCGGCTTCCTTGTTACGGAGGTGAATATTCCTGCTGTTACGTTCAATAATCTTTTTTCTGACAAGAGCATAGATAATAGCTGGAATGATCAACAGGTATACCAATAGATGCTTCGGTAACCTGATCAGAGACCAAAAATCTGGTTCAATCGAATACTTTTTCAGCTCGGAACAGGATATCTGGGTCTCAATTAAGATAACTGTGATTACAATGGACAAAACGAGAATCAGGCTTGTTAAAATACCACGATAATATCGTGTCCGGAAGAAATATCTGGGAATAATAACGAAAGCAAAACCATAGAAAATCAATAAGCCAGGCAATAAGCGAATAAGCGCTTCCGTCACAGATCCTGTTTGATGATTGAAATAGATTGTAGTGGCCAGGAAATAGGAAATAATCAGGATATGGAATATCACTTCCGGGTTGAATCCTTTTTTAGATAACTGGTTATGGCACAGCCGCGAGTGTGAGATCAATTTCAATAAATAATGTCCCAGGAATGAACCGGGAATTAGTAGCATATAAATAACTAAAGGCAGCCTGACATGTTCGAAGAATGTTCTTTGTTGTTCCGGATCTACAGTGTCAGAGTTCGTCGAAATCATATACTGTAATGCCACGTATACACTTAATAATATCAATAGTGATAACGCATATAAAATCAGCTTCTTTCTGTTGATAAGATGCGGAATCAACCCAAAAGTATGGAGCCCGAAAAAAACCGCCATAACGAATCCTTTGGTTACCGAACTTTTAAGGTGGTCATCTGCCTGAAAGCTCATGCCAATCATCCACCAGCCATATATCGCCGTAATAAAAACCAGAAACCTCAGTAAAGCGGAAAGAGGATTTTGCTTTTTGAATATTTCGTTGGTTGGGTTAAGACTAAAGGCTATCACTAAAGCAGCCACGAAAAAAGCCAGCATCCTCAGGGATCCATAAGTAAACAAGTAAATCCCCGGAAAGAATACAGGGCTAATCTTTGAATTAGAAACAGGAAGTAATCCCTTTAATAAAGTCACTAATTCGGGATTGTCGTAACGGCTTAAGGTATATTGAATTGTTGCCCTTCGCTGATCCTGGTTGTAACCCTGGTTGATGTTTTGGATCACAGAATAAACATAATAGGTTTGGGAAGGCCCTCTTAATATAGAATCTGCAATATCCAGTTGTTGCGGAAGTGAAAATCCCGCTTTCGATTTTTGAGCAGCGATGTCAGGTCGTACAAATAAATCAAGGCATGCAAAAATGAACATCCGGTAGGTCCCGGATGATTTCAGCAAGTCATAATCATTCAAATTTATTTGATTCAGGTGGATGTCCCAGCTATCGAATAAATCTTTGAATTTTTTTAGATCATCAGACCATGTTTCTTTGAGCTGGGAAATGAATTGTTGCTGAATGCGCGCTAATTCACGTGAGTAGAACAGAGAATCCACCTGGCCGGATTGATAGAACTTCATAATCAGTTCCTTCTCATCGAATAGGTAGTCTCTGATATCATCAACAGATGCTGTTTTATGGAAGGTTTTTTGAAACCTCTTACTATCATAAAACAGCTGGTTATGTTGCCCCAGATAGTCATTCTTGCCTGCTGCATTACCTGAGAATTTTGCCATCTTATCAATTGCTGCCGGATACGTTTCAATATGGATACTATCTCCAGGGGATAAAAGGATGCCGAGGACCTTTGGACCAATCCTGATCAAACAATATGAATCAGTATCTACAACTTTATTGGTAACAAGGCTAAAAGTGCCATCCGCAGGGTTAATGGTTGCCTTGATAACTTCGTTCCCCTCTTTCATCGTTGTCAGGCTAAATGTGGGTATCTGCAAAGAGGCGATCGAGTCGTTACTATTGAAAATTTTTACAGTGATCGTTGTCTGGGGCTGAGCCGACCGGGCCGTAGAAAGCAGAATATTTAGCAGGAAGCAAATAGTCCGTTTCATATTGGTCGGGTTTAAAATGTAGAGCCAAATAATCATCAATTCGGGATATCTGAAAATAAATGGGACGGATGGAGCGAAAGATGGGATGAATCTCCTGCTATCGCCTGTGTTACCATAGGAGTTGTCTCACCCCTGGCCCCTCTGGTACGCGATTTACCTCACCCCCAACCCCTCTCCCGCGCTCCCTGCGGTCGCGGGAGAGGGGGCCATCTCCGAATCAACCTTTGAAAGACCATGGATCATGCCTTAGTGGATGACTATCTGTTGTAGGCAAGCTATTTAGGGTGCTCAGAATAGCTTGCAGAACCGGTTCAATGTGAAAAAGGACCTGATCATTTGTGAATCGAAGAATAGTGTAGCCTTGGCGTAACAACTTTATATCGCGTTGCTGATCATGGATCTTTATAGATGGATCTTTATGATAAGGTCCGTCAATTTCAACGCAGAGTCTTTTCGCGCAACAATAAAAATCAACAATGATCTCATCCAGAATCTGTTGCCGACGAATCTTATAACCTCCTAATTGTTTGTTCCTGACACGCTCCCAAAGCAATTTCTCGGCCCGGGTCTCGGTCCTGCGCAACGCCCGTGCCTTTATAATCCTTCTGGGTCCTTCGTAGCGAATGTATGTCATATGATAAGCTTTCCTGATATAGATGCATATTCCATCACAAAATGGAAAACTTTGTTTAGCAACCTCCCCTCTCCCGCGCCCGCTGGGCGCGCGGGAGAGGGGCCGGGGGTGAGGTGAATTGAGGGAAGGGAGCTCGCCAACAGGTCGGGATCAGAGGGTCTATTCGGTTTTCGCATTCAGGATTTCCCGCTTCCAGAAATAGGGCAGCGAAAGATCCGACAGGGTAAGTACCGACCCGGAATTCAGCGCTATCCGGAGGCCGGCACTGCTGATCAAACCCTTTCGCACCACATTTACCGATGAAATCATGCGATTATTTATCTTCACCCATTCAAACCAGACAACTATATGAAGCTATTCCCGATCGTCTGCTTAGCCATGGCCTCAGCCCTGGCCGGGTGTGAATTTATGCCATTCGACGAATATGAGATCCCGCCCTACGACGGCGATTTTAACTGGACCCAGGTTACCGCTGATGCGCAATGGAAGAACCGGCTCGACATGGCCGCAGTAGCCTATCAGAATAAACTATGGATTTTCGGGGGCTATAATCCGGGCACCATGAAAGGGGATCCTTATTATGAAGATGTGTGGAGTTCGGCTGACGGGAAGGACTGGGAACTGGTCCAGGCGAATGCGCCATGGAAGGGCCGTCGCGGACATACGGTCACGGTTTTTGATGACGGCACCGGTGAAGCGATGTTCCTGGCCGGCGGTTTCTCGGTGGATGAAGCAACGGGTTACCGGCAATACAACAACGACGTCTGGAAATCGACCGATGGAGCCAACTGGCAACTGATCAAAGAGAGAACCTACCACTCTACCATCGATTCTCTGAACGACTGGTTTCCACGGATGAATCATGCGGTGGTTACCCGGCTGGAGGGGAGCAGGAATTACCTGTACCTGATTGGTGGCAGCACCATGCTGGAAAGTGGCAGCGCCCGGTACTCCATTAAATATTTCAACGATGTCTGGCGGTCGGCCGACGGCATCCATTGGGAAAACCTGCACAGTGAAGATTACGGAATCCGGTCGGGCCATGCTGCAGCAGTGGACCCGGCTACCGGCAGAATTTATGTTCAGGGAGGAAATCACGGCGTCATTTTCGAAGGTACCAACAACCAAGCTCATCCCCTGCCCGACTGGCATTGGCTCTGGAGCACAGCCGACGGCATCCACTGGACAGCCGAAAATGATACGGCCAATTTCAGCCAGGGTTATCTGTACCGCACCGAACATCAAATGGCATTCTATAACAACACTCTGTATGTTTTCTCCGGTGCCGCCAACTCCAATCAGCATTTCCATTTTGCCCTGACAGAATATGTCACCATGTGGAAGCGGGAGGGAGGCGACCTCTGGTCAGTGGATTCCAAAGGATCCGATACCGATGCCCGCTATTCCTACGGATTTATTGAATCCGACCATAAGATCTGGATCCTGGGAGGCGATACCAACGCCAACGGTCCGGCCAATGACGTCTGGTATGCTGAAATCAAATAATCCGTTGAAAACATGAAAAAAACAATCCTTTTCCTCATAGCCTTCCTGCCACTGATAGCCGTTGACGGACAGAAACTGAGCTCCCGCTTTACCATACCGGTCAAATCCTGGAATCTAGAGTTAATCAGCTTTGACCACCTCTATCCCAACTACCTGGCCGATCCGCTCGGCGGCCGTTTCGAGGTCTCGATCCAGAATATTCTGTACGGCGATATGGATTTTCAGGATCAGATCAATGACGGCGCCGGATACCTGGGCAAACAGGTGATATTTCCCGGTGTGCGCGTATCGCTGTTGAAATTCAGCCCGAAGAGCAATCCGAAGCTGGGTGTTTCGGTCGACCTGGGAGCCATGGTCCCGATATTTATGCGGGCCGGCAACAATGACGTGATCGGGTTGGACGGTATCTACTATTTTGCAATTGCAGCAAGGCCGGCAGAGTGGATCAGTCTGAAATTCTCAAAGCACCATATCTGCACCCATGTAGGGGATGAGTATCCTTACGGCGGAGTCAAATCATCGATCGACTTTGACCCCAATGTTACGGCACTTCCGGTCCGGGACGACTTTATCATGATGGCCGCCATTCGACCTCTGTGGTTCCTCCATAATCCTCAACTGGATATTCTCCAGGTTTACGGCGATTTCGGTTTCTTCCTGCCCGGCATCGATTTTATGGGTGAGCGGTCGAGCAAGCCGCACTACGAGGCCTACCTGAACTTACAGGGTGGAGCGGAACTCGAGTATTATTTTAAAAACCGGTACCTGGGAGGCTTGTACAGTGCAGTAAATGTGAGTGCCTACCAGCTTAATGCCTACGCACTGAATCTTTCAGTAGTCGGCGGATACCTGTTCCCGCAGGAGCTTAACGGCCACCGGTTCCGAATCGGAATGCAATATTATAACGGACGCTGCATCAGTAACCAGTTTTACTACCGGAAGGAGAAGTTTGTGGCCTTCACGGTGGGATTCGATATTTAAGCGACTAATTCACAATCCCCTGAATCCACTTCGCCACCACCTCTAAAGCTATGGGTGAAAAGGTCTGCTCTATTAAAGCATACTCATCCGGTGAACCGATTGTGCACTCCTGGAACAGATGATTCAATCCCGGTAACTCTTTAATTGTAACTTTTTTATTCCGTCCTTTTTCCAAAGCCTTTCCGATAGCTGCGAGATTCTCCCCGGGAGGTACCTGCAGGTCCTTTCCCCCATTGAGAGCCAGGACCGGGCATTTCACTTTTTGCAAAGCCGGAACCGGATCATATTTGATAAAAAACTGCATCCACGGATTGGCAATCTGATTGACCAGCATTTTGAGCAGATCATCATCCGACATACCGGCAGGTTTCTGATCTGCAGGAAAATCAGTGATTCTTTTCTTCAGATATTCGGTCAGGTCAGCTTTCAACTGGTCTGAGCTGATTGATTTGGCGACCATGTCAAAACATTCTTTGTTAATCTCCCTGGTTTTAAGCAGGACATTGTCGGACATCCCCATGGCTTTTCCGATGAGCTCCTCCTGGAGCAGCAACAGCTGCCCGCCCGGAATTCCTGTTCCTGCCAGCAGAACGATAAAACGCACATCTTTTGATTTGCTGGCCACCATCGGGGCAATGATACCGCCTTCACTGTGACCCATCAGGCCAATTTTCTTTTTATCGATATCCTTCCGGATTTTCAGGTACGCAATGGCTGCCTCCACATCCGAGGCCAGGTCTGCAGAGGTTGCCTTGCTGAAATCGCCCGTTGACTGTGCAGTTCCGCGATCATCATAGCGCAAAACGGCAATTCCGTTCCGGGTTAAATAATCAGCCAGCACCAGAAATGGCTTATGCCCAACCAATTCCTCATCCCGGTTTTGCGGACCGCTGCCAGTGATCAATATTACCACCGGATATTTACCTTCTTTCGCGGGCAGCGTTAATGTTCCGGCTAAATTCACGCCCGCTTGTTTGTTTTCAAATGTCACCTCTTCCGAATAATAGGGATAAGGCTTTTTCGGCTCCTGCGGCCGGTTCACCACCGGTTTTTCAATGACTTCGCGTTTGAGATCAAGCGGAACCGACATACCCTGCTGTTTAAAGGTTCCTGTGATCTGGCCATCTTTCAGTTCTCCTTCATACTCAATTCCCGCATTCGTCATCTTCATGATCAGCTTCGGATTTTCAAAAACAGTCGAGGTCATTGGGATTCCGGCAGCACCCTGGTCGGGACTGTCCATCGTTGAAGAATATCCCTGGTCTGTTTTCGTGATATGGAACACCAGCCGCAGCTGCATTCCCTGAACTGTCAGCAGGCTGTTCCATTGCCCGGTAATGTCCTGTCCCAACGCCGATGATGCAATCAAAACTGCCAGAATACAAATCCTAAGTTTTCTCATAACCGTTTCCTCTGATTGATCTTCAAAAATAAGGAAAAGTGATGAGTGACGAAAAATGTGCTAATGTGCCAATGTGCCAATTGTTCCGTAAGCCCGTTAGCCCGCAAGCCCGTAAGCCCGACTAACGGTTCTTCAGCAGGATATCGTACCATTCTTCTCTTTATATTGGCTGACCGTAACAGTAAACTGAATTCTATGAAAAAAGTTCTTCTTGCAACCGTAGCCCTGTTCCTGGCTTTTTCAGCTCCGCTTGCCAACGCACAGGAAAAAAAAGTGATCGATGAGATCATCCGGATCGGGCAGACCGACAACCAGGCCATGCATCACCTGGATGTCCTCTGCAACCGTTTTGGGGGACGAATCCTCGGATCAGACGCATACGATAATGCAGCCGAATGGTGCGCATCGGAATTTAAAAAATGGGGCATGCAGGTGGAAATGGATTATGCAGGAACGCTGCCGGTCGGGTTCAACAGGGGCCCGTGGTTCGGCAGGTTGCTTTCTGACAACGGCATGACCCTTCATTTTGCCACTCCTTCCTATACGGCAGGGACCAAAGGTGTTCAGAGAGGTCATGTGGTTCCGGAACCGAAAACTCAGCGTGAATTTGATAACATTAAAGGCAAACTGAAAGGAGCCTGGGTGCTTATATCAGGACAAAATAGCGGACGGCCGGTCGACTATTCAGCTGCTGCCGAACACAGAAGGGACAGTCTGATTACCGCTAACCTGGAAATCGACAGGCAGAATATGCAGATCATGCGGGAAAATAGGGATAGATCAGCGGCTGAACAACAACAACCCCTCAAGCTAAATGAAGAGCCGGCATTGTTTTACAGGCAGATGAAGGAAGCAGGTGTCCTGGGTTTCATTCAGTCGGCCACGAACCCTATCCGGGTATATTCCGACAGGAACGTCGACAGCATGACTTTTGACAATTTACCGACGGTACCCGAAATCAAGCTCGACGAACATCAGTATAAGATCATCGAACAGATGGCCAGGGAACGCCAGTATTTTGAACTGGAGTTCGATATCCGCAACCACTTCAAAATGGGCCCGGTGAAATATTACAATGTGATCGGCATTATTCCCGGAACCGATTTTCCGGATGAATATGTGATGATGGGCGGTCACCTCGATTGTTATGATGTGGCCTCCGGAGGTGTTGACGACGGATCGGGTGTGACCCCGGCCATGGAGGCAGCCCGGCAGATCATGATGGCCGGGGGGAAACCCAAACGCACCATCCTGGTCTGTTTATGGGCAGGCGAAGAATTCGGCCTGCTGGGATCGAAAGCCTGGGTTGAAAATCATAAAGACAAGCTGGACAGGATCTCAAACTATTTTAACCGTGACTATGCTCCGCTTGTCGCTACCGGTATCAGGGTGCCGGAAGCCATGTATGCTGATTTTGAAAAGATCTGCGAACCGCTGAACCGGATCAGTCCTGATTTTCCTTTTACCCTGGAAAAAAGTCAGCCCCGTCCGAAACCAACCAACGCAGGCGGATCGGATCATGCTTATTTCCTGATGAGCGGTGTGCCTACTTTGGACTTCGACATTACCGATGCCAAAGGGTATGGTTTCAGTTATGGCGAGATCTGGCATACCGAACGAGATATGTATAACATGAGTATCCCTGAATATCAGGAACATACTGCTACCGTTACGGCTGTTGTAGTTTACGGGGTAGCTTGCCTCGATCACCTGCTTTCGCGGGATGGATTATTCGCCGCTCCGGCAGCGGAAAAGGCCGTGGAAACTGGGAAAAAGAAGGGCACAAAAAAGAAATAGAAAATAGAAACGGATGATCATCCGTTTCTATATCAGGCTATTATAAGCGTCCGGGGTAAACCGGGGCGTGCATATGGCCAGGAAGATCAGGTCGGTTGATCCGTCATTGGTGATCCGCTGACGCATTCCCGGCGGGATATTGATCAGGTCACCCACGTGTGTTTCCCTGGGCAGCAGGTCACCGGTCTCCACAATTCCGGCACCTTCCAGAATCAGATAACGCTCGGTTATTCCTGACAGAGAGTGCCATTTTGTGGATTCCCCGGGCAATACCCTGGCACGGGCTACCGATATACCCGGATCATCCGGCGTATTATGCAATTCCGATATGAAGCATCCCTCCCTGAACAGATATTCTTCTTTCAGCATAGCATTTTAATGGCCGTATAGATAAAGAAACAACCGAACAGGCAGAGTACGATTCCCATGGCCCGGACCATGCCGGTGAGAATATGAAGGTTGATCCACCGGCGGAAGCGGGAAAGAGCCAAAGTCAGGAGCATGAACCAGAGGATACTTCCGACAGCCAGCGAGAAGGCATAAACAAGGCTGATCTCTGCCGTAAAATAGGCAGGACGGCTGACCGGTTCTGCCGGTTGGTGGTTTTTAAAGAATTTCAGTGTATCCGGCTTTATGTAGGTTCGGACATCGGATTTTTCAATCACCTGACCTTCGATATTTAAAGTCTTGACATTCTGGTCAATCATCGAATCGAGCCCACCTGTATCGAAACCTAATGACGATATAAATGAGATTACCAGAACAGAGGTCGTCAGCCAACCGATAATCAGTGTAGGATTCAGGAAATTGACCATAAAGCCGGTATAGAATCCGCCTCTCCCCTTCGGAAAAGGCTTACCGGTTTTGGGATTGATCTCATCCAGATGTTCCAGATCCACTTTTGACCTGAAAATCCGGTATCCGACATATATAATAAAAAGGGCTCCGGCCAGCAGAATATAAGGTATAGCCGGCTTGTAGAAGGAGTACAGCTTTGTGACCCCGTAAATGGCAATAAAAACATAAACAAAATCCGCGAATGAGGCTCCGATCGCCACCCTGTTGCAGTAATGGATTCTGCCCTTAAGCGCGTTGGATGTGACCAGGAAGCTGATCGGACCGGCAATCGGCATCGAGAAAATGAAGCCAGCGATCAGCCCCACAACAGCCATTGTAATCAGACTTTCTCCCATGAATCGTCAGTTCTTTGGTTCAGCCTTGCTGCATTAGATCCCCGGCGATCCTGAGATCGTCGGGCGTATCAATTTCCATACAAAAATAACGGGTTGTATCAACAATAAAAAGATCGTGACCCTCGTCGATCAGTTCCTGAAAGGCAGCTTCATAAAACTGATTCACATTGCCTTCCAACTTTACCTTCCGTTCAATGATCCGGAAGAGCCCCTCAAGCATCCCGTCCCCGAACAGTTCAATCCCGATCGATTCTCCGATGGCTTCATCCGGTTTAACTTCCTTGCTGATCTCCAACACCCTGCCCAGGGAATCCGCTTTGACCTTGATCTCTTCATCCCGGACCACATGTCTCTTGAGTGCGAGGCAATTTTCATAGCCCGACCCGAGCAGTTCACCGATGATCCGGTGGTCAAAAACGATATCACTATCCATCATGAGCATGGGATTCTCTCCCACGGCCTCCCTGACCAATCCCAACGAATAAATGTTATTGGTGGTGGCATAGAGGTTATTATTGATAAAATGAATTTTCAGGCCTGGAAACCGTTCCCCGATGTAATCCCGGATCTGGTTTTCGAGGTATCCGGTGACCACTATGATATCCGTGAGCCCGTTGGCAATCAGGTTTTCGATAGTCTGCTCAAGAATTCTCTTTCCCCCTATCTTCAACAGGCATTTCGGGATCGTATTCGTCAAAGGCCTCAGCCTGGATGCAATCCCGGCTGCCAGGATAACTGCTTTCATTCAGGTTGAGATTTGTAGCTAAAGTCAATAAACTGCTGAATGATCCAGAGTATAGCTGCATAGATATTAAACCCGATCAGGACAACCCACATGAACATATCAATGCGCTCAAGCAGGGACCAGAGAATAATATTGGTGATTTGAGAAGTGGGGCCGATCAGGAGCCATAACCTCATGATGATCCTGTTCTTCCTGTAATACTCCTGCGGACTTGCGTGGAGCGTTTTTGTCCGTTTCCGCTTGGCTACAAGGAACCTTTGTAAAGAACAGTATCTCAAATAAATATAAATCGCAATCCTTTCGAGTTGCCTGCCTTTCTGCTTTGCGATGTTGTAAGCTTTTTTAAACTCGATCAGGCTCTCTTCAAATTTGCCCTTTCGCTGATAATAGTAGTCCAAAAACCGGGTACGGAAAAAGTCTACAAGAATGGAATGAATCCCTATGAATAAGCCGGTGAGGGCAAGCATTTTCCACCAGAAAGCAGGATCTTCCTGGCGGTTGGCAAAGCCGAAGGCCATACCGACAAAGACCGCAACTGTTGCAGCATAGTCGGCAATTCCGTCGATAATCTTTCCCATCGGGGTACCGTTATTCTTAAGGCGAGCCAACTGCCCGTCGGCACAATCGCAGACATTGAACGCCAGATAAAAGAGAGCGCCGGCGAATATACAGGCCGGTTCTCCGAAGGCATAAGAAACTCCGCTGGCCAAACCCATCAGGATGGCAAAAATACTAAGCTGATTGGGGGTGATATTGGTCCTGTAAATGACTTTGACCAGTAAAAACGCCAGCGGCCGGTACAGTATGATATCGAGCACTTCTTCAACGACTCCCAGTTTCAGGGAGTTTTTATACTCGGTGTACCAGCTCATCGTTTACTTACCTGATGATAAGAAGGATTTGATAAGATCAAGCAGCATGTTATTCTGTTCTTGTGTACCGATGGTGATCCTGATATGATTGAACAATCCGTCCTCTGCCATGAATTTCACGATCATGCCATGGCTGGTCAGGTACTCCTTCAGTGAATTCTTTATTTCGACAGGTATTTTTACCAGGATGAAATTGGCATAGGAGCGATAAGCGATGAACCCGGGGATCCTGTTGAGTTCATTGTAAAACATCTCACTGTCAGCCACCATTTTCCTGCACATGTCATCATAATACCCATCCGAATCCAGGGCAGCGATAGCCACGTGCTCCGATATCCGGTTAAAACCCAGGTAATGGGCGCTGAAGAGGGAGAACCGGGTATGGTTTGCACCAATCAGGGCAAAGCCGATGCGGAGGCCCGCCAGGGCATAATATTTAGAAAAAGTCCGCAGGATCATCAGGTTCGGGAATTCTTCTACCAGTTCGTTCAGATGATTATTATCGTTACTGTAAAACAGCGTATAGGCCTCGTCCAGAACCACTATGGTCTCCTTCATCGTTCGGAGCGCGAGCCGGAGCCGGTCGGGTTCCAGGTAATTTCCGGTGGGATTATTGGGTGAACTGATTAAAACCATCTGAGGTTTCTGTTCCCGGTATACCTTAAACATCCCATCGAGATCATAATAAAAGGTCCTGTCGCCCTCGACGATCGGGTATTCCACCTTGATCCCGTCCACCTCGTCGGCTATATGCTTGTAGTACCACCACGAATGTGACGGTATCATTATTTTATCTCCCCTGTGAAGATAGCAATGAATGGCCTGTTTTAGTAAATCCTCAGCCCCATAACCAAGAATGACATTCTTTTCGCTGATCCCAAATTCTTTGGCCAGCCTTTCAGACAGGCGACTCTTAATTCCCTGTGAGAAATCCCTGGAATACTCATACAACTCTTTCATGTCAGGATTAGTCAGGGCTTTTACGCATTCCGGAGACGGTCCATATTGGTTTTCATTCCTGTCGAGATAAATCATATCATCAGTATTATTTATATCATTAGCATCTGAAGTCACGTCACCCGGCAAACCAGATAATCGGTAAATTTAGATATATCTTCGTTCAGTTGGATATCAAAATAAACTCTTCCCTTTATGCAAAAATTGCACCGCAGGATTTTGAAATCTGAAAAGCTGCCCCGAATACATTCCTGCTCATAAGCTGGGGTTCAGTAGTATGCAGGTGACGGCAGGAGTGAAGCCTATCAGGAGCGAAGCGGAGCCTTTTTGAACGGCCTCAGTATAAACCAACCGATGGCC
Source organism: Bacteroidota bacterium (assembly GCA_043797975.1). GTDB lineage: Bacteria > Bacteroidota > Bacteroidia > Bacteroidales > UBA12481 > UBA12481. The sequence continues at coordinate 13,811 of JAZDPC010000004.1, forward strand.
GAAATGTTGAGAACGGCAAATCCCATTGTCAGGGAAATCAAACTGAAATGGATTCCTGACCACACGAGTGCAGAAGAGATTTCTCCTGCTTGTTCAACAGCTTGGGCTCCCTGAAACAATCCAATTATCAAGCGGAAGACCGGATAGGAGAAACTCAGAAATCCGAGCAATAAAAGGGTGTCAAGCATAATCTGCGAAATCGGTTTCTGCTTAATGGCCCGAGCGGACGCAATTGCAATGAATACTAAAGATGCAAGACCCAGGATCAGGATAGGAACCGTATGATCGACTCCGCCTTCAGTGATAAATTTCATGATGTTTGGTATTAGGTTGTTACAGCCTCTGTAAAAGAATGCCGATCTGAATTTACAAAAATCAGCAATCAATTATACTATCCGGATTATCGATGAGCAGCTCTGAGCGATAAAATAAAGCTGCCCGAAAACGAGTTTGCCCGGATCCACCGCAGTTACATCGTAAACAAGCGGCATATCCGGGCAATTGGTAAAGACTCGGTTGAAATCGGCAACAGCGTTTTGCCGTTCAGCAGGACCTACCGGCCGATCATGTGAAAATTATATTTCCCTTTGGCACCTTCGGCAGCGACGGTGACGGTCCATTTTCCGACGTAGGAAGATTCTTCCTGGTCATCAAATGTCAAACTCTGTTTCCAGCTGACGTTGGCCAGCGGAGAGAGGTTATAAGTGTTGAAAACCGTTCCGTCGGGCTTTTTAACGGTGATCACCACGGTTCCAGCCTCGATGGAACCGTTGACCGATAATGAAATTCCCTCGGCTCCGGACTTCACTTCATAGTTAAAGTCGGCCGAGATGGTTTCACCGGTCAGTTCCTTCTCGATTGACAGGGCATCCTTGCCTGACAATAATGTAAAGGCATCTCCTTTGAAGATGGGTGCGTCGAAAGCAATATTCGGAGCCCCTGCAACAAAAGGCTCAGCTACCTTGTACTTGTACTTTAAGTCCGGAGCCTTGTAGTAGTAGGTCATATTACCTTCATCATCTTTCCAGGCTTTCATCTGTCCCTCAAACTCCTTCAGCTCTTTCAGTTTATCCAGTCCCTCCAGTTCCCCGATTCCCTCAAGTTCCTTCAACTTGCCCAGCTCCTTGAGTTCCTGGATTTTTTTAATCTGTCCATCCTTCATGATCATAATCTGCTCCTGCATTTCCTTCTGCTTAAGGTTCATCTCTTCCTGCTGTTCTGCAAATGCCTCCTTCCGTTCCTGCATGGCTTCCTGGACCTCCTTCATTGCCTCTTCCCTGTCTGCCAAAGCTTCCTGACGGATCTTTTCCATCTCTTCCTTATCAATATTTCCACCATAAACATGGAACTCGTTTCCCTGTAATTCACGGAGCCTGTCATTCTGTCTTTCAATTTTCCTGATAATCCGCTTGACCTTTCTGTTGTTCAGATCCTGGCCCATGGCTGCCATGGATCCGCACAAAAAGAGAGCAAGCATAACCGGTACAAAAATTCTTGATTTCATGATTTCCCTTTTTAATTAATGCCGAAAATTATTTCAAAAACCGGCGGCAAAGCGTTAATACAGAGTTAACATGATGTTAATTGGGGCGAAAGGCTCAAGTTACCGGTCACTACTTGACTTTCCCGAACGCCACCACATAATTATGCCCGTACTTTTTTGCACATTTCGGACAGGTGGTATAGTAGAAGTAGTAATCAATAAACCTGAGGCCCTTTTCGGCTCCTTTGGCATTCAGTTCCTTTACCCATTTGAGAACGGCATTGTAGGGGCCGTCAAATACCATGGAATAATAAGTCCCGGAAAGCCGTACCATATTGGCACCGGGGATTTCCTTTGTCAGAAGCAGGTAGAAATCTCCCCGGAAGGGTGTCGGGTCGTTGGCCAGGACCAGGAAATCCTTTATTTCAGGAGCGGCATCGGCATCCCTGGCAACTTTCCACATCCGTGTCATCACTTTACCTACCGAAGAAGGTAACGGCATATGGAAAAACTCCCTGACGGAATCTTTCAGGAATAATTTATCCTGCCATTCCCAGGTTTTATGGTCCCAGGGTTCCGGATCAAAAACCGGGCAGCAGGTGTCATCGGCGGATTGGTCGTGTGTCATAGTCAGGTCTTGGTTTTGGTTTAACATCATTTAACATTGCACCGTAAAATTACGCTGTTTCTTTTAACGGGTTGATATTAAACCCTCTTAACTTTATAAAATCCAAATAGAAAACCAAACCCAATGAGAAAAGCATGCCTGTTTTCCATTGTTATCATCCTGATGATTTTATCGGGATGTACGGGATTGACCGAACTTACCACCTACTGGGGAAATAATGCCGGTTCTGACGATATCCAGCCGACAGGATATCATTCTGATACTCAGACCGGATGGATGAGTTATAATGACAGCACGCATCTGTACTTCGCCTTCAGTTTTTTTGATCCACGGGTTCAGACCATGGTACTGCGTAATGGCATGACGGTTTTTATCGATCAGACGAAAAAGATGAAGGAGGATTGTTTTGTCAGGTTTCCCCTGATCAAGCGTGAAATAATGACCAGTTTTAAGGAAGGTCAGCTTGCCCAGCAACGCGGCAGGCAAAACCGTAACCAGCGGACCAGTACGCAGATGCTTCTGGAACAGGCACAGTCCTTTGAGCTTCAATGGAAGAACTATGATGATAGCCTGCAGGTTAACCCATCCGTGGAAAAGACTGATTTTCATACATTCATCGCAGTAGATACTGCGAATGTGCTCAATATCATCATCGGAATTCCGATTGACTGGATCAATCCCGGGGGCCTGTCCTCGATGGAGGAGGTGGTGATCGGGCTCCGTTTCGGACAGGCCGCTTCCGAAGGGAACGGCGGTGGCGGCGAGAGGCCCCAGATGGCTGGTAATCAACAGGGAGTTAGCAGCGGGATGGGTGCTGCAACGGGAGGAGGCGGAGGCCGGGGCGGCGGTCGTGGCCGTGGCGGCGGAGGAGGAGGCGGCAATATGGCCGGCGGAGCCTCAGGTGGTCAAATGGAAGCCGGAGCACCTATGGGCGGCGGTGGGGGAATGGGGACGGTCACAACCGAATTCTGGTACAAGACCACACTTATCAAGAAATAAGGCGAACGGGTGTGAGTGTGAGTGTGAGTGTGGGTGTGTTGCGCATCACGCATCACGATACTCCGGTCACCGGTGACTGCTCTCCAGCCGTCCTTCGTCAAGTCAATCCTGCCATTGGTAAAATGCAAATGGAGCATCGTGCTGTTTCGTTATCTTTGTAACTAACAGTTATCTTATTAGATGTTTTACAGGCATTTGGTCCGGTTTTTCACAGTGGTTTGTGTATTTATCCTGATGGCACAGGCGGCAATTGCCGCGAATCCGCCGGTGACAGCCGATACTGCCCGGCTTATTTCTCTCGCCAGGGAAGCCCGTGAACTGCTTAAAACTCCCGGTAACAAGGCCCGGGCCGATTCTATCCTTGCAGTGGCCAATACACTGGCCTCCACCGATAAACCGCAAATCCCGCTACTTCTCCACTGGGCCAATGCCGAAGCCAGGTTTCAAAAGCAGGAATTCGGGAAAGCTTATGAAATGGCGGTTGCCGCAATAAAGTCCCCGCAGTCGCAGATCGGTCTTCAGGCTCAGGGAGAGCTCCTGATCTTCTACGCTAAAACATGCCAGAATACGGGGCAGTTCAGTACCAGTATCGAGGCACTGGAGAGAACGATAAAATTTGCGAAATCCAACCATTTGAAAAACCTGCTCCCCAGAGCCTGCCAGACATTGGCCAATCTATACGGCGCATTCAATCAGCCTGAAAAGGTGAACGAATCCCTGGAGCAGATGCTCGAATTTTCACGGCTCGAATCCGACCCGGCAAGTGGACAAATCGCTCTGGACCGGTTGGGAAAATTAAGGCTCAACTACAAGCGGGATTTTAAAACCGTTGACCGGTATTTTCGCGGAAGCCTTGAAATATCCATGTCCCTGGGTGACACGGCAGGCATTGCGTCCACCCTGTCCGACATTGCCTGGAACTTATATGTGGAGCAACAACTCGACTCATCCCTGTATTATTACAATAAAGCGATTGAATACGGTGAAACAGGTAAGCGATATTATACCCTGGCCAATGCCTATGGAAATATCGGCACTGTCTACCGCGATATGAAAAAATATGATAAAGCCCGGATTTACTGGGGGAAAGGGATAGAAACCGCAAAAATCATCAACGACTGGTACACGCCGTCGTGGATTTATAAAGACATGAGCCAGATGGCTGCCGACCAGGGCAATTACCGCGATGCATATAAATTTCAGCTGTATTATAAGGAGTTCAGCGATTCTTTGGCCAGCCAGAAAAGCACTGAAGGACTAAACCTGGCCCGTGCCAAATTCGAAGCCGATACCGTCAAAAAGGAGGTGGAACTCTTATCCCTCCGGCTCAAAAATCAAAGACTGCTGATTTACGGATTCGCCGGATTCCTGCTCCTCACCGTCATTATCGGCCTTCTGTTGTTTTGGCAGTCGAGACTTAACTCTAAAAGAAGGATCAGCGAGATGGACAAGAAGATACTGGAAGTTACCCAGGCTAACCTCCGGCAGCAGATGAATCCGCATTTCATATTCAACACTCTGAATTCCATCCAGTATTATATGTATAAGCATGATAAGCTGGCCACGAACAACTATCTCACCAAGTTTTCCAGCCTGATGCGGAAGATCCTTGAAAACTCACAGCATACCTCCATCCCGATCCGTGACGAACTGGACGCCCTTCAGCTGTACCTGGAGCTGGAATCAATCCGGTTCCGGGACAAGTTTGATTATGAGATCTCTGTCGATGATGAGATTGATCCTTTGATGTTCAAGATCCCCACGATGCTGATACAGCCATATGTCGAAAATGCCATTTGTCACGGCCTGATGTACCGGGAGGAAAAGGGCAAGGTCAAGGTCAGCCTCACCTACTGCAAGGATTACATTTCCTGCATAATCGAGGACAATGGGATCGGACGTGAAGCCTCAAGGGAACTAAACCGAAACCTGGAAAAAAATCACAATTCCCTGGGAACGCAGATTACCGAATCAAGGTTAAAACTGGTCAGTACATTATACGGTACGAGCCTTAAAACCATATTCACCGACCTGAAAGATAATGAAGGGAATGGCGAGGGAACCCGGGTCGAGATCCATATACCCATTCTCACATGAAAAACCTGCTCAAAACGATAATAATAGATGATGAACCGGATGCCGTGAACTTCATCCGGTCAATCATTAAAGAATATTGTCCGAAACTCGAAATTACCGGTACGGCCTTTAATGCCATGGACGGAATCACCGTTATTCAGGGGAATAAACCGGATCTTGTCCTGCTTGATGTGGAAATGCCTCACGGAAGCGGTTTCGACCTGTTGGCACAATTCCCCGATAAAACCTTCGATGTCATTTTTATCACGGCCTTCAACCATTATGCGATCCGGGCGATCAAATTCAGCGCGGTGGATTATATTCTTAAACCGATTAATATCAATGAGTTCATCGTGGCGATTGACAAGGTCACCGAGAAAAGGTCACACGAGTACCTCCCCAACCGGAACCTCGAAATCCTGCTGGAAAACCTGCATTCCGGCACACCCGCCAAGCTGGCTATCCCCACATCGGAAGGGATGGAGTACGTAAACACAAAGGAGATTATCCGGATTGAGGCTGACCGGAGTTATTCATGGTTTTACCTGACCGGAAAGCGCAGGATCCTGGTTTCTAAAAACCTGAAAGAATATCAGGATTTATTGAACGACCGGGATTTTTTCCGCTCCCACAATTCCCATCTGATCAACCTCGAACACGTAAAAAAATACATCCGGGCCGACGGCGGAGCCATTGAAATGATTGACGGATCGCAGGTTCCGGTCTCCCGGACCAGGAAAGACCTGTTTTTGACTCATATGTCCAGATATTCCGGCTAACTGAAGTATCTGGCTTCACAGGTAACAAAAAGCTATCCGTCAATCCGGATCTGCCATCCGTTAAATCAGCAATCAGGATTCCTGCTCCTCCTCATACCTTTCGATTATTGTGACAATAATTGAAATAGTTATGAGAAAAACCTTACAATTCGTTTGCTTTATTCTATCATTCTTTTGGATTTACGGCCGTCAAACGGCTTTCCCGCAAACCGCCAGGGATTCCATTCTGGTAGATAAAATTGTTTTCGATTCGGATCGTGACGGAGCCCGTCAGATCTATATCATGAACACCAACGGGACCAGTCTGAAAAAACTGACTAACGGTCCTGCGGAAAATATGTGCCCATCGATTTCTTCAGATGGATCGGAAATCGTTTTTGAATCCCGGCGTGATGGAAATTATGAGGTGTATATCATGAACACCGATGGGACGGGTCAGAAGCGCCTGACCAATTCCACCGAAGACGAATATTCCCAGGAGTTTTCTCCTGATGGCTCTAAAATATTTTTTATAAAGTATTTCAACACCCGGTCAGAAATCTGGGTTATGAATACGGATGGCACCAGTCAGCAACGGCTGACAAGCAATCAGGCACACGATGAACGTCCCAGGCTGTCACCTGACGAACAAACGATTATGTTTATTTCCGACCGGGATGGCCATTACGAGATCTATTTCATGAATCCGGATGGAACTAACCAGAGAAGGTTCACGAATAGTAACGGGAATAAAATATTTCCGGCCTGGTCGCCCGACGGTAGCAGAATTGTCTACTCGATCAATACCAATACCGGTACACCGGCGGCCAGCCTGTATGTTATTAATTCTGATGGCACCGGTAACTCCAGACTGACCAATGCTGCCGGAAGATCTGAAGATCCCTGCTGGTCGCCCGACGGAAATTCGATTGTGTTCCAGAGCGATCGCAGCGGTGGTTTTGAAATTTATGTTATGAATGCAGACGGTACCAATCAGCAACGCGTTACCACGAATTCTTCCTGGGACGGATGGCCCTGCTGGGGACGGATCCGGTATCCGATCAATAAATACCTCGGCCAAACTCCACCATTTTCAACTATCAAACGGTTCCCGCCCAACAACCTTCAGATGCTGTCGATCAATGGCGTCTGGAGCTGGCATGGATCGCCTGTCTTCTCACCGGACTACAAGGAAATGTTTTTTGTCAAGTACCTGCATACCCTGGACCGTGCGGAAATCTGGCACAGCCAACTGGTTAACAACCAATGGACGATTCCCGAACCGGCTTCTTTCGGAAATCAGACCGTAACTGAAAATTGTCCGGCCTTTTCATCAGCGGGTGATACTCTCTTCTTCTATTCCCAACGGTCCGGTGAAGGGAAAGTGTACCAATGCTTCCGCCAGGCAGACAGATCATGGTCAGTTCCCCAAATTTTGCCATTCAACCTTCCATCCGGTCTTGACATGGCATGGAATTTCAGTTTCAGCAAAAACCGCACAGTTTATTTCGAACTCTATGATGACATCAATAATACCGATTTGTACCGCTCCGAATGGGTAAACGGAAGCTATTCCGAACCCGAAAGACTACCCGGCCAGGTCAATTCCATGGCAGGCGACGGTTGTGCTTTTATTGATCCTGACGAGGAGTATCTGATCTTTATTTCAAACCGGACGGAAGGATACGGCTTGCATGACATCTATATATCTTACCGTAACCGGGACGGAATCTGGTCTCAATCTGCCAACCTGGGCAGTTCAATCAATTCGATACAGGAAGATGGATTTCCGGTTGTATCCCCTGATGGCAAATACATGTTCTTTAACACAGCTCGGGCAGCTTCAGGTGATCAGGGATACAATGCCTATTGGGTCAGCACGGCTTTCATCGATCTTGGGAGGCCCATTGAACCGGATACCACCAACCGTATTGTTTTTTCATCGGAACGGGATGGCAATCCGGAGATCTATACGATGTACACTGATGGTACAGATCTGAAAAGGCTTACAATCAATTCGTCCAGTGATCTATTCCCGGCTTATTCCAACGATGGCAGCCAGATCGTGTTCAGTTCGGACCGTGAAGGCGACTTTGAATTGTTCCTGATGAATGCCGATGGCAGCAATCCTCACAAACTCTCCGACTCGGGCATTCAGGCCGGCAATCCCGATTGGTCGCCCGACGGCAGCCGGATTCTTTTTACCGTATCCGAAGACATCTACGCGGATGAAGGGGATATCGGACTGATCAACGCCGACGGATCCGGTATGCAATTGATCTCCGGTGCAAGCCTGGGCAGCAGGCCGGTATGGTCGGACGACGGAACATCGATCATTTTCTGCAGCAGGCGTACCGGTTTTTCTCAAATCTATCGGATGGATCCGGATGGCACCGGTCTGTTGCAGATCACCCGCTCTGAAGGGGACAAACGAAATGCCCGCTTATCCCCTGACGGACAAAAGATCGCTTTTACACTGATCTCGCCGGCCGGAACCGATGCCCAGATACATGTTATCAATGTTGATGGTACAAGTGATAGAATACTGACCAATGACGGCAATGCCAATGACAATCCCTGCTGGTCAGCCGATGGCCGGAGCATTGTTTTCCAAACCGGCCGGTTTGGTAACACGGAGATCTACAATATGGATGCCGACGGGAAAAATCAATTGAACCTGTCGCGAAATGATTATGAAGATTATTGTCCAAATGTGATCCGCAAAGCATCGGTATCCGGCATCATCGATCCGATCAGCCGGGCAGACGAAACAGGATTAAGAAACGTCTGGCCCAATCCGGCTGAAACCTCCGTTACTATTGAATTCTCGGCAATGAATACCGGCCATGTTGACATCTCGCTTTTTGATAGCCTTGGGAGATCAATAAGAAAACTGGCTGACCAGGATGCATCCGAAGGACTCCATTGGATTTCTGTTGACATTAGCGACCTGGCCTCAGGCATTTATTCAATCATCCTGACCTCTTCCGATATTCGTTCTGCGAAGAAATTCATCAAAACAAAATAATCTCAATCGATTATGAAAGCCTTATTTCTAGTAATGACGGTGCTCTTACTTTTTCCTGGAAAATCAACTGTCAATGCTCAGCATATTGAGTGGGCCAGGCGTATCGGAGGAACCGGTGAAGAGGGCTGCCGGAGTCTGGCCATCGACAAGCAGGGAAATGTATACATCGCCGGCACTTTTCAGGGAACTAATGTTGATTTCGATCCCGGGCCGGGTACAGCACTCATCAGTTCATCCAACCGCAGTGTCGATATTGTTTTCGCGAAGTACGATCCATCCGGCAATTACTTGTGGGTCAAAAGAATAGGTGGCTCGAACGAAGATATTCCGGCGAAGATCGTTGTGGACGGATCCGGAAATGTTTTTGTAGCCGGCTGGTACCAGTCGGCTACCTGTGATTTCGATCCCGGGCCTGGCACCGTTAATCTGGGATCAGTCGGATATGCCGATATGTTTTTTGCCAAATATGACACTAACGGAAATCTTTGCTGGGCCAACCGGGCCGGCAGCACCAATTATGACGGAGTTCATGATATATTCCTGGACCCGACAGGTAACTTACTGATAACGGGTTACTTTAACGGAACGGTCAATTTTGATCCGGGGCCGGGAACTGCATTGCTGACCGACGCCGGTGGAGGCGACCTGTTCTTCGCCAAATATGATGCCTCCGGCAACTACCTGTGGGCCAAAAGAGCGGGTGGAACTCAATATGAAGTGGGCAACAGCATTATCACCGACCCTGCCGGAAATATATATGTTTCCGGGCCCTTCATGTCGACCAACGCTGACTTTGATCCCGGAGCCGGAACAGCCATATTAGGCACCGCCGGTGGCTACGATATGTATCTGGCTAAATATGATCCATCCGGTAATTACCAATGGGCGAAAAGGACGGGCGGAATTCTGGATGAAATCGGCGGACAACTGTTGCCCGATCCATCAGGGAACCTGCTGGTTGCCGGTATGTACAAGTCAGCAAACATCGATTTCGATCCGGGTAATGGAATTGTGATCATCAGTTCTTCAGGAGGGTACGATTTTTCACTAGCAAAGTATTCCCCGCAAGGCAACCTGTTGTGGGCAAAGGGTTTTGGCGGCACACAGGATGATTATTATAATGGGATAATTACCGATGATCAGGGAAACGTTCACCTATCTGGTCAGTACATGAATTCTATTGATCTGGATCCGGGTGCCGGTTCGGTTCGCCTGTCCTCTGCGGGTATGAATGATGCATTCTTTGCCAAATATGATAGTAACGGCAATTATGTAAGCCACTTTAGTATCAGCTGCACGGCTGACGAAACCGCCGGACCGCTGGGGTTTGACTTGTCGGGTAACCTGGCCTCGGTTGTTGCATTCAACGGCTCGGGGGTTGATATGGATCCTGGTCCCCGCACCACCTTATTGAGTTCAGCGGGAGGAATGGATATGGCATTGGTCAAGTTTTCACTGCCCCCCTCAAAACCCTACCTGGGTCAGACTGCACCGGGAAAAACACCCGTCCGGTTTGCTCCGGGCATCCTGACACAAAGCGGCATTTTCGGCATCTCGTTTTCTCCGGATGGGGGCTTCTGCTTTTTCTCCGGAGATCACCAGGGTCGAACGACTGTTCATTTAACGCGGGAGAACAATGGTGTCTGGACCACCCCTGCCGTCGCTCCTTTCTCGGGTACTTATCTCGATGCCGAGCCACACATTACTCCAGCAGGGAACCGGCTCTATTTCGGATCAATGCGACCCGTGCCGGGCAATTCGCAACCGGGATTTTACCAATGGCAGGTCGATAAAACCGCAACCGGTTGGAGCGAAGCCCGCCCGATGGATCCCCCACTGCAGAATATCCAGATGATGTACCCGTCGGTTGCCGCAAACGGCAACCTCTACTTCACCGATATAGGGGGGCATACAACTGATCCGCAGAACCCAGGCATAGTGGTTTCCGGGTTTGCCGAAGGCCAGTATTCCGAACCGGTCTCTGTCGGTGATTTTATCAATTCGAAGAACTGGCCGGGCCACCCGTTCATCAGCCCGGATGAAAACTACCTGATCTTCGATGCGGTGGTACGGACAGCCGGAGAGAATTCCTGGCGTGACCTGTTTATCAGTTTTTGTGATGATGATGGATTGTGGACCCGGCCGGTCAATCTTGGAAACAAAGTCAATACGGTGGCCGGAAATGAACTGAGCCCCTTCGTTTCGCGTGATGGCAAGTATTTTTTCTTTAGCCGGGATGGCAATGTTTACTGGGTTGACGCAGGATTCATTGAAACCCTCAGGACGCTGGAACCGGACAGCTCCGAAAGGATCGTTTTCAGCTCTTCCCGTGACGGCAATTCCGAGATCTACAGCATGTTAGAGGATGGCAGCGAGGCGGTCCGCCTGACCGATAACACCTTTCCTGACGGGGAGCCTTGTTTGTCGCCCGACGGATCAAAAATCGTTTTTACATCCGAACGGGATCAGAACACTGAAATCTACCTGATGAATGCCGACGGTTCCGGGCAGATAAGATTAACCAATAATCCGGCTGATGACATTGATCCGGTATTCTCCCCCAATGGGCAGATGATTGCTTTCATCAGATATTCCCAGGGCCAGAGCAGCATAATGAAGATCAATGACGACGGCACAAATGAAATATCAATCACGCAATATGCCTCGGAAATTAAGGGTCTTGACTGGTCACCCGACGGGCTTCAGATTGTCTTTGCCTCCAGCCATTTGGGAAATTACGATATACATGTCGTCACTACTGACGGAAGCAACGCAGACCAGCTGACCTTTACCGCTGAAAATGAGCAGTATCCACGCTGGTCACTTGGTGGTACACAGCTCCTTTACTATTCCTTTTTTACCGGCAATGAGGAAAAATCCACGATTCAGCTGATCAATGCAGATGGAAGCGGATATCAGGCTCTCACGGATGGCAGCGCCCGGGATGAGTTGCCCTGTTGGTCGCCCGACGACAAATCAATAGCATTCGCAAGCGACCGTGACGGAGAAACCGAATTATTCCGGATGAATGCCGATGGTTCGCATCAGCGGCAAATCACGAATAATGAGGCTGAAGATTCCCAGCCCAACTGGGGGGAAAAAGTATCAGCTTCCGGAATCGCGGATCTGACGGATTTTCATTCCGGCCTGATCCTCTATCCTGTTGCCCCAAACCCTGTCACGGATCAGGCCCGTTTTGACTTTTCAACGAATAAGACCGGCAGGGTTGAGCTGGTTCTGATTGATGAAAACGGAACAATCACCCGGTCGGTGGAAACCCAAACGCTTTCTCCGGGCAAACACACGATCAACATGGACCTCAGCGGACCGAAACCCGCAATGTATATAGCCAGATTATCCCTGGGTACTGAATCGTCATCACAAAAAATAATAAAACAAGTGCCATGAAAACAAAAGTAATACCTCTGACAATCCTCCTTTTGACGGTAATAGGCAGTCACCAGACTTCATCCGGACAGGATTTGTCGAGAAAAACCCAATATGAAGGGATCCTTGCCTTTTCAAATACCCGGCCTGACGGTAATAACGAGATTTATACAGTTAATTCGGATGGAACGGAATTTACCCGGATCACTAACAGTACGGTTCGTGATTTGGGGCCAGCCTGGTCACCCGATGGTTCAAAGATCGCCTTCTACATCCATATCAGCGACTTATACCAATGGTCGGAGTATATTATGGATGCCGACGGGAGCAACATTAAGCGGCTGACCGATAGGACCAATGTATGTGACGGGCAGCCCGACTGGTCACCCGACGGCCGCTTTATCGCTTTTGGGCGATTGTACTCCCGCGAAAACTATCGGGCTGAAGTTTGGATGATGAATGCGGATGGAACCAATCAGCATCGGGTAGGTACTTTCAATGGCGACAGCCCAAGCTGGTCGCCCGACGGTACCAAAATGGTGTTCACTTACCATACTAACAACCGGACGAGTATTGCCATTGTTAACGCGGATGGTACCGGTTTAACAGAAATCAGTACGGAAGGAACCGAAAACTGGTGGCCGGCCTGGTCGCCCGACGGTACTAAAATAGCCTTCCAATCCAATCGTACCGGGAATCATGAACTTTTTGTCATGAATACGGATGGCTCCAATCCGGTAAAACTGACCGATAATCCCGGAGAGGATGGCGATCCGGCCTGGTCGCCTGACGGCTCCCGTATTGCCTATATCTCATGGCGGAATGAACGCTATGAAATTCATCTGATCAATGCGGATGGAACGTCGCCGGTTCGTCTGATTACTATGCCCACCCATAACATTCAACCAGCCTGGAAGCCGCTCCCGGCCTCCTCGACAGATAAACCTGCCGGAACCTCAGGATTATTCCTGGAACAAAACTATCCGAACCCGGCATATTCCACTACCACGTTCAGCTTCAAAACAGATAAAACAGGCAAGGTCAGGTTAGAAGTTTTCGATCTGTCAGGAAAAACTATCAAGTTGATTCTGGACCGGAAAGTCGATCCCGGAGCGTATAATATTGAACAAGATCTGAGCAGTCTCACCGCCGGTGAATACATATACCGGCTTGAATCCGGTTCAAACCAGATATCGAAAAGACTCGTCAAGCTGACAAATTAATCCTACTGGTTAACAGATAATAGAACGGTTATGAAAAACATTAAAATCGCAATCGCAGCAATCATTCTGACCATCCTTTGCTCAGGGAGCCACGGCTATGCCCAGAGCGGCCCATACTTTGGACAGCCGGATCCGGGACCGGTTCCCCAGCGGTTTGCACCGGCAAAACTTCCATTGGGCACATGGGGCATAACCTTTACACCTGACGGCAATGAGTGTTTTATCTCTCTAAACGTCAATAATAAAGCCGTACTGAAAACCTCAAAACGCACCAACAATCTTTGGCCTGATTTGACTACTGCTACTTTCTCAGGCGTTTATCATGACATGGAACCTTTTATAACGACCGATGGAAAGAGACTGTATTTTGGTTCGGAACGACCCCTGACTGGTGCTGCTAATGGTATTCTGCATAACTGGTATGTCGACAGAACGGGCACCGGATGGTCGGACCCTCAGCCAATGGATCCTCCCCTGAAGAGTATCTTCATGATGTATCCTTCAGTTGCCAATAACGGTAACATGTACTTTACCGGTGGCGATCCATCTGCAAGGGTCTGGCTGTCTATGTCAAGGTTTGAGACCGGGCAGTATCAGGAACCTGAAAAACTCAGCGACAGTCTCAATTACATTTACTGGGCTGCTCATCCGTTCATAGCTCCGGATGAGAGTTACATTATTTTCGATGGCTCCCCCAATGATGCCAGGCAATCCAACGATCTCTACATAAGCTTCAGAAAATCAGATAAAACCTGGACCCGGGCAAAAATACTTCCCGCCTCCATCAATCCGGCGGGAATACCGTTCGTTTCGCGTGATGGCAAATACTTTTTTTTCTCCAAACCTGAACTGGGCCAAACGATGTGGATGGATGCAGGCTTTATCGAAGAGATGCGGGAATTGAAAGGTGACTATCTGGGTATGGCTCCCCCGGATACCATTCCTGAGGAGTTCGGACCACCGTCCCTGAAAGCAACCAGAGACTGGTGGTGGCAAGGCTCTCCGGTTTTTTCACGCGATCAGACGGAAATGTATTTCGCCAAATATTTGGCCGATGGCCAAAAAGCTGAAATCAATTTCATGAAACAGGTCAACGGCATCTGGACCCAGCCCGCGCAAGCTCCGTTTGCCGCCGTTGCATTCCCTGAAAGCAACCCTTTTTTTTCAGCATCAGGAGATACCCTGTACTACTATTCGGAAAGACCCGGTGGACCCTTTTTTTTTGTCACAAGGCTAAATGAGGGGTGGTCAGAATCTATTCCGCTCAATATCCCGATTCCCCCGGATAAACAGGCAGGCATGGGTTTCTCGATGTCTAGAAAAGGTAACCTTTATCTTGAATTTTGGACCGGCACCGATGAAGACCTCTACTATTCTTATCTGGAGAATGGCCGGTATATAACACCCCAGAAATTAACTAACGCAATCAACTCGGATTTTCTGGATTGGGGAACCTATATCGATCCGGATGAGAGATATCTTGTTTTCTGTTCGAACCGATCAGGAGGATTTGGAGAAACCGATCTCTATATATCCAGGAAAAACATTGCAGGAGAATGGGAACCTGCACAAAACATGGGGGAAATCATAAATTCTGAAACCGGAGGCGCCTATCCTGTTATCTCGCCGGATGGCAAGTACTTGTTTTTTATTTCTTGGAAAACCGGAGATGCCGGATATAATCCTTACTGGGTGAAACTTGACAGCACCCTTATTGCAACAGGAATCCATAACCTGCCGATAGTTTTGCAGAATCCCGAATTATTCCAGAATTATCCGAATCCGGTAAAAGCAAAAACAACCATCGATTTCTATGCACCATACGGGGATCCTGTGCAGGTTGATCTGCTGGACCTTACCGGCCGCAAACTATATACGTTGATCAATTGCCTGGGAAACGGCAGCAGGCAATCAGTAGCCATCGATCTCAGTTATCTGGAACCCGGTTTGTATTTTTACAAATTAACCACCGGGAAAGCCTTCGTTATCAGACAGTTAATTAAATTGTAATCCCGATGGTGGATTTTGTATCAACATTATAATTCTCCTACCATGAAAAAAAACAGGTGTTTTCATCTGGTTTTGTTACTGATAACCGGAATCCAGCTAATAAACGGCTCATCTTTGTCAGGCCAGACAGAAAAAGCTCCACCCAGGTTTATTGCGGAAGATCTCGATGCTTATATCCAAAAAGCCATGGACAGTTTTAGAATCCCCGGTGTTGCGATATGTATTGTAAAAGATGGCAAAATAATAGTAGGCAAAGGTTATGGGGTCCTTGAAATAAATAAGCCGGGAAAAGTGGATGCAAACACCCTTTTTATGATTGGTTCCAACACTAAGGCATTTACGGGAACAGCAGCAGCCCTGCTTGAATTTGAGAACCAATGCTCACTCAATGACAAAATAATCAAATGGTTACCCGATTTTTCAATGCAAGATCAGTGGGTCGCTAAAGAAGTTTCGTTGAACGATGCCCTGAGTCATCGCATCGGGATGGAGGCCTATCAGGGCGATTTTATGTATTGGTTATCGGATCTTCCGGCTGAGGAGGTGATCCGGAAATTCGGGCAGTTGACCCCCCGGTATCCGTTTCGGAGCCAGATGGGATATACCAATGTGGGTTATGTGATTGCCGGGAAATGTATTGAAAAAATAAGCGGAATGTCATGGGCTGATTTTTTGAGAAAACGATTTTTTGAGCCATTGCAAATGGACCGGACCCTTGCCCTTACGACCAATGCGATGAGAAAGGAAAATGTAGCCCGGGCTCATACCCTTGTAAATGACACACTGAGGTTGATACCCAATCCTGATATAGACAATATAGCTCCGTGCGGAAGCATCTGTTCATCGGCTTCGGATATGAGTCATTGGCTGATGTGTCAATTGGACAGCGGCAACTATAACGACAAAGAGGTCTTACCTTTTCAGGTCATTCAAAATACACGGAACCCCAGAACCATTATCGGACAGGCATTTGCTCCCTTCGGACGGGGCCATTTTGATTTGTACGGATTAGGTTGGCGCCTGACGGATTACTCGGGAACGGAGGTCATCTCGCATGGCGGCGCAGTAGATGGATTCACCTCCAGTGTCACCCTTCTGCCGAAAGAAGATTTGGGTTTTGTCATATTGACCAATTCCGATAAAAATATGTTATCCCTTTCGCTGAAATGGGAAATAATCGATGCTTATCTGAATTTGCCATTTACTAATTACAGCGATCGTGATCTGGGTTATCAGCAATACTTGCAAAAAGAAGAGAATGACTATTTGAAGACCAAACGTGATACTATTCTTTCGAATCCGAAACCAGCCCTCGATTTGTCGCAATTCACAGGGCGTTATACTCATTCAGTGTATGGATGGATGAACATTAGCAGGCAAGGCAATACTCTCATAGCAAACTTTGAGCATCACCCAAAACTGACCGGCACTTTGGAATGCCTCGGAGGAAAGCGTTTCCTGTGCACTTATAGCATACCCAGTTTCGGCACTCCGGTCATTCGGTTTGAGATAGAGAATGGAAAAGTAATATCTATGACATTGGTGGTCAATGAAAACCTGGACTCGTCCACCTACAAGTTTATTAAGGCATCTCGTTGACAAAAAATGGCACTGATTATTCCCGGATAATGCTTTTCGTCTGTTCAGTTTACTCAAATGAAAAATTGAATTACAAATGTTTAACTAAAATATTTACTTGTGAAAAGAACCCTGCTTATTCTGGCCAGTTACCTTGTTTTTCATGCCATGCTTCTCGCCCAGCAACCCAATGTAAGGATCGGGAGTTCAATCAATGGAATGGATCCCAACGAGCCATCCGTTTGTATCAATCCCCTGAACACCAATGAGATCATGGTCGGTGCCAATACGAACCATTATTATTTTTCCGAGGATGGGGGACTTACCTGGCAACACGGGGCACTTCACTCCACTTACGGAGTTAACTGCGATCCGGCCATTGTATGCGATGACCAGGGCAACTTCTACTATTTCCATCTTGTTCCCGATCTGAGCCGGGTGGTCTGCCAGAAAAAGGCCAGCGGATCTGACACGTGGAGCAATGGTACCTTTACAGCCCTCAACGGTACCATGGATATAGACAAAGAGTGGGCAACCTTTGATCCGGTCATGGGGAACCTGTATGTTACCTGGTCTCAGTTTAACCAGCATGGCAGCACGGATCCCCGGGATTCAACCATTATTTACCTTGCCAGGTCGGAAGACCGGGGGCTGACCTGGTCAGAAAAGATCCGGATCAGCCAGACAGGGGGTAATGCCTCGGGTGGATTCCAGAGTGTTCATGGGTCATACCCTGCAATTGGACCGGCGGGAGAAGTATACGTGTCGTGGTGGAGTCCTACGGGGCTGATGTTCGATAAGTCGACTGACGAAGGCGGAACCTGGTTGCCGGCAGACCTAAGGGTTGCCCAGCCGGCTCAATGGATTTACCAGGTCCCCGGGATGATGCTGACACCCAGCTTTCCGGTCATTGCCTGTGACCGGAGCAGCGAACGGTATCGGGGTACCATTTATATCAACTGGTCGGAGAAAAGGAACGGTGCTGCGGATTCCGATATCTGGATCATCAATTCACGGGATGGCGGATCCACCTGGTCAACTCCTAAAAAGGTGAATTCGGATACGGCAGGTAAACATCAGTTTTTCAACTTTCTGACGGTCGATCCCGTGACAGGCTATGTTTATGTTGCCTTTTACGACCGCAGAAACTACACGGATGATAATACTGATGTATATCTGGCAATATCCAGGGACGGGGGGAACAGCTTTGAAAACATGAAAATCAGTGATACACCCTTTCGGCCTTACAGCACAGCATTTTTCGGGCACTACCTGGGTGTCAGTGCTTACGCCAATAAAGTGGTCGCCGTCTGGTCACGGATGGATAACGGGACGAACAGCCTGTGGGGATCCATCCTTAACATGAGTTCCAACGGGGTGGATCATCAGGTCGGAAATACAATTTCCCTTGAGCAGAACTGTCCGAATCCATTCAGCGAATACACTTTGTTTTCCTTCAAACTAAGGGAACAGGGGCCGGTCACTATACGCGTACACGATCTGTTCGGCCGGACAGTTGCCTCGCTGGCGGAAAACCAGACTATGGAAACCGGAAAACATACCCTCCGGTTCGAACCCGACCGGTTTAACCTGTCGACCGGGATTTATTACTATTCTCTGATAACGAAAGAACAAACCATTACCAAAAAAATGCTGTACAGCAAATAGCAATTTACTGCTTCAGCCAGTCGTTCAGTATCGCCTTCTGCGTCTCCGTCGGATTATCCATTGGAGTTATCTTGAAACTCCTCTTGTTGATGGATTTATCCAGATGGGTGACGGCCGGCTCCTGGGGTGCAAGATCGACAGTCAGCCCGGCATAGGCGAGATAACGTGCATAATCGATCGGATTGGTGGTATAGACATAGTCGAAAAAATCGGCCAGCGAGCAGCCCGCTGCGTTTTCGCACTCCAGACGGAACTCCTGATCCGTGAATCCGCGCTTCTTATCCTTGTTGTATGACTGATATAAGGTTCGCATCACATCATCGAGCGAATTGGCATTTTTTGATTCGTAGCGGATCCTCAGATCCAGCAGCATACAAAGCGTGTTGCCCTTGTTGTAATAATTGATGGTCACGTCGCGGGAGTTTTCCGAACGGTTAAAGAAAAGCATCCAGGTATCCCAGCTCGACTGGGCGGCCGACTGGAATTTGCTTCCCACGATATTCTCGTGGGATCCTATGGCCTTGCCAGCTCCTTCAAGATAGGCATCCCGCGACTGAAAACCTGCCCGGTTCAGGATCATCTCTTCATAATATACCGTCCCCCCCTCGCTGAACCAGAGCATGTTGGTCAGGCATTCCCGGTCATAATCGAATGGCCCGAGCACGATGGGCCGGATGGTTTTAATGTTGTACAAATGGAAATACTCATGTGCAAAAAAACCCAGTAAACCAAGTTCCTTTTCGGGTCCCTGGTAATTCGATACATCAGCAAAAACAGCCATCGAGTTCAGGTGTTCGAGTCCGCCTCCGCCTTTCTCCATGATCAGAAAAGTGTAATGTTTATAAGGGATCTCCCCGATAATGGCCGTTCCGGCCTCAACGATCTTTTTCAGGTCGGCCGCAAGCTGTTTTCTGTCGCAGTTACCGGGCGTTTCAATGGCAATGGTATGTGAGATGCCTTTGTAGTCAAACTTCAGCACTTCCTGGTTCCCCACCAGGATCGGGCAATCATAGAGCCTGTCAAAATCGGGAGCGGTAAAAGTATTCACGGCTCCGGGAACGGGATCCAAACCTGTGGAAACCTGATTCCAGCCGGTGAAAGGCTTTATCGTAACTGTCACCGGGTGGCTCAGTTTTCCTCCCACATGCATGAATATCCCTGTCGGGGAGATGAATCCCCGGTTCTCAGCCAGGTAAGGATCGGCAACCGATGCCCGGGTCGCATATACATAATAAGTCGCTATCAGGCTTTTTACTCCGGAGGTCTGCACCGTCCAGGTATTCTTGGCAGTCTTCTTAAATGCCAACGGATTACCATCCGGTTCCTTAACCTCAAAGCCCACCACATTCTTCGCCAGATCAAGGATCATGTAATATCCCGGGGTCCAGGCCGGCATCTTCAGATCGACCGCTTCCGCACTAATCCCGTCGTACCGGAACTCCACATGATAATAATGACTGGCCGGCTGTTCCATCGATACCGTGAATGACATTTTGCCACTGTTTACCTGTCCCGAAGCGTAACCGGTCGCCGTCAGGATTGTGATGATAAACAAGACCGGGAGGAAGGAGATTCTTTTCATGGTCGTTTGATCTGATGTGACTATAAATATAGCTTGATATTATGCCGTTGTGAATTGTTGTTAATAATAGTAATTTAAAAGTGTATTTCATACCTTTATTCAATAATACCGATACTTATGAAACGCGACATTTTTCTCCGGCTGGCCTGCATGCTGGTGATCTGCCTGGCTTTCCCCACCGTGCTGTCAGCGCAGCTGCAATGGCCTCATCCCATACCGGCACGCATTGGCGACGGGCCCAACAAGGACCTTTTCATAATGACCCTTGGTAATGTTCAGACTTCCATTGCCGACGGAACATTTGATCCGGTGAAGGATGAGATCAGATTAAAGGATGGAAGGGTCCTTCCGAATTATTACCGCGATAATCTGGGAGTTAAATACTATAAACCGATCGATAAGAAGGTCTTTCCCCTTCCGCCGTCGGGGCTTTGTACCTGGTACTACTACTATCAGGATATCAATGAGCAGGAGGTCAGGCGGAATACCGACTGGATTGCCGGCAATCTCAAGGAATATGGTGCCCGGTATATTCAGATTGACGACGGGTGGCAGGCCGAACGACAGAACGGGAAGCACGGATCGCGTGACTGGACCGGCGTCGATACCGCCTTTCCGGGAGGCATGGCCAATCTGGCTAAATACATAAAATCCAAAGGATTGATCCCGGGGATCTGGATCGCTCCCCATGGGCAATCGAACGAAGCGGTTGTTAAAAAGCATCCGGGTGTTTTCCTTCTGAAGCCCGATGGAACTTCGGCTTCCAAAACGTGGGAGGGCGACTGGCTGGTAGACGGATCTTCCGAGGAAGGCAATGCTTATCTGAAAGACCTGTTTATTCTGATGGCCGGCTGGGGATATGATTATTTCAAGATCGACGGTCAGCCGATTGTTCCCGAGGAATACGCTAAAAATAAAGAACTGATGAAGCATCCGGGCGAGGCCGATGAAGTTTACCGGAAGACCCTGGAGACTATCCGCGAGGCCATCGGTCCCAATCGATACCTGTTGGGTTGCTGGGGCCTGCCGGTCGAAGGAGCCGGGATCATGGACGGCACCCGGACGGGAGGAGATGTGGTGCTGGGATGGGCCGGATTTATGGGGGCTCTCAGTCCGACCATGGAATCCTACTGGCAACATAACATTCTCTGGTACACTGACCCCGACGTAATGCTGCTGAGAGCTCCCCTTACCCTGGAACAGGCCCGGGTGTGGGCCACTCTGCAGGGGCTCACGGGGCAGGCACTGATGGGAAGCGACCGGTTGATGGACCTTTCCGACGACCGGGTAGAACTGATGAAACGGGTTTACCCGGCTGTCGACATCCGGCCGCTCGACCTGTTTCCTTCACGGCGGAACAAGCGGATCTGGGACCTGAAAGTCAACCATCTCGGACGGGATTACGATGTCGTCGGGTTGTTCAATTTTGATGAAAACCAATCGGATCTGATCCATTTGACATGGAAAGATCTGGGTTTGACGGAGAGCGGTCCTGTACAGGTCTTTGACTTCTGGAACAACGAGTACCTGGGTTCCTGGGAAGCAGGCATCGCGCTGGATATACTTCCGACCAGCTGCAGGGTGCTTACTCTTATTCCCGACCGGGGACATATCCAGCTGATTTCAACCAATCGTCACATTACCCAGGGTTGGATCGATCTGGTCAGCCTGGAATATCAGGATAATGCTAAAATCATTTCCGGTAAAAGCCATGTAATCGGGAATGACCCTTATCAGCTGGCGTTCAGCTATCCGAGGGGGGAATACTTTAAAGTAGAAAGGATAAAGGTTAAAGGAGAAAGGAAAGAGATAAGGGTTAAAGTTATTAATCATCAGGGTTGGTCGACGGTGCGGATTGAGAGTCCGGTGAGCGGAGAGGTGGAATGGGAGGTGGCATTTGAGCCGGCTGAACATTACAAATACATCACCCGTGATCCGGGCAGGGCAACGGTCAGGCGTGTCGGGCTCGACGGGGTTAATCTGAGCTGGAGCCCTCAGTATTACCTTAATTCAGGCTATCAGGTCTATCTCGACAGAGTATTGCTGGGATACACTCCCGGATGCAGTTTCCCCTTGCGTAATCTGGATCCATATA
Organism: Bacteroidota bacterium; assembly: GCA_043797975.1. GTDB lineage: Bacteria > Bacteroidota > Bacteroidia > Bacteroidales > UBA12481 > UBA12481. The sequence continues at coordinate 36,326 of JAZDPC010000004.1, forward strand.
AAACGTACGAGGTGGATGTCAGGACCGTATGGGATGATGGAACAATCAACGATCGTCCGGCCACAGCCAGTCCGGGCCAACGGGAACCGGGTGCCCGGTTTATCCTTTCGGACATGTTGCCGGGTGAATACAAGCTTACGGACATCGGTCCCATGGTAGAACCCTGGTTCAAAATGGACCGGCCGTTCACTTTCAATGGTACAAAATATGAAAATACCATTTTCGGCTGGATGAACACAGCTTCTGATTATGAAATCAAGGGACTGTTCAGCCGTTTCAATGCGATAACCGGCGTTGATGATGCTACAGGTGAGGGATCAGCCTCCACAACAGTTGAATTTATCGTCTCAGGTGATGGCAAGGAGCTCTGGCGCAGCGGTCCGGTGAAGAAATCGGATCCGGCAAAAATGGTTGACATTCCCGTTACAGGTGTAAAAATCCTGTCGCTCAAAGTTGAAGGTCCCGAACAACGCGGCTTTGGCCGGGGCGGTGTTATTGTCGGCTGGGTCAATGCGGTGGTGAAAAGGTAGGCGGTAGTCGGAACATGTCCTCCGCAGTTAGCCCGCACCTCTTCTTCATTAAAAGGCACCAATCCAGATCACCCATGTGGCTGTCGGAATTATTTGTTCCGAAAGCGAATTTTACTCCATACTTTTTAGCCAGTTTGATGAATTTTTCAGACGGGATCCGGTACCTGTTATTGATCTCGATGGCAATCCCGTTCCCGACGGCGGCATTGATTACACGGATCATGCGTTCGCGGGTCCAGAGCTGATCGTATTCATCCGCGATGCATTCGGGAAGAAAGGTGGGATTCACATAGATATCAACCGGCTCGGTGCCGAGGATCTTCTCGATGCGCATGACCAGGTCGTCCATGAATTGTTCTTTATCCGGAACCGATACCTCCTCCTTAATCCAGAGCCGTACCCGTTTGCCGGTTGTATCGGTATAAGTCATGGCATCCGTAAACACGTAATCGAACCGGTCAATCACTCCGGGCGAGAACATTTTAACCCATTCGCGTCCCTCAGCCTGCATGGCAAGTAAAAACGGAGCATCCTTCATGGACTCCAGCCATGCAATGGCTGCGCTATCGGTCTGGGTTGGGAAACCCAATCCGCAATTCAGTGCGATACCATACTTGATGCCGGTTCGGTGAGACCGTTTAATGGCTTTCTCATAGGTAAAATCCCCCTTCAGATGAACATGGTAATCGACCAGGGGAAGATCGGAATTATCCTGGGCTTTCCCACTCAAGCCCAGTATTGTAAGGCAGAGTATCAGTTTAAATTTCTTCATTGTGACCAAAGATGGGGAGAAAAGTGATTATATCTGACTTTTTTGGCCATTTTTGCTCAGCTAAAAAGACTTTAAAAAACAGCCATGAAAAGATTTATCCTGATCGCCACAGCTTTGATAACGGCGGTTCCCCTGACAGTGACTGCCCAAACCGATACTGACCTTACCCGTTACGTGAATCCGCTGGCTGGGACCAACAGAATGGGACATACTTTTCCGGGAGCCTCTGCTCCATTCGGATTCGTGCAGCTCAGCCCGGATACCGATACCGTAGGCTACGATCTGAACGGAAAATACAATGGCGAAGTATACCGCTATTGCGCCGGATACCAGTATGATGATCCTACGATCGTAGGTTTCAGCCATACACATTTCAGCGGAACCGGTCATGGCGACCTGGGAGATTTTCTGATCATGCCGACCCAGGGGCCTCTCAAACTGAATCCGGGTACGGATGACAAGCCGGGATCGGGTTACCGTTCGAGGTTCAGTCATGCCAGCGAAATTGCAGAACCCGCCTATTATTCTGTGATGCTTGAAGATTACGGGATCAAGGCAGAACTGACCGCCACAACACGCGTAGGAATTCACCGTTACACTTTCCCGAAAGCGGGACCGGCGCATATCCTGCTCGACCTGATGGCCAACATCTATAATTATCAGGATAAAAACGTCTGGACCTTTGTCAGGGTGGAAAACGACACCCTGGTGACCGGATTCCGCCAGACTGTCGGCTGGGCCCGGACACGCACGGTCTATTTTGCGATGTCCTTCTCGAAACCTGTCAGCCATTATGGCCAGCGGAAATATGACCAGACAGTCTACCGCGGTTTTTATCGCAAGTTTGATGAAACCAAAGACTTCCCTGAGATGGCGGGGCGCCAGATCAGGGCATGGTTTGATTTCGATGTAAAACCAGGGGAAGCACTGCTGGTAAAAATGGCTTTGTCACCCGTCAGCACCGATGGAGCCGTTAAAAACCTGATCGCCGAGGCATCGGGCCGGAGTTTCGATACTCTCAGAAAGCAAAGCCGGGAGGCATGGAACCGGGAGCTGGGTAAGATCAGGGTTGAAACGATGACCGAAGAGCACAAAAAGGTGTTTTACACTGCGTTATATCATGCCTTTCTCTGTCCGATGACCTACATGGATGTGGATGGCCAGTACCGCGGATTGGATCAGAATAATCATCAGGCCAAAGGATTTACCAACTATACCGTCTTTTCTCTCTGGGATACTTACAGGGCTTTACATCCGCTGTTCAACATCGTCCAGCCCAAAAGGAACGCCGATATGGTAAAATCGATGATGGCACATTATGACCAGAGTGTCCATAAAATGCTGCCTGTATGGTCGCATTCGGCAAATGAGGGCTGGTGCATGGTCGGTTATCATGCGGTACCGGTATTGGTGGATACCTGGGTAAAAGGCAATCTCGACATGGATCCGGCCAGGCTGCTGGAAGCCATGGTCAATACTGCTTCTTATGGAAAATATGACGGCCTGGAATATTATATGAAGATGGGCTATGTACCTGAAGACAAGAACGGTTCATCGGTTTCAAAGACCCTGGAGTATGCCTATGATGACTGGTGTATCGCTGAATTTGCCAGGAAGACCGGCAATCAGGCTGTATATGAGCAGTTCAGGAAAAGATCGGAGAATTATAAAAATGTGTACGATCCGGCCATCGGATTTACACGGCCGAAACTTTCCGACGGAACGTGGAAATCCGGATTTAATACCCTGAGTACCCACGACCAGGGATTCATTGAGGGCAATGCCTGGAACTACAGCTTGTTCATTCCGCATCAGGTGGATACGATGATACAGATGATGGGCGGCCCGAAAGTATTTGTCAGGCACCTGGATTCCCTTTTCACGATGAACCTGGATGATTCCTTCTTTGCCCAGACCGAAGATATCACCCGTGACGGCCTGATCGGCAATTATGTGCACGGGAACGAGCCGGGGCACCATATCCCCTATCTGTACAACTGGGCCGGGGTACCGAAGAAAACCCAGGAGCGGGTAAGGATGATCATGGAGACGATGTACCACGATGCTCCCAACGGCTTATGCGGGAATGATGATGCAGGCCAGATGTCGGCCTGGTATATATTCAGCGCTTTGGGATTCTATCCGGTATGCCCGGGCTCCGACCAGTATGCCATCGGCAGTCCTTTAGTAAAATCAGCCACCCTGAAGCTGGAAAACGGCAAAACCCTGGAAATCGAAGCTCTTGGCCAGTCGCCCGAGCATGTCCACATGAAAAAAGTGCTGGTCAACGGTATCGAGATCAGGCGCAACTACCTGACTTACGCCGAGATTGCCGGCGGGGGGAAGATTACGTTCGTGATGGGAAAATAGCTCGCTATTTTACCATCACCTCATCCAGGAACACCCAGGCATCGCCTCCTGCGGAAGTATGCCAGGCAGGATTGTGAATGATCCCGCGGATATCGAACTTAACAAACCTGACCGGCTTTTTGGCCGGATAGAACTGATAAGTCCGGATAGGCTGTTCCTGGCGCTGATCAAATTCGACTGTCTCTTTGCCGATAGGCAGATATTTCACTCCATCTGCTGAAATCGAGCAGGAAACAGAGGCCGGATGAAAGATCCAGGCTGTTTGATTGTACAGGGAGCTGATCTGGATGGTATCCGGGTGTTGTACCGTCTCCAGGTCGAGTGCCAGTGTAAAATCTGTGGCTTCCCAACCCAGCCAGTGAACCCTGACACTGTTGGTACCCCTAACCCCGTTGGTCAGATAGGAGAGATCACCGGATGAATACTTTTCCGAAGGAGCCGGTTCAGCCTTTACTTTTTTTTTAAAAGCCAGGTTACCTTCAATCTTCAGATCGATAAACCTTAAGGTGGAACTATAGTAGTTTTCAGGAGTCAGGCCGGATTCGCTCAATGTCCTAACGCCAGCTTCCTTGCAGGTAGTATTGAATTCCTCAAGCATGTCTCTCATCGGCTTCCGCAATTCGTACACCGAATCCTTTAGCTCAAACCAGCCGCGGGGAGTAAACATCTGATTTTTAGCGATCTCCATGGTGGCATATTGCACCGGAAGCTCATAGGTTTTTACATGCAGAAGATATTCAGGCTGATCCTTCACTGCTTCACGGGCCTGTTTGAAATATTCGAGGTACCGGGTGATATTGGCTTCCGAAAGGAATGTGTTCTGATAAGTGGTGGGAGGATCATAAATAAACAGCCATTCCTTTGTCTTAAGGATCTCTCCCTGAAGGGTATCAAGGTATTTCCTGATAAACGGGGCGGCCGGTCCGAAATATCCGCCTATGAAATCGGTGATCACGGAATCGGCATTGATTTCGGGATTCCACAAAAGCCTTGAGATCAGATAGGATTTCATCTCCGAAAATTCATGTCCCACATCGGTGTTGCTTTGCTGGAAATGTTCAAAGACATTATTCTTTACGAACATCTGGATATTGGGCTGCAACACGTGAATATTCGGGAACGGGGAAACAAAATGGTTGAAATTGACTGTGTAGTCCCACAGGTAAATGTGTTTTGCGATCTTACCCCAATCGACGATATCCTTCATGAACGAAACACTCCTGGGATCCTCTGCGATCGGCTGGCTCCGGTTGAGCTCAATGGTACACAGCATGATCTGGACATTGTCTGCCGGTTTGGTCACTTTGGGAGCCTGGCGGCTATACTCATAAGCCAATGTTGAAATGATCTTATCGGGAAACTGTGCAGCCACCTGGTTGATAAACCGGATAACCGGTCCGGCGGCGCTACCCTCCTCCTCAATGACCTTCTTGCATTGTTTGCATTGGCAATAGGTAGTGATATCATTCTGGCTTACCGACCAGAGGATTTTATCAGGCTGAGCGGCCATGTCTTCCTTCAGTTTGGCCACAGTAATCTTCAGAACTTCCGGGTTGCTGAAACAAGGCTGATCGATCACCCGCTTGCCGTTTATCTCGGCAAAATATTCCGGATGCTTATTAAAATACGTTTGCCAGGGCAAAAGGGTGTTCATGGTGTGGACATAATATCCTTCGGCGAAAAAGTCATACATCACATCAAGTCGCTGCCAGTCCTGATAATTCTTGTCGTCAGTGAGCCATCCGAACACGTTCCTGTAAACGTTGACCGGCTTGTCCGTCACATTAAGGGCAGGGAGCCTGAGTGTCGCTTTCTTTGGAACTATCTCAAAACCGGGCGCATACATACGGCACCCGAATTGTTTTTCCAGCAGTTCAATCACGCCATAGATGCAGCCTTTATGGTTGCCACCGAGAATGGTGAGACGCTTGCCGGTGGTAGTGATTGAAAAGCCGTCGGCATTGGATATGCTTCCCGATTCCTGTATGACGACCGCGTGTTCCGGCAGGCTTTCCAATTCCTTGATTACAGGGATTATGGCACCGCTCATCTTCCTGACATAAGATTGCATAAACCAGGCAGCACGCTCCTCCTGAACGGCAGGATTAGCCGGTATACGGATCTCATAAACCGATTTGCCACCCCTGGCAAGCCGGATTCCGGTACTACCGTTACAAGCGGTAAGCATAGGAATCAAAACAATAAGAATTTTCCACATAGTTATTTAATTAGCACATTAGTACATTGAATCGTTGTTTAGGTAAAAATACTGAATCTGAATTTATTCTCTCACACTAACTTTCGTTGCTCGGAGGATTTTAACAAATCTTAAACTCAAGCTGATGAAAAAAACCGGCACAGTACTGCCCGGATATTTGTTTCCGAGGGGGTACACCAACTATCTTTTTACCCTGCTGTTTCTGATTTACATGTTTGATTATGTTGACCGGATGGTTGTGACTTCCCTGTTCCCGTTTATCAAGGAAGACTGGGGACTTACCGACACACAGCTCGGCACACTGGTGTCAGCCGTTTACTGGTCCATTGTCGCCCTGGTTTTTCCTGTTTCCATTATTGTGGACCGCTGGCGGCGAAGCAGGACTATCGGTGTGATGGCAGCTCTCTGGAGTTTGGCAACAGCAGCGGCAGCATTAACAAAAAGCTTCGGTGGATTGTTTTCTACCCGCGCCTGCGTTGGTGTTGGCGAGGCCGGTTATGCTCCCGGCGGTACCGCCATGATTTCCGGACTTTATCCGAAGGAAAAACGTTCCTGGATGATGGGACTCTGGAATGCGGCGATCCCTCTGGGCAGCGCCATCGGTGTCGCTTTAGGCGGCATCATCGCAACCCATTGGGGCTGGAAAAGCGCTTTCGGCGTTGTTGCACTGCCTGGACTGGTCATAGCTGCCCTTTTCTTTTTTAGTAAAGATTATAAGACGGTCAAGCTGTTAAAAAGCGGAACCGGAGAAAAAGGCGTCAAATTGAGAGATAAGGTTAAGATGAGCAATCTGGACATTGTCAGGGAATTTGTGACGAAACCCTCCCTCATCCTGACTTATTTCGGATTTACCGCTACGGTTTTTGTAACCACCTCATTGCTGACCTGGCTTCCATCCTACTTTGAAAGGGTTTACGATATGGCCCCAAGTGCCGCAGGAACCAAAGCTTCAGTGGTGATGCTTCTCGCTATCGTCGGGGCTCCCATTGGCGGTTTCCTGGCCGATAAATGGCGGAAAACCAGGATCAATGCGCGGGTATTATTCCCCGGGCTCACCTCCATCCTGGCAGCCGTATTCTGTTTCCTCGCATTTGCGGTTTTCAAGGGTCAGATCCAGTATATTTTCCTGTTGCTTTTCGGTATGACCGTTACCATGTTCATCCCGGCCGCCGGTGCAGCCACTCAGGATCTGGTTCATCCCGGACTGAGGGCGACCTCCTATGCGATTGCCGTAGTGGTCCAGAATCTGATAGGTTCGTCCATGGGCCCGATTGTCATTGGCAATATATCTGACAAGACCGATCTGCCTACAGCCATGTCCATCCTTCCCATATTCCTGGTCCTTGCAGCAGTATTGTTTATTATAGGATCCTTCTTCTTCAGGAAAGACATTTCCAAAGTCGAGGAAGTGCAGCTGGAAGCGCTGGAATAAGGAAGAAGGAAAAAGGAGAAAGTGCTTTTTCGTCAGAGAAAGGCTAATTGATTAAAGTTAGCCGGGATTTGTGTAAATTGGTCTGATAAATCTAAACAGACCATTCATGAAAAGAATCATTGCTTTTTTATTGACCATTCTTACTATAGGACTATTCTCGTGCGAAAAGGACAATACCGGCAAGGACCTGACTATCCTGTCTCAGATCATGAAGCCGCTCAATTATATTGAGAACGGCCAGCTCAAAGGGATCAGCGTTGAGACCGTACAGGGCATCCAGAACCTATTAGGCCTCGAAAACACGATCGAAGCCATTGATAACTGGGATTCCATCTATAACCGGCTGAAAACGGAAGAAAACATCGCAGTCATTACGACTGCCCTGACCGCTGAAAGGAAAGGATTGTTCAAATGGGTGGGTCCGGTATCCTTATTGCATACCGGTTTTATCACGCTTCAATCCTCGAACCTGGTAATCACGCAGATAGCTGATGCCAGGAACCTGGCCGGTGTGGGGATTATTAAATCATCTGTTACCGAGGAAACTCTGCTGGATCTCGGATTCACCAACCTGGTTGAATTCCTCAATGAGGAAGCATTGGTTTCCGGATTGTATTCAGGTAGCGTAGAGGTTGTTTTTGACATGTATAGCCTGATACAGATAGCCGCACAGGACAAGGGCCTGGATGAATCGCAGCTCAACTTCCAGCTGGTCCAAAACTCCACGCACACTTATATAGCATTTTCGGACGATGTTTCCGATAAGGTCATTTCAAAATGGCAAAGAGCTTTGAACGAAATGAAGGACAATGGTTCCCTTCAGACCATATACGATACCTACCTCCCGGGCAGCAAGGCACCTGGCAGGATCAGCATTTTTACAGAACGGAATCCCCCTCAGAATTTCGTCGGCAGTTCCGATGGAATTCTCAAGGGCAGTTCCGTTGAAATGGTCCAAGCTATGATGGAAGAAATGGAAGTGGATTATCCCATAACCTGCACCAGCTGGGATATAGCATTCAGTCAGATCCAGTTCGTTCCCAACGCCATGACCTTCAGCACTGCCCGCACTGCAGCCCGTGAATCCCAGTATAAATGGGTGGGCCCGGTCTGCAAAAAGAGCTATGTCTTCTATGTAAGGGCGGACAGTGATATTCATATCACCACTACCGATGACGCTAAAACATTAAACTCGGTCGGAACCGTTACAGGATGGGCTACTGCAGAAACATTAGCCAGCAATGGTTTTACCAATGTAGTTACCTGGGATCAGTCCTGGGACGTCCTTGAAAAACTGTGCCACGGAGAAGTTGACTGTATTGTTCTGAACGACATCGGGATCACCTGGCTCCTGACAAAAATCGGACATACCCCGGAGGAAATCAGGCAGGAAGCAACCCTTTCATCTGCTGAAACTTACCTGGCTTTCTCTATCGATACGGATAAAAAATACATCGACGAGTGTCAAGCAGCCTATGATGCAATCGTGGCCAACGGAAAACTCCTTGAAATATGGAACGATTGGTTTCCTTACAAAGAGTGGGACTGAACAAGAATAAAGAAGAAAGATTAAAGAATAAAGAGGGGTATTAACATGAAACGACTAGCTACTATTTTTCTGAGTATCCTGATCGTCGGGCTTTGCGCCTGCGAGAAACCGGATACTACCGGCAAGGATCTCACCATTTTAGGTGAGGTGATGGTTCCCTATTGCTTTGAAGAGAACGGGGAATATACAGGTATCACTGTTGAGGTGGTACAAAGGATTATGAGTGAGCTCGAGCTGACTCAGACCCTCGAGATTGGTACCGACTGGAACGCGATGCTAAATCGGGTGACCACGGAGGACAATATGGTTCTCTTCACCACTGCTATTACGGAAGACCGGAAAGATCTTTGTAAATGGGTCGGGCCATTGGCCGTCTGGCAATATTTTACAGACAGCCTCGATACTTTTGGTACGCGGCATACTCTGTTGGGTTACCTGGCCTTCTCGAAAAATGTTTCCGATAAAATAATCGCCAACTGGCAACTGGTTCTTGACAAAATGAAGGATGAAGGGCAGTTGCAGACCCTGTTCGAGAAGTATGACGCCGGTTTTGACGCCCCGGGCCAGGTTGCCATCTTTACCGAGTCCGATCCGCCGTCGAATTTTATAGACGACAATGGCAACCTTGATGGAAGCTCTGTCGACATGATTGAGGCAATGATGGGTATTATGGGTACCGAAGATCCGATCATCCTCTCTAATTGGGCGGATGGTTATGACTTGGTTCACTACGTTCCCAACACAATGCTGTTCAGTACATTCAGGACCGAGGAGCGGGAAAATCTGTTCAAATGGGTAGGGCCCATCGGAAAAGTAAGCTATGTATTCATTGTCAAGGCAGATACAGATTACCATATTGAAGATCTCGATGATGCCCGTTCGATGCGTTCCATCGGAACTGTTGCCGGATGGGCATCGGAAGAACAACTCATCGACCTCGGATTCAATAACGTCGTAGTGTGGGCAACCCCGCAGGAAGTTCTCGGGAAGTTGCTTGATGAAAGTATTCCCTGTTGTGTTCTGACCGACCTGAATCTCCGGATGCTTCTTCAGGAGCTTGGCCATCCGCCGAAGGATGTCCGCAAGGAAGCCACATTATCTTCTCACGAAGCCTATATGGCTTTCTCTCCGGATACCGGCAAAGACCTGATAGCACAATGGGAATCAGCATACGATGCCATTGTTGCCAATGGCACCCTGCAGGAGATATGGGACAACTGGTATCCGGATATAGATTGGTAGAGAATATATATATTTAGATATCTGTAAATATATTTATTTGCCCTTTTTCCCGAGAGTTTTAATCCCGAACGGCAAATAAAGCGGACAGAAACTAAATAAACTGGTGAGGATAAACATGCCTGCAATGACCAGCGTGATAATTCCCCAAGTGCCTGTTATTACATCCGTAAAGAAAAGAATGACCAGGAGAGCAGCAGCTAAAATCCTCAAAATCCGGTCTAGACCACCCATATTTTTTTTCATAGTCGATTATTTATTTCAGAAACTTAAAACAACTAAACGGGGAAAAGGTTCTGGGTATGAATCACTCGTCACTCATTACTCATCACTTTGAATCCTCCTGAACGCCGCATAGGGACAAGTGACCGTGGTCATGTAAACCGGATTTTGCTTATATCCCATGGGAGGGAAAATGCACTCGTAAGGCCCTCCGTTCCCCGGCAAGCCGGTGCGATAGTCGGTTTTCCGCAGACTGTCGATATACTCTTTGGCCAATTTCACAGCGGCCTTGGGATCAACCTGATAAACCGCATAGCAAACCCAGCCGGTGGGTGTTCCCCAGAAAGCTCCGTTCTGATACGTGTTTAAGGAAGAGCCCGATATCTCCCAGGAAGTGGCGTCACTATAATCATCAAAGACCGGCACGTGCCTGATCTGTCCTTCCATAGATATCGTACCGTTTCTGCAGGCTTCTGCCAGGATATCACAGGCCTTGGTTTTTACCGGCTCATCAAGAATGCCGGAAAATACGGCGAAAGCTGTCGCCCAAACATCAGGCTGGCTGCTTGATCCGGTGCTGGCCCTGAAAAACCCTCTTTCACCGGCAAATACCGGAACCAGGTTTTTCCTGATCATACCTGCAATATCACGATATTTTTTTTCTTTTCCCTGATCTCTTAACCTGTGATAAAAGTCGGATAATTCTATCGCAGCGCGGTACTTCAAGATCGAACCGAAACAAACATTTCCGGTCATCGAAATAATATCGCGAAAACCGAAATCAACCGTCTGAAACGATTGATCAATGGTAACCATTTGATTATCAGGATCTCCCGGGACTGTAGTAAAAGCTGCCTCCAGCCTGTCAATCAGGTTGATACCGTTCACATCTTTCCTCAGCAGGGAGAAATCCCCAGATTCGTTGAGATAGAACCAGGCCATATGGATGAAAAAGTAGTTATCGTCATAAGGAGGCATCTTCCACAGCTCCCCTCCCTGCTGCACATAGTCATAAGTTCCGGGGAAAAAGACCGGCAATCCATCGTTGATTCGTATATGGTCGGGAATGGATCCTACGGGTACCAGGCTTCCGTTGGCAGTGATCCACGACTGATCCGCCTGCCTCTGAGCAGTATAGATCAGCATATCGCGCTGTTCTGTCTTTGAAATAAAACCGGACTCCAGGCTCATGGCATAATCGCGGATCCAGAAGGAGGGGTAGCAATTCCGCCCTCCCGGCCTGATCAGGGTTATCCCGCTCCGGTTCGGCCCGAAAGACTTGATGGCCGGCGGAAGGTCCTTTCCTGGCAGTATTCGCGAACTGTCAACCACAGCGCGGGTAAGTTCCCCGAGAAATTGCATGTCCCCTGAGGATAAAAAGCCGGCTTTCTTCTGGTCCTGGCCAAAGCTCTGGTTGCATAGCAGCAAGCCTAACAGGATGAAAGAGAATAATGAACGCATTGCGGAAAGGTTTAGAATGTGAAAGATACGAAATACGGACATACGGGCGATCGGGTGTGTGTGTCTGTGTGAGTGTGGGTGTGTTTCGCGTCTCGTATCACGTATCACGCATCACGTCATACGGGTTTACGGATAATTTACTTTGATAAAGCTTAACTTCGTACTTGATTCCTATTTCATAAAACTAATTTTTGCCTTCTGCCCTCTGCCTTCTGCCTTAAATTAAAGTGTCATGAAAAAGTACCGCAAAAACCGCCTGTTCTTAAGTGCCGTTGTACTGATGCAATTCCTTCCCGGGTTGTCCCAATCCGGAAATTATCAGTATCCTTTTCAAAACCCTGCCGTTCCTGTCGAGAAACGTGCTGAGGACCTGGTTTCCCGGCTTACCCTCGAGGAGAAAGTTGCCCAGATGATGTATACGGCTCCGGGTATTGAGCGTTTCGGGATTCCGGCCTATAACTGGTGGAACGAAGCCCTGCACGGAGTAGCCCGGTCGGGTGAAAAGGTGACGGTCTTTCCACAGGCAATCGCAATGGCCGCCACATTCAGCACCGAAGACCTCGAGATCATGGGGGATATGACGGCAACCGAGGCACGTGCCATTTTTAACGAGGATTTACGAAGAGGAAAGGAAGCAACCATCTACCGCGGATTAACCTTCTGGACACCCAATATCAACATCTTCCGTGATCCCCGCTGGGGCCGCGGTCAGGAGACATACGGAGAGGACCCTTACCTTACGGGACAGATGGGAACGGCATTTGTCAAGGGACTCCAGGGCACTGATCCGAAATATATGAAAGCTTCGGCTTGCGCCAAGCATTATGCTGTGCACAGCGGTCCGGAAAGCACCCGGCATACCTACAATGCTACACCGGATCCCTATGATCTGTGGGACACTTATCTGCCCGCCTTCCGGGAACTTGTTGTGAATGCAGGAGTCAGCGGGGTGATGTGCGCCTATAACCGGTATGCCGGTCAGCCCTGTTGTGGCAGCGATCCCCTTATGACTGAAATCCTCCGCAACCAGTGGAATTTTACCGGCTATGTCACATCTGACTGCTGGGCTATCGACGATTTCGTCAAGACCCACAAGACACATACCGACAACGTCTGGGCCGCTTCGGATGCCGTGATACACGGTACCGATCTGGAATGTGGCGGATCCTACCTGAGATTGGCAAAAGACTTTACTCCTGGCCTTTTCAAAACCCTGATCGAAGGAGTGAAAAACGGCCAGATCACCGAGAAGCAGATCAACCAATCGGTCAAGCGCCTATTCATGATCCGTATCCGGTTGGGACTGCTCGATCCTCCGGAAATGGTGGCATTTAACAAGATCCCTTACACCATAAAGGAATGCAAGGCTCATCAGGAGCATGCCCTTAAGATGGCTCGGGAATCCATTGTATTGCTTAAAAACAAAAACAACCTGCTCCCACTGAATCCCGATAAGGTTATGCGGGTAGCGATCATCGGGCCCAATGCCAGTGATACGGTTACGCCACTGGGTACCTATAATGGTGTTCCATCAAAATTGGTCACTCCGATGACCGGGATCCTTAAAAAGCTGGGACCGGAAGCCATGGTCTGGACTGATCAGGGCGTCGAATTCACCACCCCGGTAAAAGGCGGGAAGTCGCTGAAAAGCATCGCAGCCAGGGCACAACGCTCAGATATTATCATATTTGTCGGGGGCATTTCTCCTATACTGGAAGGGGAAGAGGGTGACGCCGGAGTAGGAAATCCGGAAGGATTCTCCGGCGGCGACCGCACAACCATTGCACTGCCGGCTATTCAGACCCGGCTGATGAAAGAACTGAAGAAAACCGGCAAGCCCGTGATTTTCATCTGCCTGTCTGGAAGCGCGGTTAGTATGGAATGGGAAGCGGAAAACATGGATGCCATCCTGCAGGGATGGTACGGTGGACAGGCATCAGGTGATGCGCTGGCTGATGTGCTGTTCGGTAAGTATAATCCTTCGGGCCGTTTGCCTGTGACCTTTTACCGCACCGACCAGGATCTGCCGCCCTTCGATAATTATTCAATGGTCAACCGCACCTATCGTTACTTCACGGGCACTCCCCGCTATCCTTTCGGATACGGCCTGAGCTACACCACATTCCGGTATGAAAATCCGGTAATTAATCCTGATATAGAAACCGGCATGGACCTTACTGTCAAGGTGAAGGTCACCAACAGCGGCCGTAAGGACGGAGACGAGGTGGTGCAGCTGTATGTCACCCACCCGGGTGCACCGGGAAGGGTACCGCTCCGCTCCCTGCAGGGATTCCGGCGGATCCATCTGAAAGCCGGTGAGAGCCGGGAGGTCGAATTCACTCTGTCACCCAAAAACCTGGCCCTGGTCGATGAAAAGGGCAACCTGATTCAATCAGCCGGCGATGTTAAAATATTCATCGGCGGAGGCCAGCCGGGATATGCACAGACAGTGGAAGGGACGGTTAAGGTGAGTGGGGAGAGGTACTTTGTGTATTAGAGAATCCGGGCTTGCGGGCATACGGGCTTGCGGGCTAACGGGTAAACAATTGATAACTTTTTAGTTTCTGGTAGGAGGGATGATAAAATCCAGCCAGGGTATCCGGGAGGGCTGCATTTTTACGGATCAAGTACCAGTGGTTCAGATGCTGGTCATCAATGCTGATATTACCATATCTGGACAGGCAGGCCACGAGAGGCCAATCGGAATAAATTATTTTATCCCCGGAGATGATGGATCCGGAGGGTACCTCTCTGGTGATAACCTCAACGTCCCGGATCAGGCCAGGTTCTGTATCTGATTTGAAAGTGAACAGGACCGTAACGCCAACAACTTCCAGCCACAAAAACAAACTGTACCATCGGGCGATACGGCGCATCTGATTTCCATCTTCGCAACCCGGCAGGCATCCCCTTTCGTTAAGCCAGGCACACATGGCTAAAGCGAAAAAAGGGATGGAAGGAACCAGGTAGAAATCACGTTGCTTAAGGGTTATCAGCAGGGGCAGGCTGGCGGATAAAGCCGTCAGAAAAAAGAAAAGACTGGCGTTAACCTTGAAACCGGTTTCCCGTTTGTCCGGTTTTCCTTTCATCACGGCAAATATCAGGCTGGCCATAAACGGAAGAACCAGATTACCCGCCAGTTTAAAAAGCAGTAAGAAATGACTGCCTGCAACGTTTTCCCGCTGATTGCCCAGAGAAGGCCATACCTGTTGCTGTAAATAATTGCTGATATTCTGTCCTGCATCCGGTTCGATCCGGATCAGAAGCAAGAACAGGATGGCAGGTGTGGCAGCCAGGGTAAAAAGGTACAAAAGGAACCGGGGGAAGCGGATATTCCTGCATGATATGAAGTACCAGAGAGGCAGTGCCAGAGGAAACAATCCCACAGGTCCTTTTGACAGGAAAGCCGCCAGGATGAAGGCCCCTCCCGGCAGGAACCAGAGAATGCGGCCTGTCAACAGCCCTTTACAGGTAAACCAGGCAGATGACAGGATGAATACAGTTAAAGTATTCTCTAGCATATTGTTCCGGCTTGACCAGAAAACAACCGGTGTGATTATCCAGAGAAGAACCGGCAGCGGCCACCACTTACCGGTAGTTTTATCGGGATAAAATAATTTCCAGATGGAGGCAATCAGGAACAGGCAAAGGAGAGTCATGAAAATCGTGTAGATCCGTTCCGTGGCAGGGCCGTCGCCAAAAAGAACAAAGAATAAAGATTGTAGACCAAAGACCAGGGGAGGATGCTCAAAAAATTGTGGATAAAGGGTCTGCGTATAATGCGGAGCCCAGAATGATCCGAGGCCGTGGGCCAGGTTTTTGGATATGGCGGCATAGGTAACCCCGTCGAAAAACATGCCTTCCTGCAGAAAGAAAGAAAGCAGCAATCCGGCAAAAACGACCAGGATAGCAAGACGGGTTGTGCGGTTCATATCATGCAACAGAAAAATATCAATCTGTCAATCACGGGTGAATAAAACTAACACCGGGGGACGAATAAAGATACAAAGTTGTTGCAAATCATCAGTCGCGTATACAGCGGACAGAATAGCCACTTGATAAGGTTCCTGGGGCTGTCAGGAGATAATCATTGTCTGCATACAAGGTCTTGATCATTATATTATTCGATTGCTCAGTTGGGGTCCAGAATTTTGCTGTTTCTCCCAGGCCCGAGAATCCGGCGGCTGATGAGCGTGAACCGGCTGGCAAAGCACTGAAACCGCTCTGGTTTGTACCGTTCCCATTATTAGCCCAGCCGCCGTTCGTCTTCATCTGTTTCCCGGGATCTTCTCCAATATAGGCCGCCAGTTGATTCCATTCCCACGTTTCAGGCAAGTGCCATCCGACAGGGCAAGCAGTCAGAGCCGCTTCATAGTTGTACAACACACCGTAATCCCTGTAGCTACCAGTGGCTTTTGCTGCCGCAGTATCGGTCCCTTCATAGTTGTATACATAATACCGCGGAGTATCGCCGGAACCATCAGCCCCAGGGAAAACTTCGGGCAAATAGTCGAGGTTTTCCGCCATCCACGTGTAATTGCCGAACAGCCGGGTCAGGTAAACCCGGTTGTCCCGTACATCGATAAAAACGCCATTCAGAGCCAGCTTGGTCATTGTCATATTAAGCGCCAGAGTTTGCTCCGATAGAGTGATTTGCTGTTGGCAGGTTACGAAACGGGACTCTTCATTTTCTCTTTTCCACACCCGGATGATCCTCTTTCCATAAGGGATTCTCAGGATTTCATAAAATCCGGTAGCATCAGTTATGGCTGTCAGACCACTCTCCTGTCCGTCAGGATTCAGCATGACAACAATCGCCCCGCTAACCGGATGGTTGTCCTGATCGTTCACATATCCATGAATCACACCGGTGGATAGTGCTGAGATCATCGGAACGTTCACTGTCGTCGAATTGTCCCTGGTAATCGAGACATTCACAGTGGCTGTAGCAAAACCTT
Organism: Bacteroidota bacterium; assembly: GCA_043797975.1. GTDB lineage: Bacteria > Bacteroidota > Bacteroidia > Bacteroidales > UBA12481 > UBA12481. The sequence continues at coordinate 53,077 of JAZDPC010000004.1, forward strand.
CTCTGACCGCATTAAGTACATGTGTGCCAACGGGAATTTTTTCAAAACTAAACTGGCCCAAATCATCACTTATTGTTGTCTGACCTCCGACAGTTATGGTCACATCCGGGATCATAACCAGGCAGTCCTTATAATGGACTCCTCCAAGCATGGAACCATAGAGAACATCAGTCAATAACAGCGAAGTATCCAGCCAAGATTCGTCATGGCCATCCGAAACGGTCACGGTAATTGTATAACTTTTACCTGTGCCGTCCAGCGGAGACTGCCATCGGGTTTGGACAGAGGACGCTTCATCCAGGAACTCACCTCCATTTGCCTCCCAGGAATAATACAACCGGTCATAGTCATCATCGTAAGCCCTTACTGACAGTGAGAATAGGGTCCCTGCATTACGATTTTCAGGAGAACAGGTAATACTTTTGATAACCGGTGCATGATTCTTCTCGCAGGACAAAAGAGAACCAAGTAGGATCACCGCTGCAAATAACTTTTTCACCGGAAACAGCTATGAATAATGAGAAATCAATACCTGGGGGGCATTGTTAAAGGTACAACTTTTTTGTGTTTTTTTTTCAAAAATTTGGATTATTCATTTCCGGTACTAATCTTTGTAGCCGCTACAAGAAAAAATGAATAGCAAACAACTGAATAATAATCTTGGCAATTGGTGCTGGCGTAACCCCTTAGGGTGGCGGTAGGCAGCATTGTCAGATTGTACTCAGTTCAAAGCGGGCATGTTGTTTACAGCATGCCCGCTTTGTTTTTTAGCTAATCCCTTAAATTTTACAGATATGACAAAGATTCGAAAAATCGTCCTGACCGAAAAAGAAATGCCGAGGCAATGGTATAACCTCGCTGCCGATGTGAAATGTCCGCCGTTCATGAGTCCCGACGGCCCGGTTCCGCCGGAAGCCTGGGGACCGGTTTTCCCGATGAACCTGGTGGAACAGGAGTACAGCACTCAGCGCTGGATTGACATCCCTGAGGAAGTCCTGATGCTCTTGAACCGGTGGCGTCCGTCACCGATGCACCGTGCTTACGATCTCGAGCGCGTGCTCGGTACACCAGCCAGGATTTATTATAAGAATGAAAGCTTGTCACCTGGCGGAAGCCATAAGCCCAATACCGCAGTGGCTCAGGCCTATTACAACAAGGTTGCCGGAACCAAGAAACTGACCACTGAAACGGGGGCCGGCCAATGGGGCAGTGCGCTTGCATACGCCTGTTCACTCATCGGGCTTGAATGCAAGGTGTTTATGGTCCGGGTCAGCTTCGACCAAAAACCGATGCCCAAGCTGATGATGCAAACCTGGGGAGCTCAGTGCGTGGCCAGTCCAAGTACGGAAACACAGGCCGGAAGGTCTGTACTGGAACAGTTTCCGGATACTCCCGGCAGCCTCGGCATTGCCATCAGCGAAGCCATTGAAGCAGCCGTTTCCGATCCTTCAGGGACCACGAAATACTCCCTCGGAAGTGTGCTGAACCATGTGATGCTACACCAGACAATCATCGGTCAGGAAGCTAAAATACAGCTGAAAAAAGCAGGCGAAAAGCTTCCGGATGTTGTTATCGCCTGTGCTGGCGGCGGCAGTAACTTTGCCGGATTATCGTTCCCGTTCATCTACGACAAGATCCATGGTTCCAAGATTGAGATTATTCCTGTGGAACCAGCATCCTGCCCTTCCATGACCCGCGGCCATTATGTTTATGATCATGGTGATAATGCGAAGCTAACACCGCTGGTTGCCATGTATTCACTCGGCCATAACTTCATACCGGCCCCGATCCATGCCGGCGGTCTGCGCTATCATGGCATGTCACCGCTGGTAAGTAAAGCTGCCGCGGATGGGCTGGTGACCCCGAGAGCCATCAACCAGCTCGAATGTTATGAAGCCGGACTACTTTTTGCCCGTAGCGAAGGGATCATCCCCGCACCGGAATCCTGCCATGCCATTGCAGCTACCATCCAGGAGGCAAAAAAAGCGAAGGAAGAAGGTAAGGAGAAAGTCATCCTCTTCGGATTGAGCGGCCACGGCTTGCTTGACCTGTCGGGCTACGATAAATTCCTGAATGGTCAGTTGACCAACTATGAGCTCCCGCAGGAGGTCATTGATGAAAACCTCAAGGTTTTAGCCGGTTACCCGATGCCCTGAAGTTATCTGTTCCTTTCTCACAGCGACGGCGGCCCCATGGCCGCCGTTGTTGTTTTAAAATTTTTCTATCCTGGGTCATTTGTCGTTTATTTTCCGACAATTGTCGTATCTTTGACAAAAATCCGGAAAATGAAAAACTATACAATAAAAGATACCCCAATCAGCTACGAAACGGTCAATGAGAAAGATGTTTTTTACCTGATCAAGGCAGCCAGGAATGGGATCGGGTATTCCAGATTTGCCGCCCTGGCAAAAGCTTTTCCATTTACGGCCAGCGATTGGTCTGTATTCCTGCATTTATCGGAACGGACACTCCAGCGGTATCAGAAAGAAGAAAAAGCTTTTGATCCGGTTTCATCAGAGCGGATCATCGAGATCACTCTGTTGTATAAGCAGTCGGTCAAGGTATTCGGAAGCAGGAAAAAACTTGATATCTGGCTCGGTGACGAGAACCTGGCCCTTGGAGGCAGTAAGCCTAAGGATCTGCTTGACAGCACACTGGGTGTACAGTTGGTCCGGAATGAACTTCAGCGGATTGAATACGGGATCCTGTCATGATCGTATACCGCCTATCGAAGCAGCACTATGCACAAGACCTGTCAGGGCTTGGAGCCCGGCTGTCAGGAGGCCGTTGGAACAGTTCCGGTGTTGCTTTAGTCTATACCAGCGAATCCCGCGCACTCTGCACCGCTGAGATAGCCGTACATACCGGGTTGGGTTTATTGCCAACTGATTACCGGCTGGTTACGATTTTCCTCCCTGATCAGGCAATACTATCAGAAATTGATCCTGAAAAACTCCCGCCTGATTGGAGATCCTTCCCCTACCCGCATTTCACCAGGATCATCGGCGACCACTTCGTAAAGGAGAACCGGTACCTGGTTCTCAAAGTCCCGTCTGCTGTGGTTCCCGGTGACTTCAACTACCTGATCAACCCGGCTCACCCGGAGATCAGCCAGGTCAGGATCGTCAAAACCGAACCGTTCGGTTTTGACAGGAGGCTATTCGGGAGACTATAGACCGGAGACCGGAGTAGGTCCAATCACCTCTTTGCTCTCTCCAACCTTCAGCACAACGTCCTGCATTTGCCCGTTATAGAGGACTTTTGCCTTTCCGCCGGCTTTTGAGCTGATCCGGGCGTCCGTCAGCTTGCCGTTCTTCCATTTCATATCGACGACGAAACCTCCGCGGGCACACAGGCCTTTCACTTCACCGGTGCTCCAGGCTTTAGGGCAAGCCGGTAGCAGGCGGATCACTCCGTTGTGCGACTGAATGAGCATCTCCGCAATGCCAGCCGTACCGCCGAAATTGCCATCGATCTGGAAGGGCGGATGAGTATCAAACAGGTTTTTCAGGGTGCATTTTCGTAACAAGGCCAATACATTCTGATAGGCTTTCTCACCATCCAGTAGCCGGGCATACATGTCGATGATCCAGGCACGGCTCCAGCCGGTCTGACCTCCCCCGAAGGACAGGCGTCTTTCGATCGTCGCCCTTGCAGCGTTGAACAGCTCCGGATGTTCCGGAGTAAACTGCGCCAGAGGATAAAGCCCCAGCAGGTGCGACATATGCCGGTGTCCAGGCTCTATCTCGTCGTAATCGGCGATCCACTCCTGGATCACCCCCTTGGAATTGATCCGAACCGGAGGCAGCCGTTTCTGTGCAGACTCGACTTTTGCTGCAAAATCCGGATCGGTTCCGAGAATTTGGCAGGCCTCTCTGCAATAGTCGAACAGGGTGTTCAATATCTCGATATCAACGGTTGCGGAATAGGTAAGCGATGACGTCTCCTTGGTCCCCGGGATGATGAAGGCATTTTCAGGGGAATGCGAGGGATTGGTGACCAGATATTCTTCCGGGGATTCGACCAGGAATCCCAGTACAAATTCAGCGGATCCCTTCATCATCGGCCAGGCCACGCTGTGTAAAAATGCCGTATCGCGGGTAAACAGGAAATGCTCGTAAACGGTAAAGGTCATCCAGGGGCCGTTGAGCGGAGTGATGCCCCAGACCCCGTCAGCGACGCTGGTCCGGCCGAAAGGATCGAGGACGTGATGGAACACCCATCCGCCGGTGCCGTAAGTTTCGCGGGCAGTGACTGTTCCCGGAATCACCATCCTTTCCATGAACCCGATCAGTGGCCGTGTGGTTTCGGTAAGGTTGCACACCTCTGCCGGCCAGTAGTTCATCTGAAGGTTGATATTCGTATGGAAATCTGAGTTCCATGCTGCCTGCATGTCCTGGTTCCAGATCCCCTGAAGGTTGGCCGGCAAAACGGCCGGTCCGCGCGAGGAACCCATCAGAAGATAACGTCCGTACTGGAAATACATGGCAATGAGGGCATTATCCTCGCCCCCCTCTTTCATCCTTGCCAAACGGGCATCCGTAGGAAGGGAATCCAGTTCCGAACCGCCCAGATCAAGGGAAACCCGGTTGAACATAGCCTGATATTCCGCCAGATGCCTCTTCATTAGTCTTTTATCAGACTGATCTTCTGCCTGATCCAGGATGGATGCACAGACAGCCGGGGGGTTGATGGTCCTGTCGAAATCCAGTTTCTCGAGAGAATAGTCCGTTGCAGCCGTGAGGCGGAGGGTGACGAAACGGGCGGAAGAAACATGAAGTTGCGGGTTGCAGGTTGCAGGTTGCAGAGGTAGGAGCGAAGCGGAGATCCCGGTACTCCGGGATTGAGAAGGTTGAGAAGGTTGAGAGTTGTTGGCAGTCAGTTTTCCGTTAGTGGAGAGTCGGAGTTCGCCGGCGAATTTCATATGCGCACCCCCGGGCCCCATCCGGGGATCATCCTGGTCGATGATCTGGCCGGTAAGAAGGATCTTGCCTTCATTGGTTGCAATGATCACTGCATCCTTCTCACGGGTCAGTGAAAAGGAGGCATCGATCGATCCGCCGTCAAGGGCTTTAATAGTAACTATCAGGATATTATCAGGAACGGAAGCATACACATCCTGGCGGTATTTCCTGCCATCCACGAGGAATTCGGTGACTGCGATTCCGGTTTTCAGATCGAGAGAGCGCCGATAGTTCTGCGGCTCGCTTTTCCAGCCGTAATCGATCAGCAGATCGCCCAGCGGCTGGTACGAACGGATACGTGGCGGTGTGCCGATCATGTGGTCGTTGGCCAGTTGCCAGGCTTCCTTGAATTTGTTTTCGAACAGGGCTTTCTGCAGTTGGGGAAGATATTCCAGTGCCGTGGGATTGTTCCCGTTCATCGGGCTTCCTTCCCAAATACTTTCTTCATTGATCTGGATCCGTTCATGCAGCGGGTCCCCGAACACCATGGCACCCAGTCGGCCATTGCCTACCGGAAGGGCTTCATCCCAGACCTTTGCGGGTTGTTTATACCAGAGGGTCAGGTGGTTGGGGCCGGTTTCCGGAGCCGGTGTTCCGCAGCCCGTGAGGAGTATCAGACCGGCTACAATGAAGTAAGCATTTTTCAAGATTTGCATGGTTTTAGATTATTTATTGTTCTACTATTCTATTGAGATTCAGTTCGATGACAGCCGGGTTATCACACCAACTCTATTTCTCAAAAATTTTCCCAAACATTGTCTTTATTTCTTCTACTTCTGCATCATTTAAAGTCACAAATTCCTTTATCCTTGCCCGTGTTGAAAGTTGGCCATGGCTCTGATCCAGGAACCGGATAAGCAAGGCCGCTAAATGATCAGGCATCTGGAAGCGGTTATCCAGCCAGCCCTTCATCTCATCATAATTCTTCAGATATAATGCTTCACCGGGTATTATCGCATTGATGGTATCATCAATACATTCAAATAAAAACTCTGCCTGTTCCGTTGCATCAAAATAGCGATAGTAATCGATGGTTTCGTTGAGAACTTCCACATTATAGTCTGTTGTTGTTTTCCATTGGATAAAGTCAAGCAAGGGAAGTGAAAACCTCTCCAATATTTTGCGGTATTCGTCAATGTGTTTCAGAATCGCTGCCGAAACCGGAAAGATAATACCTTGAGGGGTGTATTTCATCGAGGCCAGCAAATGATGAATGAGATACCGGTGCAACCTCCCGTTTCCGTCAACAAATGGATGAATAAATACAAAGCCAAATGCTATCGAAGTTGCAGTGAGGACGGGATCATACCGGTTCGCATCCATAAACCTTGCAGTACCCAGCAAGCCGGTCATCAGATTATCAAGGTCCTGCCATCGCGCTGAAATATGTTCAGGGATAGGCTCTCCGGTAGTGCGATCGTGATCTCCAATGAAGCCTCCCTCAGTTCTGTAACCCATTTTAACAAACCGGCTGTTCTCAATGATGACCTGTTGCAAGCGAAGGAATTCTTCATTACTCAATGGCCTGGCACCGGCCTCTCCAATGCATTTGGCCCATCGCAGAGCCCTGGTGTAAGCAGGTTTTTCCCCTTCGATGGAGAAAGACGCCTTTGAATCTTTCAGCATCAGGAAAGCCGATGTTCTTAAAAGAAGGTCTTTATGGAAATCGTTGATTACATTCTGTGTTTTCTCAGCAAGATTTTGCGCTATAAACCTTTTGAGCTTTTCGGTTTGACGAATGAGCGGGCAAAAACCAACCGTTCCCGGAAGGTTGTTTTTTATCCGGTGCCGCCTTGAATTAATACTGACCGCGTTGGTAAATTCCATCTCTTTATCAATCAGAGGGATGTAATTTCCTGCCTTTAAATCAGGTATTTGCAACGGTTTTTGCATCAGCCATTCAAAGAGGAACCAGATTTTCCGGCTATACTGGCCAAAGGGTTCATTGTGCACCCATTGTTCGATGGTAGCAGGTTCTATCTGCTCAAACATTTTTTTAAAAAACAGCAGATTGATACCTTCATATTTCAGCGCGAAAACCAGGTGATCATACAGGGTTTCATCCGGCTGATGTCTTGGAGTGAAAACCAACCATCCTTCAAATGTATAGTATCTGTGCCTTTCGCTGATCATTGCTAATTGACCGGGAAGCGGGACCGGCAAATCCAATGCTTCAATCAGGGCACCGTAACCCACCAATTTCCCCGGTTCAGGTGCCGTTCTCCCGTGAAAAACATTTATTGGTTGTGAAAAACGTTTAATATCTGCCATTATTCGTGAAATTTCTTTACACCAAAGATAAGTGAAAAAAACTTATGATTCATGAATAACGTTTACAAATTGTATGTAACGATGAAAAACAGTTATCTTCTATATGCCAATTAGCTATGGAAGTGACGTACTGATATACATTTTTGCGATTAGCAGATCGGGGCATTCAATGGGTATCAATCCCAGGAAACCGGCCAGAATACCCAAAACCTTCCAGAACGCTTATCCGGTTCAGCAATTCCATACTGTCAATCCGGATAATTACATGGACCTTCTGCGATACAATTTTACCATATTATTACCGTTTCCTTGTCACTCCGTCCGAAGGTGACCGACTGAACCTTTTCCGATTCCTTATTTACGCCGGCTCCCGTTCCATTGACTTTAATTTCATTGATTGCCGGAAATCCGTGCAGTATCAGCTTAACCTTGGTGAACTTGCCGGTCATGGAACCTTCCTTCTCACCGATGCTGATCTCATTTTTTGAGGGATTAAAAGAGATCTGCCGTTTGAAATAGACGCCCCTTTCATATTCAAAGGAAACACCGTCGTCCACATAATAGGTGAATGTGGTGGGGTGCTTGCCGTAATAGATATGCAGGAGCATAGTCTCATCGGGCTTCATTGTGGTATTCTGAATAACCGATTGCATCGGAATGATGGCTCCGGCTTTGGCGAAAACCGGGAGATCATCGATCGGTGCCTCTGCCAGGATTTCCTTGCCGCCTTCGAAATAGGCGTCAGTGGACAACCGGTACCAGCCGGCGGCCGGAAGGTAAACTTTGGTAAACTTCTGGGTGCTTACCACCGGGGCAACCAGCAAGCCATCGCCGAAAAGGTATTCGTTTTCAAATTCGGGGCGGTAAATCTGATCATCGAAGGAGTAATCGATGGCCAGGGTACGGCTCACGGGCAGTCCGGTTTGCGTGGCTTCGTAAGCCGCCGAATAGATATAGGGCAGCAGCCTGTAGCGCTGATTGATCAGCTCCCGGGCGATCTTTTCATTTTCCTTGCCGTAAATCCAGGGCTCGCGGTAGTTGTGGTTATAGTCGACATGATTCCGAAGGAATGGCGTGTAAATCCCGATGGAGAGCCACCTCATGATCAGATCGGGTGAGGGTTCGCCGACGAAACCGCCCACATCGGGACCGGCAAACGGAAATCCGCTTACTCCCAGACTGTTTACCAACCTGGTGCCGAGCAGCATGTGGTCATCGTAAGAGGCATTATCGCCCGTCCAGATGGTCGAATAGCGCTGGCCCCCGGCATATGTGGCCCGGGTTATGGTTAGCGGCCGTTTATCAGGATTGAGCTTCCTGATCCCATCATAGGTGGAGCGAACCATCTGCATGCCGTACACATTATGAGCCTGGCTCATGGTTGTATTATGGCCGTCAAAATCGAACTGAACCAGGTCGGGAATATTCTGCCCCCAGGCAGCCGGCTCGTTCATGTCGTTCCAATAGCCGTCGATACCTGCATCGGTGTAAACTTTGAACAATCCTCCCCACCAGTCCCTGACGAGAGGATTGGTAAAATCGGGGAAGTGTGACGGTCCCGGCCAGACACTCCCGGTATAGTCGGTCCCATCAGGATATTTGATGAAATAATTGTTCTTCACGCCCTCCTCATAAGCACTATACCCGGATTCAATTTTCAGCCCGGGATCGATGATCACCACCACCTTGAAACCCATGTTCTTCAGTTCGGCAATCGTCTCTTTCGGGTTCGGATAATTCTCGGGACTAAAGGTGAATATCTTGTAATTGTCCATGTAATGAATATCGAGATAGAGGACGTCAATGGGTATCTGCTTGTCCCTGAATGTTTTTGCTATGGTAAGTAATTCTTTGTCGGGATAATACGACCAGCGGCACTGCTGATAACCGAAGCTCCAGAGGGGCGGGAGCTGGGCCCGTCCGGTGAGACCGGTGTAGTTACGGATAATATCAGCGACGGTTTCACCGCTGATCAGGTAATAGTTCAGTTCCCCGTCGGGAGCACCAAAACTTGACATCCGGCCATCCGTGGAGGCCCCGAAATCAAAGAACGTTTTATAGGAGTTATCCAGGAATATACCGTAAACGAGCTTATCATGCATACCAATGAAAAACGGAATGGTGGAATACAACGGATCCTTGTCAAGGGCATAAGCCGGCACATCGGAATTCCAGTTTACATAAGAACTGCCCCGCCGGTTGAGCCCTCCGGTTTTTTCTCCGAGCCCGATGAACCGTTCATCCGGAAAAAGCCTGCGGTAACTGGTAACCTCATTGCCCATCCAGCTCACGCCGAGAGCCGGATCATCCTCGCTGATCACCCGGCCGGATCCATCGGTAAACTTTAGCCGGAGAGGTGACTTATTGACTGTCACACTGACTTTCCCGGTGGAATAGACAATTGCCTGATCATTTTCTGATATCTTACCGAGCTTGCCATCGGGTTTTCCGATCACCGCATACGAAAAATCTGCCGCAGGTTTCTCCCGGGTTACCCTCACGCGGATGATATCGGGACCATAGGCTGATAATCTCATTTGTGCTTCGCGGGTAGTCAGAACCACTCCGTTACCTTCAATCCCGGATTTCTTCAGATCTCCGAGCTGAACACTGATCCGCCCCTGGGTGAAGCCTGTCAGGCTGCATACAACCATCAGGAGCCCGGTTACTAACGCTCTCATGGGTAAAGAATTAATTTTATTTAAAATTAACTCTTTTACCCGAGGGTCACCCCTGCTTTCCGATAATAACCGGGCTGACTACGGCTGGTTGGGGAAACGTTTATTCGAGCTTGATTGCTTCCTGTACCTGAACGGCTCCGTCCATGGACAATCTGAAAAGGTAGACACCTTTGGCAGCCTTCCTGCCAGAATCATCAGTTCCGTTCCAGGTTACCGATTGGATTCCCGGTCCCTTTTCTTCATCAACCAATACGGATACCCGCATTCCTGCGGAATTAAAGGCCTCAATCCGGACACTTGAATTCGTTTTCAGCTCAAATCGCAGGGTCAGATCGGAGGCGAAGGGATTCGGGTAAACGGAATAGAGTAAAGGTTCACGCGCCGTTGATATTTCGATGGATGCGGTTGTTGTAAGCGGCACACGTTCCCAGGTATTGTCGTTATAATGGGTGACCAGAAGGCTGTGAGTGGCAGGATCGTAAGTGGGGTAAACCATGCTGGCCCCGCTAAAGAATTTTGTGGGGGCATAGCTGAAACCGGCATCCGTCATGTACAATCCCGTCAGATAATAGCCGCCCATATAATGATATCCGTACTTGTCACGCGTGATTCCGTCAGGCTGGGTGAAAGTGGTTGATCTGATTGTTGTTACACTCGTATCTGCCAGACTGATGGCGTGAATCAGGGCAGGGCTGGGGGAATCATCGATGACCACGATCCGGTTCTTCTCTTTTTCAAGAAGGACACCGTTGGGTTTGTTCAGGCCGTTGTCTTTAACAAAAACCCACCACTTCCGGTCGCTGAGTCTCAGTTTGTAAATCTCATTGGTACTCGGGCACGAGATAAAAATATGACCGGCGGAATCATAGGCTACGCTGGACAGATAATTTGCCGCATTGCCCGTGAGAGTTATATTCATGATCTGTCTCTTTGAAACCAGGTCATACGCCAGGACTCTTCTGTTATTACCGACACCGTAAATCGTATCGCCGACAATCTCACAGCCATCCACAAAACCGGCATTTTGCACGAAATAGCTCTGGTGTCCGGCACTGTCGATCTCAACAAGAGCCCCGCCGTCATAATTCGAAACCAGCAGGCGGTTTCGGGCGGCATCAACAACAATTTTCTGGGGACCTCTCAATAAATTCTGAGCAACGCTGGTAACCGGGGAAAGAAGGAAAAGACAAAACGGCAATACGATAATCAACCGGGTGGTTCTCATGAAATCAATGTTTTTTTGTTTGCAACCACAAAATTACATTGACGAAAAATCAATCCCGGATATTCCCTTTCCAAGCCGATCGGAAAGGACAAAATCGCCTTATGCCTTGTGCCCTTTGCCCTCTGCCTTATTTCTGGTATCCGACCGGATGGTTCATGATCATCTTCTGCGTTTCCTTAAGCTGCAGGACTTTCCTGAGTTCCTCCTGATTCATGGAAGCACGCGGTACGGTTACTAACCCGGTTCCGGAGCAGAAAAGTGAAATATTCTGAGAAACGGTTCCCACGTCCATGCAGGCCTTCGTCATTCTTATGTTTTCGTCTTTGTCCTTAAGCCGGGAAAGGTCGGATACCAATACCAGCATAACCGGTGCGACGGCCATTTCGGGCTGGCGGTCGGCCACGAGTTTGCGATGGTCTCCCGCTGCAACCGGATTCAGAGCATGTTGTTTAAAATCGTAAACGAAAGCTCCTTCGGCCATAATCGCATATACGTCCACATCCTGTGCATTCATTGAAGAAGGGGCTGTCCGCCCTGATTTTTCAGGACGGTTGATCCCGTTGGCTGCCCATACGAGATCGGAAAGTTCCTGCAGGGTTAATCTGGTTTCTGAGAAATCCCTTACCGATGACCTGAGTTCCAGGGCTTTCATGATGTTCATTCCCTTGGTTTTATCGGGAGCGTTGAGTTGGATGGGCTTGAGCTCCTGCGCTGAAATCCCGCTCCATAGCGTTGCGCTCATGATGATTAGGGCAAATGATTTCATAACTATTTGATGGTTAGTTTTTTGCTTAACGATTAGTAACAACAGCGTCCTGTCACCTGTTGATCCAGACGGCAGACGTTACTTTGCGCCGGTCTTCCAATCTTGCGGTATCGCGGTTGTTACGTGCGAAGTTCGGAATAGCGAGCAACGGAGTACCATTGGCCCATGTTCCCTTGATGGTGACAACGCCTCTCAGGAGATCAGGTCTCCATTCCGTGGATAGCTGACCTGCACCCAGCGACTGTTCAATATCAGGCTGATCGGCCAGCTCCACATTATAGACCAGAGGCCCATAACGAAGGGCAACCTTTCCCCGGTCGGCTACAATATGCTCGTCAGCGATAACCCGTTGCACTTCCATCGGGATCTCCAGATCAATTTTATCACCTTTGGCCCATTTACGGGTGATCGGTGCATAGCCATTCATGATTCCCACATCCACCTGCTTACCGTTCACAGCCAGCGATTTAAGTCCGCTCACTTTCGGTGCCGGCATATACAGGTCACTGGTTGTGCGATTGGGAACGCGGACATATACCGTGAACACCTTTGAGTCTTTCGGATTGACGTTGATACTGACCTTTCCGCTCCAGGGATAATTGGTTTCCTGAACCATCTCAACATCGGTTCCGGCAACGCGGTCAACATTGATGGTGCTGCCGATGAACAGGTTTACATAAATCCCGTCGGTACCTTTGACGTAGGTCCAGGTGGGGATCATCAGCAGGGTACGCGGTATGTTGCCGACGCAGCACGGGCAGACATGCCAGTTATAGCGGGGTTCATTCGACACAAGCGGATTATCGTAATAAAAATTCTTGCCTTCCAGATCCAGGGAACCCAATAAAGCATTGTACATCGTCTCTTCATAATTATCTACATACCGGGCATCATGATACGCGAGGTTCATCTTGTAGTGGAAAAAGATCATGCCACAGCTTGAACAGGCTTCGCAATACGCCCGGTTGCCCAGGGAATATTCGGGTCCGAATCCTTCGGCACTTTCTCCGCTGCCGATCCCGCCGGTGATATAGTATTTTTTATTCACGATATTATCCCAGAGCGACATGGTCGCACTCTGATAATCGACATCGCCCGTTTCGGCGGCAATATCGGTCATTCCGGAATAGGTATAAGCAGCGCGGACAGCATGCCCGACTGCTTCATATTGCTGCTGGACGGGTACATGGCTCTGGTCATACTCTTCGCCTCCGCCGCGGTTGTCGAGGAGAAACTTAGCCAGATCAATGTAGCTGTCACCCCGGTGGTTACCTTCCATATCGTTAACAAACCGTCCAAAGCGGACCAGGGCCTGTTCCATCTCCTGATGGCCGTCGAACCAGGCATTCCTGCCCGGACCGATATTGGCTACCCAGCAATCGGCCAGCTTTTTGGCGGCATCATACAGGCGGGTATCTTTCCCGTTGGTGAGAGTATAATGGTTGATGGCCGATTCAATGAAGTAGCCGGCAACATAGCCTTCGTGATTACCACGGGTTTCAGGCGCCCAGCGTGATTTCCAGCGGGTAGTGTCGCGGAGTGTATAGGCAGTTTGCAGATAGCCGTCGGGTTCCTGTGCGGCAAGTATCTTCGGGATCCAATCTTCCAGGGTGGCTTTCATTTTTTCCTGGGCCTTAATGATCCCGGGATCTCCCTGCGGATCAACCATCAAAGCGATGCTCATCGATTCAACGGTTTGGTGTACCCAGGCGTTGGAGAAAACATAACCCAGATGTTTTCCGTGCGGTTTACCCTGAAGGGCTTTGGCCGCTTCGATGAAATTATCCATCCCGCCCTGGCCGGTTTTCAGGTCGGTGCGGTTGATCTGATCGATACACCAGGGAATCCAGTTGACAATGATTGCCCTGGCGCGGTCATTCCACAGGGGGCTGTTTATTGAGTATCGTTTGGTATAAACCACATCAAGGCGCTCCGATTGCGGAGGCAGTTGCACTTTGACTTTTAAGGTTGATGTCGCTTTCATTTTACCTTCCAGGGCTGTCAAAGAAAGGACATAATTTCCTGGTTGACTAAACGTCGCAGTCGTCTTCATGGCCGTGGCATCAGCAAATGTCACCGCACCCGGACCCGATTGTTTTTCCCACAGCGTACCGTTCAGTCCGGTTACCGTTCTGGCACTACCCGAAAGCCAGGTTTTCCCGCCGTCCATTACCACGCGGTCGTTGCCTGCCGAGAGTACCGGCGCAACATCAGGAGCACCCGGAGCCGGATAAACCTTCCATTCAACCACGTTGGCCGTGAACAATGCAGCGGAATCGACATCAACCCTGAGCCTGGTCGTCACAACAGGTTCAAATGTTGTAGTATTGAACCGGCCGTTTTCCAGCCCCTGTCCCTTAATCCTTTTGACCGGTACGAATTCATTTCCGTCCCAGTAGCTGATCCGGTATGCTTGCGGCAATTCCAATCCGTTCTTGTAATCCCATAGGAACAAATCCACTTTATTCGTCTGAATCGGCTGAAGCCATTCATACTGCACAAACTGCGGCATCGGTGGCCTCCTCGGGCCACGGCCGGCACGCGGGCGCCAGGGCAGTGTATCAGTCGGAGTAAGGCCGTCATTCATGGCTGCAGCCCAGTTTCCCCACTCTATCGAAGCAGAAGGAGTGGCTATTACGGCCAGGTTGAGTTTACCTGACATGGATTTTAATGACTGGCAGCCGATCCATACAGATCCGGAAGCAGCAATCAAAAGAATTACTGCCAGACTAAATAAACGGTTTGTTTTCATCGCGAAGTAATCTTTAGGATAATAAAGGTACGATATACACTTTATTTAGCGAAAAAAAGATGTTGCAGAAATGAAATGGCAATGGCTGATCGCCGTTTCCTCCGGAGAATTGTTCTTAAACCGGTCTGAAAGGCGTATCAAAGATAGCTGTTCACGGTTTCCTTCCCTGAAGGATTCGAGGGTGCATGGAATGGATAAATCGGAATAAATATTCCTGTATTCATAAATTCTCATGCGGTTCTGAGGCTGGACGGAGTTATCGATCCACTTCCATTGCCTGTCTGAAAATTTCAAAAAATTATATATGCTGATCGACTTATCGAAATGGGCGAAATGGTCCGACATATCGATGAAGTGTGACATTGCGCCTCCTTCTTGCCTGGCCACGCGCTTGAACTCCCTTAGGATCGGGATCAGAATATCGGGATAAATATGTTCAAACGTGTTATTCGAATTGATGAGATCGATAGAGTTATCAGGTAAAGAGAGGCTCCTGGCATCTTCAACCAGACAGGTGAAATTCATTTTCCGGAGCACATCGCTCAACGACAAACGGTCATAGTCGCGGAGAAGGTTTTCAATGATTTCGAATCTTTCCGGGGAGTATCTGAAACAGGCTTCCAGTCGCCCCGAGTGTCCTGCCTCAACCATTTTTTCCAGAGTGGCCCTGATCCGCTCTTTCGTGGTATGGAAAGCGATATCAACGGAAAAAACAGCATCGGAGCCGGCCAGGAAAAAACTGACCGGAACGATCGGGTACCATCCGGTTCCGATCTCCAGGCAGCTTTCCGGAACCTCTTTCCCTGTCAGTTTTTTATAAGCCTTCAGATGTTCAGCGGCATGCCCAATCCGGTCTGTAAAAAACTCATTGGTCAGGTTAACCCCCCGGGTGATATGTTTTTGGAAAAAGAAGTTCAGCTTATCACTGAATGGTAAATAGGATATCGTTTTCTGAACGATGGCTTTCTGCACCCACTTTTTCATCACTGTCAACTTTTTTCAAACTCAATCATTGCTTTCATCACTCCATCCTGATAGCCGGCCACCAGGTCGAAAGCTTCTTTGGAGCGTTCGAAGGGGAACCAGTGTGTGGGCATACGGCTCACATCGATCCTATGGGAGGCCATCAGGTCAAGGGTATCCCGGACGCACTCGTTCTGCCGGCGAACATTCTGAATGGTGATCTCCTTCCTGCGCAATTCATCGACAGGAAACGACCAGTGGCTGAATTCCGGAATACCGATAACCATCAGCTTGCCTCCCGGCCGGAGCAGTTCAATCGCGTGATTCACGGCTTCCTGTTTGCCGCAGCATTCAAAGATCACATCCAGCAGACGGGGTTCGTCGGCTTTGATCATAGCCACTATATCGTCGCGATCCGGATTGCCGGTCAGGGAAGCCCCGGTTAACCTGGCAGTTGCCAGACGTGCATCGATCCTGTCAGTAACATAGGCTTTCTCCGCCCCTTGTTCCCTGGCTGCAAGCAGAACGCTCATTCCGATCGGACCAAAGCCAAGGACGCCAATTTTTTTGCCTTTCATTGGTATTCCGGCAATCCGGACGGCATAAACTCCGATGGCCATGGGCTCGGAGATGGCTGCTTCATCGTGGGACATTGAATCCGGGATCGGATAGCAACTGGTTTCCGGCATTACGATGTACTCCGAGAGACAGCCTTCTGCCTGACCGGGGCAACCGAGGAATTTCAGGTTGCGGCAGGTATGGGGCCTTCCTTCGAGGCACTGGTCGCATGCGAAACAAGGCATGGCAGGATCGATGGCGATCCGTTGGCCCGGTGCCACCCGTGTGACTCCCGGCCCGATGGAAACCACTTCACCGGCCCCTTCATGCCCGACGATGAACGGGTATTGCACCACCTGGCTCCCGATCTTCCCGTGGATATAATAATGGATATCCGATCCGCAAACCCCGACGGTTTTCATCCGGATCAGCACATCGGTATCCTTTTCAACAACAGGCATGGGCCTTTCGGTCATCGACATCTGTCCCGGACCTGTGAGTACCATTGATTTCATTCGCGGCCAGATAAATTCAACCTGAATTTCTGTTCCGTGAGCTCGAGTCCCCATTTCGTATGGGTAAATTCCTCCTGGAGCTCAAAACCATGTTTTTCGTACATTCTCCGTGCGTCTTTCAGGAGGCTGACTGTCCACAGGATTACCCGCCGGTAATCCTGCTCCCGTGCAAAATCTATGAGCCGTTTGATCAGTTCACTTCCCAGGCCCTTACCCCTGAGTGTTTCATCCACATAATACCATCGAAGCTGGGCTTCCTTATCACTGTTGTGCACCAGGGTAATGCATCCTTTCACTGATCCGGAATCCCTGATCAGCCAAACCCTCTCTTTGGTCGATTTTCTTTCGACCAGATCCGTTAAAGGTTTTCTCACATATTCCCCGAACTCATGGTTAAAACCGTATTTCTCATTGTAATACTCCGAATGATACCGCACAACAGTATCTATATCAGCAGGTTGAATTGAATTATGAGAAATAAGGTCGCTCTGCATTGTTTAGTTTTCAAAAGAGGAGTAAAGATAGTGAAAAGGGGCATAAGGGCACAAGGGCACAAGGGCACAAGGGCATACGGGCTTACGGAACTCCCCCTCTCCCGCGACCAAAGGGAGCGCGGGAGGGGCCGGGGGTGAGGTGTGTTTAGGTTATGCCGAGCTTTTTTTGGACCAGGGTTTTATACGTGCGGCCGACAGGCAGCCGGATTCCTTCCACTGAGATTTCGGTGGGAGATACCGACTTGATTTTAGAAGTGTTGACCAGATACGACTTGTGTATTCTAAGAAACTGATCGTCATGGAGTTCCTCTTCCATGTCTGAAATCCTTGCTTTATAGATAAGCCGCTGATCTTTGAGAAATATCTGCAGGTAGTCCTTCAGGGACTCGAAATAGAGAATCTCATCCACGAATACTCGGATCATCTCATTCTCTTTCCTGATGAAGAAAGAACGCCTCTCCGAATGATCACCAGGAACCATGGATACACACTTTTCGTTACCCATTCGCTCAAGGTATTTATTGACCGCCTTTACGAAACGGGGAAAAGCTATGGGTTTAACCAGGTAGTCCAGCCCGTCAAGGTCGTAGGCGTCTACCGCAAACTGACGATAGGCTGTTGTGAAAATCACCTGGGGAGGATGCGGCAGACTCCGGAGAAAATCAAGTCCCGATAATTCGGGCATCTGGATATCCAGAAACAAAAGATCGATCTTTCGGGTCCTGAGAATGTCATAGGCCTCAACGGGATTGTTGCAGGTTCCGGCAATATCCAGCCAGGGGACCTTTTCAATGTGGTTCTCAAGGACCCTCAGAGCCAGGGGTTCATCGTCTACCAGAAGGCACTTTACGTTCATCGTTGATATCCAGATTAATCTTTAAATGTATCGAAAAATCGTTGTCGGTTTGCTCGACCGTCAGCTCGTGTTTTTCAGGATACAGCAATTCCAGGCGCTTCTTGACATTAGTCAGACCAATGCCTTTGGTATACCCTGAGAAATCAGCATCAGGCAACAATGAACGGGAATTCCTGACCGAAAAAATCAGTTTATTGCCGATGATATTCAAAAAAATGTGGATGCTGGCATTTTTGCTCACCTGGCTCACTCCATGCTTAAACGCGTTCTCGACAAACGGAAGCAGAAGCATAGGTGCCAGTCGCTTGCCGGCAATTTCACCGGTAACCTGAAAATCCAGATCGAGATGGTCCCCATACCGGATCCGTTCAAGCGCCAGGTAATTTTCAAGCAGCCGAACCTCTTCGCTGACCAGCTTGAAGGGCTCGTTACATTCATAAAGCATGTAATTCAGAAGATCGGAAAGCTTTAATACTATTTCCGGAGCTTTATCGGATTTGTCCAATGTAAGGGCATAGAGATTATTCAGGGTATTAAACAGGAAATGAGGATGGACCTGCGATTTGAGAAAATTCAATTCGGCTTCAGTCTTTTTCTGGTCCAGCTCCCTGGCATTTTCCTGTTGTACCAGGCTGATCTTAAAAAGCTTGATGACCGATACCACGGCGACAACCAGATAAATATTGGTAAAACTGTAAAACCAGTTGATATTAAAGAATGTGTATTGCGGTTTTAGATCAGGGAAGAAAATGGGATAAGTCATGAAATAGATGATCACCCGCTGAAGCAGGATGAAGAAAACGGCTGATCCTGCCAGAGTTAAGGCAAAAAGAAGATATTTGCGCTTAAACAGGAACCTGGTAAAGAGCACATAAACCGTCAGGTAGGTGGCCAGCATGTCAACCGGGAGGGTCAACATGGACTGCAGGGTCAGAAGGAAAAAATCCCTGTCGGGATAGTACCTGACCGCAGTAATCGAATTGATGAGCAGATAAGCAATCCAGAATCCTGCATGGATCAGGATCCGCATCCAGGGATTCTTATATTGTATGCTGAACCACATTGGACTTGCTGATAATAGTAAGGAATACAAATGTAGAATCGGAAAAGAAACGATGATCCTTTTTTCGCCAAATGTAGGGTATAGGTCGACCAACAACAATTTCCCGATGCCGAAAGGCGGTTGTGGGACCGCGATATTCTTATGACCTCCTTCAATAACGGATGGGCAAATAATATTGATGGTTCTGAATCGCTGCGGTATTCTTGTGAATAAAATGGAGAAAAAAATGAGAGTATCATTGTTATCTGCAGGATTAGTCATCTGGCTGGGATTTGCTTTCAGCCCGATTGCCGGAGCCCAGACCTCTTTCCTTAAACATACCATAGCAACGATCGGACAACCGATGGATGTGAGTTCTGGCGACATTAACAGTGACGGACATCCCGACCTGGCAACCGTTTCAAATACCGATGGTGGAGTAGCCTGGTGGGAAGGCGATGGTCAGGGGAATTTCACTAAAAGGCAGATAAAAACCGGTTTTACCGGTGGAAGATCGATCCGGTCAGGAGATATTGACGGCGATGGTGATACCGACCTGATTGCTGCGTCTTATTCCGGAAACCGGATCGAATGGTACGAAAATGACGGAACCGGGCAGTTTACCACCCGCCTTTTGGACAACAATTTCCGGGGCGCCCATACGGTTCAGCTGACCGACCTGGATCAGGATGGAGACATGGATATTCTCTGCTCAGGCTGGGATAACACGGCCGCCCTGAGTGAGGTTGCCTGGTGGGAGAATGACGGTAACGAGGTTTTTATCAAACATGTGATATCTGCACTATTAGATCAATCACCCTTTGTTGAAGCCACCGATATTGATCTCGACGGAGACCTCGATATGATTGGGTCAGACGAGACAACCGGAGAGGTCTACTGGTGGGAAAACAATGGATCCGGGGTCTTTACTCAGCACCTGATCGATAACCAGTTTTCTCTGGCGCATACTGTACTCGCCAGGGATATCGACAAGGATGGTGATCCGGACATTCTTGCATCCGGGTGTACTTCCAGTCTGCAGGCCTGGTATGAGAACAATGGATCGGGAGTCTTTGTAAAGAATGCCATGGAGAATCTGGGAGGGGCTATCTGGCTGGATATGGCTGATTTTGATCTGGATGGGGATAACGACATGGTTGCTGCCGGAATGGGTGCTGCACAACTGGCTCTTTATTCCAACAATGGCCAGCAGCGTTTTACAAAAACCTGGATCCCGGGCGGGCTTACCTCCGGATTTGCGTTGAATATAGTTGACCTCGATGGCGATAGGGATCCGGATGTGGTGGCTATCGGCTATGCTTCCAATTTTCTCGGATGGTGGGAGAATACCAGCGATCGTCTGGCATTGATCCAGGCACCTTCGTGGATCGTCCCGGGTCCGGTTGCCGGCAACTTTCTGGTGGTCAATAATGAACAGGGTAATATCATTGCCACTTCCGGTACCGAATCCCATTGCGGCGTCGTGAATCCACGATACTGTCAGGATATAACGTTGGTTGATAATCATTTATATGCCAATATTGGAGCCAATCTTACTGTTTATAATCCATTAACCGGTATCAGGACAGCGAGTTACCGCACTGATGCCCAATATCTTGAAGGCATGGCGTCAACGCCGGCCGGGATGCTCTTTTTATCGGCATCACTCGACGGGAAAATATTCGGCTTTAACCCGGTCACGGGTATTATGAATACGATTGCTGAGGGATTGGCTTATCCGAGGGCCATGGGGTACGATCCGCTGACTGGTGAGATCCTGTTTTTGGATGGCGAAGACGTGATAACGGTAAAATCCCTCAATCCGGCTGATGGCAGTATCAGCATCAAACAGGTGACCGGAATTCCGTCAGGAGGAGATATTGCGGCCGATGGTGCTGGCAATTACTATATTTCGTCTCCTTCAACAAACACAATTTATGTCAATACTTCCGGATGGACCTTGCCGACAGTTGCCTACCGCTCAGATCTCGGTGGTCCCTGGGGTATGTGGTATGATCAGCCGGCCGGTGAGCTGGTTGTGGCCATGAACAGCGGAAACCGGATTGAACGCATCCCGGCAACCGCGAGCGGGATCCAGAATACCCCGGACGGGCAGGGTTTCTCAATTTCGGCCTATCCCAATCCGTTTACTAATCAGATTACCATTACTATCCCTGATGGGTATCACCGGGAATCTACCGTGAAATTAGTGTCTCCTGAAGGAAAGATTATCTGGAGCCAAAAGTACAGCTCTTCCACCATGGACCTGAATTCATCAGAAACATGCATTGATCTGAAGAACAGGGGATTAATTACGGCAGGGCTTTACTATCTTGTTTATTCAGATAAATCACGGACGGTCTCTGTTCCTCTGATTCATCTCCGGTAGTTACCCTCTGTAATGAATGTCATAGGATACCTATTCTATGTAGCATATTGAATGGCTGGCTGATTTCATCTCGCGAAATGCATCGGGTATGCTGTGTGAAAAACCATTCCCAAAGCTTTGAAAATCTACCGGGAAGTGGTTAGCTTTTCCTGTGAAAAATCGTTATATTGCAAATAATTGGCTGACAAATCATATTATAAGTGCATAATGAGTTCATAAAGAACCGGAGCGTTTAGAAAATTAGCTCGACTTTCTGTTGCCTGTCAGAATAACAAAGACAGAGAAAAAACCAGATTATTAGAATTGAACCTTCAATTTTACTTTTCCTTAAGGATCCTCATCATGGTGAGTAAAATCCAAGGAGGGAAGCTCGCTGACGAGGCGGATAAACCGGAGTTGCTGTCTCAGATCGAGAGAATCAATCTGGGTGGCCGTGACGAATGCCATCGCCTGGAACACACAGCCGGAAAATATCCAAGCTGTACGGAAAACCGCAGAATCTTTTTAAAGAATCGATAGATGATACTGGTCACAAAAGACACAGATTCAGCGTTTCCCGCAACAGCTATGGATATCCTGAGTAAGGTTCTCAGCCATGCGGATAATGCCCATGACCTGGGAACCTGCCTCACCAAGGAGGTTCGGAGCCTCACTGGCGCGCGCTGCGTGTTACTCGTCCAACACCTGAATATCCTATCGGCGACAGCGTACCACGTTGTCAGTGTTAATCCTTTACGACGACGGGCATGGGCCGAATCGCCGGCAGGGAATCGCTTATATGAGGTTGTCCATAATGTACCTGCAGCGCGGCTCTGGCGCGGCGATGAGCCTGCGGAGATTCCCGGGCTTCTGAAAGGTGAAGGGTATGAGCTATCAATGGTATTTCCTCTAAATTCGGGAGAATTCCGTGTGGGGGCATTGCTGGTGCTAGGATTACCCGACGAGCAGCATATCACCTCCGTGCTTAGCCTGCTCAACACCTTGTCCACCATTATGGCCCTGGTTTTGTGTAACACCATTCTTTCTGAGAAGCAAGAACAACTTATCCGGGAGAGCACCACACGTAAGCTGGCAGAAGAAGCTTTAAAGAAAAGCGAAACCCAGCTCAACGAAGCCCAGCGCATCGCCCGGATCGGAAGCTGGGAGTTGGATCTCGTCCACAATGTTCTCACGTGGTCCGATGAAATCTACCGGATGTTTGAGATGGATCCAGGGAAGTTCGGCGCTTCATATGAGGCTTTTTTAGATGCAATCCATCCCGATGACCGGGAGGCTGTAAATTCGGCCTACACCAACTCTCTCAAAATGCGGAATCCCTATGCGATTGACCATCGACTTCGTTTTGAGGATGGACGTATTCAATACGTTCATGAGCAGTGTAAAACATTTTATGATGCCGATGGTAAGGCTCTCCGCTCCGTTGGAACCGTTCAAGATATCAGCGAGCGCATTCGCGCAGAGGAAGCGCTCCGTGAAAGTGAGGCTCGCGTCAGAACAAAACTAGATGCCATCCTGGCTCCGGAGGGTGACATCGGGAAGCTGGACCTGGCTGATATTATTGATATCCAGGCTATTCAATCATTAATGGACCATTTTCATAAACTTACCAATATTGGGATAGCCATCATCGATCTGGAAGGAAAAGTATTAGTTGCTACAGGCTGGCAGGATATCTGTACCCGGTTTCATAGGATACATCCGGAAACCTGCCAGTTTTGTATTGAAAGCGATCTGGAACTTACGCGTGATGTGACTCCCGGAACGTTTAAGATTTACCGGTGTAAAAATAACATGTGGGATATAGCCACCCCGATAAATGTGGGTGGGAAACATATAGGAAATGTGTATTTGGGGCAATTCCTTTTTGAAGATGAAACAATCGACTATGACCTGTTTCGTGAACAAGCCCGCAGATACGGTTTTCCTGAGGATGAATACATAGCCGCCCTTGATCGGATTCCTCGCTGGAGCAGGGAAAAGATATTCACGGTTATGAGCTTCTATACCGATTTTGCGGGTATTATTTCCAATCTGAGCTACGGCAATATTCAACTGGCACGCTCACTCGCTGAACGCGAACGCTTGTATAATTCGCTGAAGGAAAGCGGGATTCACTATCGCCAGATCGTAGACCTGTCGCATGATATGATCGTTATCCATCGGCAAGGAAAGATCGTTTTCATTAATGATGCCGGCCTTAGGTTGATGGGAGCCTCGGAGCCCGATCAAATTATCGGAAGATCGGTGATTGAATTTGTACCCCCCGATCGTAGAAAAGTTGCCCTGAAGAGAATTCAGTCCGGTCTGGCAGAAGGAGAGAGCATGTCACCCCTGTATGAGCAAAAGCTGCGCCGGCTCGATGGGATAGAGTTAGATATTGAGGTGAGGGGGATGCCCATCCGTTATCTGGGTGAGGAAGCCATTCAATTTGTCGCGCGCGACATTACCGAAAGCAAGCTGGCTGAAGAAGCATTGCGGGAAAGTGAAGCACGATACCGCGCTCTGTTTCAAGGTGCGGCAGAGGGTATTTTGGTCGCAGACATTGAGACAAAGATGTTCCTATATGCTAATCCGGCCCAATGTCGAATGTTGGGATATACAAAAGAAGAACTGGAACAAATGAGCATGAACGATATTCATCCTAAAAAAGATATAGAGTGGGTATCGGATGAGTTCATGGCCCAGGCACGCGGTGAAAAAACGGTCGCATTGGATATTCCGTGTTTACGCAAAGACGGAACTATGCTATATGCGGATATTTGCACTACGCCCATGGTTATTAATGGGAAAGAGTGCAATGTGGGTTTCTTCAGCGACGTCACCGAACGCAAACTGGCGGAAGAAGAAGTCCGCAAACTCAACCTGGAGCTTGAACAGCGTGTTGCCGACCGAACGGTTCAACTGGAAGCCGCCAATAAAGAACTTGAAGCATTCGCCTATTCTGTTTCACACGACCTGCGTGCTCCATTGCGCGGTATAGATGGATTTAGCCAGGTTCTCCTGGAAGAATATCAGGACAAGCTGGATGCTGAAGGAAAAAACTATTTACAACGTGTACGCTCCGCTGCACAGCGCATGGCACAACTTATCGACGATATGCTGAATCTTTCACGCGTCAGCCTCAGCGAAATTACTATCCAGCAAGTCAACCTTACCGAAATGGCACAGCAGATTGCAAATGACCTTCATGAAAACCGGCCGGATCGATTGGCAGAATTCAAGATTCAACAAGGAATCAGTGTACGGGGCGATGGCCGGCTCTTGCACATCGTTATGGAAAACCTCATTGAAAATGCATGGAAGTTTACCTCGAAACATCCAACAGCACGCATTGAATTCGGTCAACAGCAGCAAGATGAGATGTCGGTGTATTTCGTGCGCGATGATGGTGCAGGCTTCGATATGAAGTATGCACAAAAATTATTTGGTGCATTTCAACGCCTCCATTCGGCAAAGGAGTTTCCAGGGACCGGTATCGGACTGGCAAGGGTACAGAGAATTATTCATCGGCATGGCGGTATTGTATGGGCAGAAGGAGAAGTTGAAAAAGGGGCATCATTTTATTTCACAATTCCTCAAAATTATAATCATGGAAAACAAAACGATTTTACTGGTAGAAGATAATCTCGATGATGTTGAGTTAACGCTTCGCGCATTAAAAAAGAACAATATTAAAAATGAGGTTGTAGTGGTAAACGATGGCGCTGAAGCGTTAGATTTTCTATTCGGCACCGGAATATATGCCGGCCGCGATCTTAAGAAGTTGCCGACAGTCATTTTACTCGATCTCAAACTTCCTAAAATTGACGGGCTTGAAGTATTGCGCCGGCTCCGCGCAAATGAACTTACTAAACTTCTGCCTGTGGTTATTCTTACCTCATCAAAACAGGAACAGGATATTGTAAATGGATACAGTCTGGGGGTGAACAGCTATGTACGAAAACCAGTCGATTTCAATCAATTTGCCGAGGCAGTCAGTCATCTCGGATTGTATTGGTTGTTGCTCAATGAAGCACCCCCATCCAAAGGAGGGCAATAGTGATGAAACCGGTATTGAAGATATTAGTTGTCGAAGATTCGGAGGATGACGCGCTATTAATCCTCCATGAAATTAAAAAGGGTGGCTACGACATTGAGTTTGAACGTGTCGAGACTGCTGAAGATATGAAAGCCGCACTAAAAAAAAAGGCGTGGGATATTGTTCTTTCCGATTACGTAATGCCTCATTTCAACGGATTAGAGGCGTTAGCTCTCCTTAAAGAGTCTGGCTTTGATATACCATTTATTGTTCTCTCCGGAACCATTGGCGAAGAGGTTGCAGTGGGGGCAATGAAAGCAGGTGCTCATGATTACTTGATGAAGAATAATTTACAACGTCTGCTTCCGGCGGTTGAACGGGAATTGATCGAATCGACTAATAGGAGGGAACGAAGGAGAATGGAAGAAGCATTGCTCGACAGCGAGCAACAACTTCGGACGATCTTCAGCACCATGGAAGAAGCTCTTTCATTGAATGAATTGGTGGTTGATAATCGGGGCGAGATCATTGACTACAAGATTCTGGAGGTGAACCATGCATTCGAACTGGATACCGGATTAACCCGCGAACAGGTTGTTGGAAGATCGGCAACCGAAATTTATGGCATGAGCTCGGATAGCATTAATTCATTTTGGAAAGAACATCTTGATGCTAAGCACACCATAAAAACTGAAAGGTATATTGAACAAACAAATGCATGGAAACATATCTCAACATCGGTACCCGTCAATAATAGATTTGTGATCTCCTTCTATGATATTACGGATCATAAACTTCTTGAGGAAGAAATCAAGCAAAATGAGTTCAGATTAAAAACCCTTATAGAACTTGGCAACAAAAAAACGTTGCCTCTAACGGAAATATATAATTTCATTTTACTAAAATCAATTGAGCTTTGCAAAAGTAAAATCGGCTTCCTGGGTTTTGTTGATGAAAAGGAAATTAACCTGGAATTAATTTCATGGTCGGATTCTGTATCGAAAGAATGTGCTATACAGGACGGTTCGTTGAAAATTGATATCTCCGGATCGGGATTATGGGGCGAAGTCATCAAACAGCGTAAGCCCATAATTATTAACGACTATTCATTTCCCAATCCACAAAAAAAGGGTATACCTGCCGGACATATTGAAATAACCAAATTTGCAAGTGTACCCTTATTCAATAAAGGAAAAATTGTAGCTATTGTTGCGTTGGCTAATAAAATAACCGATTACAATACTACAGATATAATTCAGTTAAACCTCCTACTGGATGGAATGTGGGTGATTATTAAAGAAAGACAGTATCAAAGCGATCTGGTAACAGCTAAAGAAAAAGCTGAAGCAAATAGCCGCTTAAAGACAGAATTCTTGCACAATATGTCGCACGAAATCAGAACTCCTTTGAACGGGATCATGGGCTTTTCCGAGTTACTTGACGATCCGGATCTGTCTTCCGAAGAACAAAAACAATATACAAAAATCATCATTGATAACGGTGAAAAATTATTGCGAATTATTGATAACGTACTGGAAATATCACAATTAGAAACCAAACAATTAGAAGCTGTTGCCGAGAAGGTAAATCTAAACTTATTATTGAGGGAAGTAATAACCGTTTTCGAAACGAAAGCTCAGGAAAATAAAATTCCTTTGAATCTAATGCCGGGATTATCCGATGATCTGAGTATAATTTGGACAGATAAATCTAGATTGAAAATAATCCTTTTCAATTTGCTCGAAAACGCTCTGAAGTTTACCTATGACGGATTTATCGAAATTGGTTATCAACAAATTGACAACCAGATCGAGATATATATCAAGGATACCGGAATTGGAATTAGTCAGGAAAAACAAGAAATTATTTTTGAGAGATTTTCGCAGGAGGACAAGGGAGCATCAAGATTATTTGGCGGATTAGGGCTGGGACTATCCATTGCAAAAGAAAACGCAAATTTAATCGGTGGTCGAATTACATTGGAATCGGAAAAGGGACAAGGGTCAACTTTCTATATTACAATTCCTTACAAGCCAGTATTTTCAGGTGAAAAGAATTTTGAGCCGGAAACCCGCACAGGAATCATCAAGGAAAAGAAGAAGCTTTACAATCTGTTGATAGCAGAAGACGAAGAAGTCAACATTAAATATCTGGAAAAAGTAATCAAGAAGGATGAATTGAACATTAATATTTTATATGCAAAAAATGGTCAGGAAGCTGTTAGGATGTGCAAAGAATGTGAGGATTTAGATCTGGTCCTGATGGATATAAAGATGCCGGTAATGAACGGCTATGAAGCGACCAGGTTAATAAGGGAATGTCGTCCTGATCTACCCATAATTGCCCAAACGGCTTATTCAACAGAAGAGGATAAAACTCTTTCCTTATCAGTTGGCTGCAATGATTTTATTTCGAAACCGTTTAGCGAGGAAACAATACATATCCTTTTTGCGCGATATTTATCCGGGAAGAAAGAGAGGGGCCAGGGGTGAGGCTACCCTCCGACAGTAGCCGTCAGCCCATACTCACCAAACAGGGTGATGATCTGTTCAATCTCCTCTTTTGTAGGTTCTTCCATCCCTTTGAGGTCATAGGACTGGCCAAGCTTGTTATACTTGTTGATGGCGATGTTGTGATAAGGCAGCAGGCTGACCTGCTTCTTCGGCCCGGGCAGTGAGGCGACAAATGTCGCACTTTCCCGAATGTTTTCATCATCGGCATTGACTCCTTTTACCAATGGTATCCTGATATTGATGTTTGCCCCGGTTTCGGCCAGTATTCTCAGGTTCTTCAGGATCAGTTCGTTGCTTACCCCGGTCCATTGCCTGTGTTTCTCAGGAGCCATCAATTTGAGATCATACAGAAAAAGATCAGTGCGTTTGGCCACCTCAAGAAGGGTTTCGGTTTTCGCCAGTCCGCTGGTATCAAGCGCCCGGTGGATGCCTTCCGCACCACAGGCGTCAAAAAGTTCAATAAGAAAATCGGACTGCTGCATCGGTTCACCGCCCGATACCGTAATACCTCCTTCTGACTGGTCCATCATCACGGTTTCCCGGCGGACCACCTTCATGATCTCCTCAACGGTTGCTAGCCGGCCCGACATCTCCATGGCCTTCGAAGGACAAACATCGGCACAGATCCCGCACAGATTGCACACCCCGAAATCCGTAACAATACCATCAGGCGTCAGTTTTAACGCTTTCTCAAGACATTTCTCAACACACGTTCCGCAACCGATGCATTTGGCTTTTGAATACATCTTCTGGACCTGAGACGAAAGGCTCTCCGGATTATGGCACCAGGCACAGTGCAACGGACATCCCTTCAGAAAAATAGTTATCCGGATGCCGGGACCGTCATTGATGCTGTAAGGCTTGATGTCGAAAATGAATCCCTGGTTCATGGTAGTTTTATCGGGCATGCGGGCTTACGGGCTTACGGAGTAATAATCACTCGTCACTCGTCACTCATCACTGATTAAAGCATTTCATTTTGCGTCCTGTCGATGATATCCTGCTGCAGGTCTTCGTTCATGTCGTTGAAATAGTCGCTGTAACCGGCCATTCTGACAAGAAGGTCCTTATATTCCTCAGGGTGTTTCTGTGCGGTGAGGAGGGTGGCAGTATCAACGATATTGAACTGGACATGGTGCCCTCCCAGAGTAAAATAACTCCGGATAAGCTGGCCCAGTTTGGTTACGTCCTGATCGCGTTTTAGCAGGCTGGGAAGAAAGCGCAGGTTCAGCAGGGTACCGCCGGATTTGGTCTGATCGAGCTTTGAAAGCGACCGGATGACGGCGGTGGGTCCATGGGTATCGCACCCGTGCGACGGAGAGGTACCGTCAGAGATCGATTTACCGGCCAGCCTGCCGTTCGGCGTGGCGCCCATCACCTTGCCGAAATAAATATGGCAGGTAGTGGAGAGCATGTTCAGGTGGAAGGTTTCGCCTTTGGTATTGGGTTTGCCGTCGATAGCGCCGAACAGATCGTTATATACCTGAAGGGCAATGGAATCGGCATACTCATCATCGTTTCCAAAGAAAGGCGTGCGGTTCAGGATGAACTGGCGCATTTTTTCTTCATCCTTAAAATTCTTTGCGATTGCCTTGAGAATGGTGTCCATGGTAAAGGTCTTTTCCTCGAACACGTGCTTTTTTAGAGTCGAAAGACTGTCGGTGACAGTTCCCAGGCCAGTGCACTGAATATAGTTGGTATTGTACCGCGGGCCTCCGTCGTAATAATCCCGGCCTTTGGCGATACAATCCTCGATCACGACCGAGAGGAAGGGTGCCGGAGCATATTTGGCAAACATCCGGTCGATATAATTACTGACCCTGATCTTCTGGTCGACAATGAAATTCAACTGTTTCAGGAAAGCCTGGTACAACTCGTTGTAGTTTTTAAACTCAAGCGGATCGCCGCAGTCGATGCCTGCCAACTTCCCTGTTACCGGATCGATTCCCCTGTTAAGAGTGACTTCCAGGATTTTGGGCACGTTCAGGTATCCTGTCAGCAGGAAGGCTTCCTTACCGAAAGCACCCACTTCGATACAGCCGCTGCACCCACCTTCACGGGCATCCCGGATTGATTTGCCCATGCCGATCATCTCCATGATATATACTTCAGGATTAAAAACCGATGGATAGCCATGCCCCTGGCGAATAACTTTGCAGGCCGCGTGGAGAAACTTGTCGGGAGTTTTTGAGCTGATATGCACCGAGTTGCCGGGCTGCAGGATATGCAATTCCTCAACCACCTCCAGCATCAGGTAGGAAACCTCGTTCACGGCATTGGATCCATCGGGTTTGAGGCCCCCGATATTGATGTTCATGAAATCATTGTAGGTTCCGCTCTCCTTGGCCGTGATTCCCACTTTCGGCGGGGCCGGATGGTTATTGACCTTGATCCAGAAGCATGACAGGAGCTCCAGTGCCTGTTCACGGGTGAGGGTGCCGGCAGCGGTTTCCCTTTCGTAGAAGGGAGCCAGGTGCTGGTCGAAATGGCCCGGATTCATTGAGTCCCAGCCGTTCAGTTCGGTGATGGTTCCCAGGTGCACGAACCAGTACATCTGAATGGCTTCCCAAAAAGTACGGGGAGCATAGGCCGGAACCCGGCGGCATACTTCCGCAATCTTCCTCAGCTCTTTCCTGCGGACAGGATCCTTTTCAGAGAGGGCCATCTCATCGGCCTTATCCGCATGACGATTGGCAAAGATGATGGCGGCATCACAGACAATATCCATGGCCTTCAATTCCTCGGCCTTATCGGTTGCTTCCGTATCGTTCAGATAATCCAGGGAATCAAGATGTATACGGATCTCTTTCTTGAAATCAAGCATTCCTTTCCGGTAGATTTTACCATCGAGAACCGTATGTCCGGGGGCCCGCTGTTCCATGAACTCGGTGAACAATCCGGCTTCATAGGCCCGTTTCCATTCATCGGGAACATGACTGAAGATGCGCTCGCGCATGGTACGGCCCTTCCAGTAAGGGATCACCTCTTTCTCATACATTTCGATATCCTGCGGATCCACACGGTAATGCTGCTGGTCGCGGCTGTTCAGTACGTGAAAGTCTTCGGCCGAGTGGCAATTAAGTTCCGGGAACGTGGGAACCGCCTTGGGTTTTGGCCCCCTCTCACCGACGATCAGTTCGTCATCGCCGAGATAGATGGTTTTTTTCTGAACATGATCGAGATATTGAAGGGCACGCATCACCGGAACCGAGTATTTTCCGTTGTTTTCTTTATAGAATTCAGTCTGATGAAGAGCTCGTTCGATGGTTATCGAGGGTTCTGTTTCCACGGTCAGTTTCCGCAGGCGCTGGATGCGTGCATTCATACCGGGGCCCGATTTGCCGGGCTTCGGCGTATAGAAATTGCATTCAGTGTTTGGCTGGCGCTCGGGCGAGGAGGTGGTCGTATGGGAAGAAACTGGGTTCATTGCTTGAAGAATGTTGAAATGGTTGAAGAATGTTGAAATGGTTGAAGGATTTCCGTTATAGGTTGTCCTTCGGTTGTCATCAAAAAGTGCCGGGGAACGGCACAGGGGGAAACTATACCATCAGGCAATGAAAAAGGCAGCGGTAGGCCTTCAGTAAGTTGCTATGGCAGAAGATGCTCATGACGATGCAAAGATAATGCACAAATGCCTGAAATGCAAAAGAAGTCCTCTTCCAGTGGAAAACGCACTTACGCCGCTTTCCTCGCGTAAAGTCCTGCGAACAGGATATATACCATGCAACCGACAACTACGAATATGGAAGCCGAACCGCCGAAGTTCTGGCTGACCAGACCCATCAGCGGGGGAATGATGGCTCCGCCCGATACGGCCATGATCATAAGTCCCGATATTTCGTTGATGCGATCAGGAAGCTTATTGGCGGTGATCGAGAAGATCAGCGGGAACAGGTTACCCGAGCCGAGGCCGGCGAGGAAGATGAAGACCTTCCCGACAGTTGGGGTCGGGGCCAGGATCATGCCCACGAAACTGACGATGGTTAGCAGGGTGGTAAGGATCAGGAATGGCTTGGGCTTGAAGAAATTAAGCAACACGGCACCCAGGAAACGGCTGATCATCAGGGCGGCAAAATAAAAGCTGATGCCGCGCGAGGCTTCTTCAAGGCTTACATCGAAATTTTTCTGAAGGTAGTTGGCAATGTTCGAGTTCATACCCACATCGGAACCTACAACGAGGAAGATACCGAGGACCATCATGAGAACCAGGGGATTTCCAAGGAGTTTAAAGCAGGAAGCGAAGGTTGCAGGTTTTTTATCGGTCTTGGTTTCATCAACCTTGGTCAGGTACAACCAGAGAACGGCCAGGAAAGAAGTAATGGCATAAACGGCAAAAACCAGTCTCCAGTCGCCCATTGATGTGGCCATGAACGTAGCGATGATCGGCCCGAGCAGGGAGATGATAGCTTTTACGAACTGGGTGAGGCTCATGTAACTTGGGTACTTCTCGGAAGGGGTGACATCATGCAGGAGTGGATTGGCCGAAACCTGGACGATGGTATTGCCGATACCGAGGAGTAGGAAGGCGACAAGCATCAGGGGAAATGAATACACGGATTCCGACAGGTAGCTGAGCATCGGGACCAGCATACCCAAACCGGTAACACCCATCCCGATGTTGAGGATCCTTTTCTTGCCGTACTTATCAAGCAGGATTCCGACAGGCACAGACAGCAGGAAAAACCAAACGAAAGTCATCGTGGGAATCAGCTGGGCAACCGAGTCGGAGAGATGGAAGTCTTTCTGCGCATATCCTGCAGAAACACCCACAATATCCACGAATCCCATCACGATGAACGACATGAACACCGGAAGGATCTGCTTCATATTCACTTTTGTTGTTGACATAATCTTAATTCTCCTGGTTTGATTTTCGCTTTGATTGTTTATCAGGTTAATTCATTTTTCCGATGAGCGTTTCGATCCTGGACCAGTAAGTGGTATCGAGCAACCGGGCGCTGCCGATGATGGCAGCGTCTTCCTTCAGTTCCGACCAGGCAATGCGCGTTTTACAGTTCAGCTTCGCCAGGGATTTTTCGAAGGCTGGCATGAACAGGTCTGCTTCACGGGCCATATTGCCGCCGATCACCAGGACCTCGGCCCCGAACCGGTTGAGCCATTCACCAAGAAATGCACCGCTGTTGGTGCCATATTCAGTAAATAAAGCAGCGATTTTCGGGTCTTGCCGGGCCTCCTGAGCAATTTCCTTCACACCCGGCTGGGTTTTTCCGGTGAGTTCAGTGTATTTTTTCTGATACCAGCGGGTTGAGAAATAGTCGTCAGCAATACTATCCTGAACGGGAAGATGCCAGACACATCCCTTTTTGGGAACATCATCGCGGTCTACTACCGGTATGCCATTGTCGATAAAAGCAGAACCAAAACCGGT
This sequence comes from Bacteroidota bacterium, assembly GCA_043797975.1. Lineage (GTDB taxonomy): Bacteria > Bacteroidota > Bacteroidia > Bacteroidales > UBA12481 > UBA12481. The sequence goes on from JAZDPC010000004.1 coordinate 86,473, forward strand.
TCCGAGTGTTATGGCAACCGATTTTCTAACCTCGGCGGCTACCCCCATCCAGGCTTCACCCACAGCGAATGCACTTGCATCGTTCATATAACGGAATGGAAGCTTGGGCGATAATCCAAGCTTTTTTTTGATCCCTTCGGTGACATTCACACCGTACAAACCAAGATATTTGTCCACGAGCTTGAATAAAGCAATGCCATTAACATAATCAAATGGCCCGGGCATGGCAAAACCAATGCCGGCCAGGTCACCCAGGTCGATCCCCAGAATGGTCTCGCCAACGGCTTCTGACCAGACACCCAGGATTTCATCTGCTGAAGCTTTGTTGTTAAGCCGGCATTTAACGCGTGATTCGGGAAGGATCATCTGGTGTTCCAGATCGATCAGGGCACAGGTGATATGGCTTCCGCCTATATCAGATCCAACAGCGTATTTCTGATTCATTAATTATGTTTGTGTTGCAGCGGGTAAAAATAATGAATAATCCATGCGGAGATACAAAATTTTAATACCAGCAGCTGTCGCAGGATTGTTATTAAACATCGGAATCTTCAAAATAGAATCTGATATTTGTTAGAATATAAATACGAACCATATGAAAAACCTTATACTTACTTTCTCCCTCCTCCTTTCTCCTTTCTCCTTGTTCTCCCAATCCCTCCCGGAAGCCCTCTTCACCCGTGCCGAGCGCACCCAATACCTTGAAACATCATTAAATGCCGATGTTTTGAATTTCATTGACGCCTTGCAGAATGTATGTCCCTTGGTGACGGTTGAGACCATAACTACCACCAAACTTGGCAATCCGCTGAAACTTGTTATCATGGCCAATCCGAGGATCACTTCCCCTGAAGAAGCCAGAAAATCAGGAAAACCGGTCATCTATATCCAGGGAAACATCCACGCCGGCGAGGTGGAAGGGAAGGAGGCAGCCATGCAGCTAATGCGCGAAATCGCACTGGGTCCAAAGAAATATCTTCTTGATAATCAGATCGTCATGTTTTGCCCGAATTACAATCCCGATGGCAACGACAAGCTTGGCGAGAACCGGCCCACCCAGGAAGGGAGCCCGAAACTCACCGGGGTGCGGTCCAACGGCGAGGGAATGGATCTGAACCGGGAAGGGATGAAAGCTGAATCTGCTGAGATGAAAGGCCTCCTGAAAAACGTGTTGCTTCGCTGGGATCCGGCCCTGCTGGTGGATCTTCATGCCGATAACGGCACCTGGCACGGATATATCGATAACATTGCCCCGGCTTTCCAATCAACCGGAATGCCCGGGCCGGTGAAGTTTACCACCGGTATTATTCAGGATGCCATCGAAAAAGTGCTGCTCCGCTCGGGTATGCCGATTTACTGGCATGGCTACCTCGACAACCGTCCGGGGAAGCCGGCTACCTATTCTGCATATGACCATTTGCCGCGCTATATCTCCAACTATGTAGGCCTGCGCAACCGGATGGGGATTTTGAGTGAGACCTTCCCCCACGATCGTTTCGAAAAGCGCATCCTGTCAAATTATTACGTGATCCTGACCTTTCTGGAGTATACCAACAGCCATGCAAAAGAGATCACCGAAATGATCAGGCAGGCAGATCAGGCGACTATTGACCTGATCCTGGCCCAGGCTGGTACTTTACAGAAAGGAATAACTTACGAGCTTGCCCCGGAACCTGAAATGATCAGCATGCTGATGCGCGAGACCAAACGTATCGAGAGTACCGGGGGAGGAAGGCCAAGGTTCAAACCGACAGGCCGGTTTTATTATATCGACAGTATTCAGCATTATAACCATTTCGTCCCGGTAAAGCTCGGCACGGTTCCACGGACCTATATCTTTCCCGGCGAGTTTGTTACGATAGCTGAAAAGCTTCAGGAACACGGAATCCTGATTCAGAAAACCAGTAAGAAGATTAAAATTGCCGGGGAAGAATTTCTGATATCCAAGTTTACCCCGAACAAGCGTCAGGGCTATTTCGGAGGCCAGAAAACAGAGACCATCGAAGGTGAATACAGAACCGTCAAGAAAACCATCCCTGCCGGATCTTATTATGTAGATCTGGCTCAGCCGCTCGCGTGGCTTATATTCTACCTCCTTGAGCCTCAATCCGATGACGGGCTTTTATATTGGAATTTTTTCGATGAATATTTGCTGAAATGCAACATTGAAAAAGGCAGAGCTGTCTATCCCGTGCTGAAAACAACGCAGGAACTATAAAGGGCATAAGGGCTTACGGGCATACGGGCTTACGGAAAAAATTGTAAATCGTCAATCGTTTTGGAGTCACGCGTCACGTGTCACGATTTTCGCAGCCATTCCCACGCCGCCTTGATGGCCTCTTCGATGGGCGTTTGCGGCATTCCGAGTTCACGGATCGCTTTTTCAGCACTGTAGAAGTTCCTGACGCAAAGAATATGGGCCGTAACCGGATCGAGCTGGTAACCGCTCCCGAAAATATTCGCTAATCCACCCAACATGCCTAATAACCTGATCAGGGCAGCTGGTACGTGTATATGTTTTTGTTTGCGACCGGTCACGGAATCTACTTTATTAAAAAACTCATTGATAGTAAGGTTCTCATGTGCCAGAATATACCTCTCACCTGCACTGCCCCGGTCGACCGCGTTGCAGACTGCTGTTGCAACATCCCGGACATCGACAAAGTTCTTGCCGCCGGGAGGGACCAGGGAAAAGGCTCTTTCATAATACATGAGCAGGATCCGGTTGGAACTGGGTTTAGCATCATACGGACCAATCATGAATGAAGGGTTGACGATCACCGCATTGAGCCCTTTATCCCGAACATATTCCTGTATCACTTCCTCAGCCATCAGTTTGCTGACCGCATACCCCGACCGGCTGAACGGCGGTCCCCCGATCGGCCACTCCTCCCTGCCGGGATTTTCAGCAGAACCGAATCCTATGGAGTTGACTGAACTAACATAAATCAACCTTTTCACCTGCTGGAGGAGGCACGCTTCCGCCAATCTCCTGGTACCCTCCACATTTGGTTCCAGATAGTGTTTCAGGCGAGTCGGAGTAGGGCCGGTAAAGGCAGCAACATGAATAACCACTTCGCAATCCTTTATCGCCTTGCCAAGATCATCCGGATCAAGGAACGAACCATAAAAGGGTTCCCAACCGGCTCCCTCAAGGGACCGAAGATCCGCAGTTTTCCGGACCATTCCCCTGACCGGCAGTCCACGACGGTTTAACTCGCGCACGATATTCGCAGCAAGAAAACCGTTGGCCCCGGTGATGAGAATTTTCATGTATCAGACTAATGTTTCATTCAAAGTTATAAGATAATCAATTATTTTTAGAGGGCGGGGATGAAATGAGAGTGACTGATGACTAGTAAATCGTCAATCGTAAATAATATAATGGATAATCCTCAAGAAAAAGTCGGGCATTTCCGGTGGCGCATCCTGGCGTTACTGTTTATGGCCTCGACGATCAACTACATCGATAGGAGTATTCTCGGAGTACTGGGCCCGACATTGCGCGACAAGGTGTTTGACTGGTCAGTGCAGGACTATGCCAATATCACGATCTCTTTTCAGATAGCCTATGCCATCGGCTTGCTGACGATGGGTGGCATTATCGACAAGCTGGGTACCAAAAAGGGATACACTCTGTCGATAGCCATTTGGAGTATTTTCGGGATGCTGCACGCAGCGGTCACGAAAGGTATGGGATGGATCGGCTTTGCGCTGGCCCGTTTTGGGTTGGGATACGGCGAATCGGGTAACTTCCCGTCAGCCATAAAAACGGTAACAGAGTGGTTCCCTAAAAAAGAGCGGGCATTTGCAAACGGACTCTTCAATGCAGGAACCAATGTCGGGGCCATCATTGCACCTATGTTTATACCGCTGATCGTTACCAATGAAGGAAAGAACTGGCAGTTTGCCTTCCTGGTGACCGGTGGTTTAAGCTTGCTGTGGATCATCCTCTGGAATCGAACCTACCAAAAGCCCGAGGTCCATCCGAAGGTAAAAAAAACGGAACTCGATCATATCCTGAGCGATCCGGCTGAAACTGAAATCGAAAAAATCCCCTGGCGAAAATTGTTTCCGGTGAAGGAAACCTGGGCTTTCGCCACGGCCAAGGTCTGCGATGCGGTATGGTGGTTCTACCTGTTCTGGGGCGGATTCTTCCTGAACGCCCAGTTCGGACTCGAACTGAAAGGATTGGCCCTGCCTTTGATCATGATCTTTCTGCTGGCTGACGTTGGAAGCATCGCAGGCGGTTACCTGTCCGGATTCTTCATCAACCGCGGATGGTCGTTGAACCGTGCCCGGAAGGTCACCATGCTGATCTGCGCCATACTGGTTCTTCCCGTTACCCTGGCCCCGCTGGTTCATAACCAGTGGGCTGCCGTTCTGCTCATTGCACTGGCGGCGGGCGCTCACCAGGCCTGGTCAGCCACCGTTTTTGCCCTCCCCGGGGATGTTTTTCCTAAAAAAGCAATCGCCTCCGTGGTCGGGATCGGCGGTATGGTCGGCGCCGTTTCGGGTATCGTGGCAAACCTCGCTCTGGGGAAAGTTCTTACCAATGCCGGGCGGGAAGGATATGTTTATGCCTTCCTCGTCGCCGGATGCGTTTACCTGGTTGCATTAGGGGTTGTACACCTGATCATGCCGAAAATGACACCGGCGAAAATAAAAGAATAGAGATTGAAGCTATGAAAATCCGTTTAATAGCTCTTGCAATCATGTCAGCCACGGTTCTTTTTACCGGATGCATGAATCCTCACTGGTCGGATGAGCCGGTCCAGGAAGGATCAATCAAGTTTCAGGGAAGATCAATCTGGTACAGGATCGTCGGAGCCGATAAACCGGGCATTCCGATTCTCGCTATACACGGAGGGCCCGGTGCCCCGCATGATTACCTGGAATCGCTTGAAGCTTTGGCCGATGAGAGGCCGGTGATATTTTACGACCAGTTGGGTTGCGGTAACTCCGACCGGACGAACGATTCAATCCTGTGGACCATTGAATATTTTGTTGATGAGCTGACAGCTGTCAGGAAAGAGCTGGGATTGAAAAAAATCCATATTCTGGGACAATCCTGGGGCAGCATGCTGGCGGTTGAGTATATCCTTCGGGAAAAGCCGTCAGGAATTAAATCCCTCATCCTCGCCGGCCCATGCATGAGTACCGACCGATGGGTTGCTGATCAGCTGAAGTGGGTTTCCCGGCTTCCTGATTCTGTCCGGCAGGTCATTAAGGACTGCGAGGCTTCAGGAGATTTTGCCAATCCGGCCTATCAGGAAGCCCTCCTGACCTTCTATCGTTTGCACGTTTGCCGGTTGAATCCCTGGCCCGATTGCATCAACCGCACTTTTGAAAAATTCGGGCAGGAGGTTTATCAGTATATGTGGGGACCCAGTGAATTTACCCTGACGGGTACCCTTAAAGGATGGGATCGCACTGAGGATCTTGCAAAGATTGATATCCGGATCCTTTTCACCTGCGGCGAGTTTGATGAAGCCACTCCGGAAACCACGGAATATTACCATGGTAAAATGCCGGGCTCGGAGATCCATATCTTCATGGGGGCCTCTCATAATCACCATCTCGAAAACCAGGAGGAGTTCATGCAGGTGGCAAGGGCTTTCCTGAATGATTAGATGATCCCACTGGTCCTGATAGGTGTCCTGATCCTTTGCCTCACAGCCGAGCAGATCATCCATACCCGGCGGTTAAAAAAGATCCCGTTGCGGATTACCGTTTCGGGCACCCGTGGAAAGAGCAGCATTGTACGCACCCTGGCATCCGTATTCCGCTCCGCGGGGATATCGGTCATGGCTAAAACTACCGGTTCGGAAGCCATACTGATCCTGCCCGATGGGAGCGAGGAGCCCCTCAAACGAAATAACCTGATCTCAATTATCGAACAGAAAAGAGTCGTTGCGCATGCATCTAAACTGAACGTCAGCTGCCTGATCAGTGAGATCATGAGCATACAGCCGGAGAATCATAGAATTGAGACCCGGAAGCTGCTGCAGCCTCACCTGACCCTTCTGTCGAATTTCCGTGCCGATCACACCGATGTGGCCGGAGAATCGGCTGAACAGATAGCCGGAGTTTATCAAAATGATGTTTTCCCGGGCTCCACTGTTATTCTTACTGGTTCTGAAGCGCACCCCTCTGTTTTGAAAATTCTCAGAAAACAAAAGCCAGCTCTTATACTGACTCCAGGGAAGCTGTCAGGAGAACTCAACCTTTCACCTACCGCCCTGCACCAGCAAGTATCTGCAAATCTTGACCTGGTGATCGCTACAGCCCGGCATCAGGGCATTTCAGATAAAAATATCAGGAACGGAATTCTGAATACCCGTCTGGATATCGGGAGTATGACCCTATACAGTTTTGATTCGGGTAATTGTAAGGTCATTTTTGTTAACGCATTTGCAGCCAACGATCCGGTATCGACATCAGAAATTATTGAACAGGCCCTGAAGATCATACCGCTTAAAGATCCGGATATTATCGGATTGCTGGCACTCCGGGCTGACCGAGGTGAACGGTCGCTCCAGTGGCTGCGCTTTCTTAAGGATAATAAAACTGATCTGTTCGACCGGATATTCGTCGTTGGCCCCAATGCCCCGGTACTGGAGCGCCGCCTGAACGGTTGTACCCGGATACCCGGCAAGGATCCGGTTATGATAACTGATAGGATAATCCGATCAGCTTCCCGCAATGCGGTTGTTTTCGGCATCGGAAATATACACGGAACCGGCATGAACCTTCTCTCACACTGGAAAGAATATGGGAAGGAGTTTTTCCCAACCGAGTAACAGAAAACCATGTACGAGATATTCCTCATAGCACTGATCCTGTCGCTGATCTTCATCGCGATTACCGGAATATACCCGGGAGGGATCATTGTTCCGGGCTATCTGATCCTCTTTGCCGATCAACCGCTCAGGCTTCTCGGAACCCTTCTGGCTTCCGTGATTATCTGGCTTCTCTATCGCCTGGCCTCCCGCTACCTGATCCTGTTTGGCCACCGGCGCTTCGTGTTCTTCATCCTGCTCAGCGCACTCATCTCTTATGCAGTTTCTGCCCTCCTGCCTCAATGGTACCCGGAAGCAACGGAAATCAGGATCATCGGCTGGGTCATCCCGGGACTGATCGCCAACAATTTCGAAAAACAGGGTATCTGGAAAACGACCGCTTCCATGGCAGGAATAGTGGCCTTTCTTTTCGTTATCGTTACCCTGTTGCCGCGCAATAATCACCTGATTCCGGAAAAGCTGGAGGCTGCCCGGACCATGGACCGCACCCTCAACATGATGGAAGAAAGCCTGATCGGACCCGAATGGTCGGACATCACCACCACCCTGGGCGACCTTGAGTCAAAGAGGACCTCACTGAATCCGAACTTTGCGGCACTGGTGGTTCATCTGCTGGATGAGGCCGGGGTGAAAAATGGGGATACCATCGCACTGGGTTCATCAGGCTCCTTTCCGGGCTTGCTGATCGCCTCCCTTTCGGCCGCCCGGGCCATGAACCTGTGCGTTCGCCCGGTCGTCTCCATCGGTTCCTCCACGTATGGCGCCAATGATCCTGATTTTACCATCTGGGATATTTACCTGAAATTATTAAACAAACATATCATTGATTATAAGCCTGTTGCTGTTTCCTGGGGTGGAGAGGACGATACGGGTTCGGAGTTTGATCCCGAAATCCGCTCGCGCATTAAAGCTTCCATCGATAGCCTGGGCATTCCCCTGATTGAAGAAAAGAACCTGATAAAAAACCGGGCGATCCGGGATTCACTCTATTTCCAGGGAAAACCCGGATCCATCAAAGCTTTTATCAATACCGGCGGCGGGTATGCAAACCTGGGCACGAGCACCTCGGTTTTAAATCTCAGGCCCGGCCTGGTGAAACGGATTCCCGGCGTAGTACCGGAGCAACAGGGGATGGTCCATTCGATGGCCGGGAAAGGCATTCCCGTGATCCATCTGCTGAACCTTAAAGGACTTGCCCGGAAATACGGACTGCCCTGGGATCCCGCTTCCCGACCTGATATCTCCAGGCGTTCGGTACAGTTTGCCGGACAGCAGAAAAAATAAAGCTGATGTTTGATATCTTTGAAAGAATTAACTACTGATTTTCCTACTAAGCGAATATCGATTATGAAAAAAGCATCCCTATTTGTCTTGATTGCCCTCACCGGCACTTCCCTCGCATGGAATCCGGAAAGAGTTGCAGCTCAAACGGCTGCAGAACCTGTTTTGCTGACCTCCTGCGGCCAGAGTCCCGGACCGGTGCGTCTGAAGATTTATCTCCAGAAGCTGGGTATCGCTTATGACTACAACCTTCTGGCCAAGGCTGATGACCTGATTGCGAAGAAAAAAGCCGGTACTCCCTATAAATCGCTCATCATCGTTACCGGTGCCAGCCTGAAAGGGATGGGTGCTGCCGGCGTTTCCGTCGATGATGAACTCACCCGGACCAAAGCACTGATCGCTGAAGCAAAAAAACAGGGCATTAAGATCATCGGATCGCATATCGAAGGAATGGCCCGCCGTTCGCAGGGAGCTTCTGCCGGGGATAATTCCGATGAACAGTCGATCGATGCCGTCTGCCCGGTGTCCGATTTCATGATCGTTAAGAAAGAGGGAGACTCGGATGGCCGGTTCACCACTATTTCCAAGGGGAAGAGCATACCGCTCATCCTTTTCGAGCTGAACAATGAGATCGAGGGAGTACTGAAGAAAGTCTACAATAAATAGATCCCCACACCGTGAATATGTACGCTTCTGCGGGGATCATTCTGGGGGTGATGGTGGTCGTTTACATCATCGCTCTCCGATTTAAGCTCTCCACCGAACTGGCTATGCTGGCTTCAGCCCTGGCAGGGGCCATAGCTGCCGGTCAATGGTTTCCGGTACGGCATATAGCCGAAGGGGCCATAACCTATCTGGATATCAACCTGATTTTCATCTGCGCCACCCTCTTTATGAATATACTGAAGGAATCGGGAGGAGTGGCTTTCGTTGTGAGGTCGATCCTGAAGAACTTCCATAAGAGCCGCGCCCTGCTCCTGATACTCATGACGCTGCTGTTGCTCATTCCCGGTGCTCTCACCGGAGCCGGCAGTGTTACGGTACTCATTACCGGCAGCCTGGTGGCCGTTGTTCTCACCTATATGGGGATTACCAAAATCCGCACTGCCGCAATCATTTTTCTTTGCGCCGGCCTGAGTGCCGCGGCTCCCCCCGTGAACCTCTGGGCCATGATGAGCGCCGCCGGGGTCAACATGCCGTATGTTGGATTTTTCATGCCTTTGCTTGTCCCCTGCGTGCTCGGAGCGCTCTTTACCATGTTCTTCCTGGGCTGGAAAGGAACCAGGATCGATGTGGAAAAAGCATTCGGGGAGTTGCCGGTTCCGCCCGAAAAGATGAACTGGTGGAGGATCATTATCCCCTTCCTGATCTTTTTCGGACTAATGTTCATCGGCCGCAAATGGCCCCATGGCACACCTGTTACCGGCCTTCCCCTGATGTTCCTCCTCGCGGCCGTTGCCGCCTGGCTGCTGTCACCGGTTAAACTTGATATGTTCCGTCTTTCATCCGATACCATCAAACAACTTCTACCCCTGATCGGGACTCTTACCTGCGTCGGAATCCTGGTGCAGATCATGACCCTCACGGGAGTTCGCGGGCTTCTGGCGATAACTTTCATCACCCTGCCTGCATGGCTGGTGATCGGAAGCCTCTTCTTCTTCCTGCCAATAACGGAATCGGTCCTGATGTACGGTTCGGCCGCCGTATTCGGCGTTCCACTGGTGCTGCTGTTCAATTCCATGGGGATGAATCCGATTATTGCCCTGGCCGGAATGAGCGTTATTTGGCCGCTCGGCGATGCTTTGCCGCCAACTGCCATCATCGGCCGGCTCACCATGGACGTAACCGGCACCACTGCGAATTACGGTAAGTTCCTGAAGCAATGTATCGTTCCGGCAATCGTGATCATGATCCTCGGAACCCTGATGGTCATCTTCAGTAAAGATCTTGGTTTCCTAACCGGTTTATAGAAAGGGGAAAATTCCATGACAGCACTCACAATCATCATAACGGTCATCTATTACGCTCTCCTGGCTTTCATCTCGGTCCTGATCATCTATAACCTGATCAAGACCCGCGACTGGAAGAAAGAAATCGTCTATATCGTGATCCTGATTCCTTTCCTGTTGAGATTATTCATGCTTAAATGACGAAACCGATGGAAAGGAAAGATATCATCCGTAAAACAATATTTGGGCTGGCCGGCATACTGGTGCTGGTTTTGTCCGGCATTCAGTTCTATGAACACCGGCATTTCAAGGAACAGGTTGTGATCGATCCATCGACTACTTCAGTCAGAAAGCTGGGTGACTATTATAAAGGGGTCCGGGGATCCGTAAATGACTGCAACCTCTATTTCATCGAAGGAAAAGAACCCGGTGCCACCATGCTGGTTCTGGGCGGATCGCATCCGGAAGAACCGGCCGGGCGACTGGCAGCGCTGCTGTTTGTTGAAAATGCAAAAATCACCTCAGGCAGGCTTATCATAGTCATTTCTGCCAACCGGAGCGGGACTACCGTGACCCGCCCAAGCGGAGCTTATCCTCAGAAATATACCATCCCCACTCCCTGGGGCGGACAGACTTTCAGGATGGGAGACCGTTGGTCGAATCCGCTTGACCAGTGGCCCGATCCCGAAGTGTATATCCATTATCCCAGCCGGCAGAACCTGGCCTATCTCGATATCCGGAACCTGAACCGGGCCTGGCCGGGGCGAGCCAACGGCACCCTGACCGAGAAAACGACCTTTGCCCTGATGAACCTGATCTGGGAGGAAAAAGTCGATGTGGTCATCGACCTTCATGAAGCTGAGCTGCAGTACCCCGTGATCAACACAATTGTCACGCACGAGAAAGGTCAGGACCTGGCAACCCTGGCATCCATGTCGCTCACCGATTACGAAGGTTTCTCGATCGGGACCGAATTCTCCCCGAAAACCCTGCACGGATTGTCGCACCGGGAGATCGGTGATTTTTCGGATGCGATTTCCCTGCTGGTCGAGGCTCCCGAACCTTTCCTCGATGCCACACGGGGCATTACCGGTGAGAAACAATTGCTGGAAGGGAAAGATGAATTCGTGGTAAAAGCAGGTGAGCACGGCCTTTTGTTTGCCCCGATCGATGAAAAAGGATGGCCGATTGACGTCAGGGTCGGGAGACATACGTCAACGGTTATCCAGATCATCCAGAGCTGGAATGAACTTTATCCCGGTAAACCCCTCCTGTGCGAAGGCGTTCCTCACTTTTCCGAAGTCATCGAGAAAGGTATAGGATCATTCCTCAAGAATCCGGCCACTGCAAGAGAAGAACAAATCATATCTGAATAACCTGAAACCGATTATAATCTTCAAACTATGAAACGCATACTGATACTCAAACAGACACTGCTGATCGTCCTGATCAGCCTGATGCTGGTTCCGTTTGCCGCTGCACAGTTTATTCCCGTCAGCGAAGAGGATGCATCGTGTACGAGCATCATGGTTGGCAAAAAAGCGACCACTGATGGATCTGTGATCACCTGTCACAGTTGCGACGGGAATTACCGGACCTGGCTGAATATAGTCCCCCATCGCAAATTTGACCCTGGGGCAACCCGGAAGATCCAGTGGGGTTTGATGCATACCGAGTTCTCCACCGACCGGCGGAATGTGACTATTAAAGGTGAGATACCTGAAGTTGCCGAAACCTATTCCTATGTGAATGTATGCTATCCGGCCCTGAACGAAAAGCAGGTGGCCATCGGTGAAACAACCTTCGGCGGGAAGCGCGACCTGGTCAATGACGATGGCCTGTTCCTGATCGAAGAACTGCAGGCCATTGCCCTGGAGCGCTGCTCCACCGCCCGGGATGCCATCAAGCTGATGGGCGCCCTGGCAACGCAGTACGGTTATGGTGACGATGGCGAATGCCTGACGGTTGCCGACAAGAAAGAGGTGTGGCAGTTTGAGATCATGGGAGCAGGTATCGAGCAGGTAGGCGCCGTGTGGGCAGCCGTACGGATTCCTGACGACCATGTCGGGATATCTGCCAATATATGCAGGATCAGCACATTGGATCTTGATAAACCGGATTACTATATGGCCTCGGAGAATGTTTTCTCCCTGGCCGAACAGCTGGGTTACTGGGATAAAAACAGCGGAAAGCCTTTCCGTTTCTGGGAAGCCTATGGTGGCCGCAAACCTTTTTCGACCAGGGAATTTTATGTCCTGAACACCCTTGCGCCCGGATTAAACCTCAATCCGGAGATGGAAGAGCTGCCTTTTTCGGTCAAGCCTGAAAAAAAAGTGGATGTGCGCGATATTCTGGCATTTTACCGGAATACCTATGAAGGCACCGACATGGATGCCACCAAAAACCTGATGGTAACCCGGCCGACATACGGCCGTCAGCCCGCCAACCAGCCGAAGGATACGACGAAGTTTAAAAGCGGCTGGGCCAGTCCTTTCATGAGCGGCGAACTCCGCATGCTCCTGAACGAGCTGAAACCCGGAGTAGTGGAAAGTCAGCGTACCATTGCCATCACCGGCTGCTCCTACGCTACGGTGATCCAATGCCGCGACTGGCTGCCCGATCCGATCGGGGGAGTTTGCTGGTTCGCCTTCGATAACCCGGGCTGCAGCCCGAGGATCCCGATCTATGCCGGTACCCTCAGCTTGCCTGAGAGCTTTGCCATCTGTGGCCAGAAACGCTATCGCGAAGATGCCGCCATCTGGCATTTCCGGCGGGTCAACAGGCTCGCCGAACTCAAATGGGAACGCACCGGCTCCATCGTAAAAAATGCCACGAGAGAGTTCGAAGACAAAGCATTCACCGAGCTGCCCCTGATGGACAAAATCGCTTCTGATCTGTACAAAGCCGACCAGGGAAAAGAACCGGAAAAAGATGACCGGGGCAATCTGAAACCCTTGAAATATCAGGAGTTTATTACCAATTACACGAACAACTTCGCGCGTGCGACCATGACACGCTGGGATGAGCTCTATGAACAGCTTTGGACTATGTATGCACGCGGATTTTAATGACCGGGAGGAGCATCGATGAATATCAGAATAAAATCATTTCTGAAACTATCAGCGGCCTGTCTGGCTGTCCTGCTGATCTCAGGATTTACCCCGCAGTTTGAAGCTTTTCAGGATCTTCAGGATAATCCGGGATTCGACAATTGCACCAGCATCATTGTTGGAAGGAATGCCTCGGCCGACGGGTCGACCATGACCTCCCATTCCTGCGACAGTAATTCCGACCGGACCTGGATCAACGTTGTTCCGCACCGGAAATATCCATCCGGATCGGTTTGTCCGGTTTACCTGGAGCCCAAGAATACGAAGATGCCCAACGATCCGGATGTTGTAGAGGTGGGAACCATACCTCAGGTTGCTGAAACCTACGCTTATATCAATACCGCCTATCCGGTGATGAACGAATACCAGCTGGCCATCGGGGAAACGACTTTCGGCGGAAAACGTGAGATGGTTTCCGAGGACGGCCTGTTCGACGCCCCCGAATTGTACCGTCTGGCACTGGAGCGGACCCGGACCTGCCGCGAAGCTATCCGGCTGATCGATCAGCTGACAAAAGAATATGGATATAACGACTGGGGTGAATGCTTCACTTTCGCTGATCCTTACGAAACCTGGCATTTCGAGATAATGGGGCCGGGCAAGGGCAAAAAAGGCGCAGTCTGGGCCGCCGTCAGGATTCCTGACGATGAGATCGGGGTTTCCGCTAATGCAAGCCGGATCCGGACCCTGAACCTGGCCGACAGGGATCATTACATGGCATCAGACAATGTGGTGTCACTGGCTCAGGAACTCGGATTCTGGAAACCCGAATTGGGACCCTTTGAATTCTGTTACGCGTATGCCGACCGGAAAAGCATGGGCTGTCGCCGTCGTGAATGGAGAGTGCTCAGCCTGGTGGCTCCGTCGCTGCAGCTCGATCCGAATGGAGAAAACTTTCCGATGTCGGTCAAGCCCGATAAAAAAGTCACTGTGCCGGATATCCTCGCAATTTTCAGGAACTATTACCAGGATACACCGTTTGACATGACCGCTACGCTTAAAACGACAGACCGGAACGGCAATCAGATGAAAAGCCCGGTGGCCAATCCGTTCATGACAGGTGAATTGAGAAACCTGCTGAAAGTGCCCGGAGAGCGGACCATCTGCTGTGCGCGCGCAACCTACCTGCAGATCACCCAATCACGGAGTTGGCTGCCCGATCCGATAGGGGGTGTGGTCTGGCTGGGGTATGACAATCCGGCTACCACGCCGCACACTCCCTTTTATTGCGGTATCACGGCCATGCCGGATGCCTATATGGTTGACGGACGTGAAAAGTACCGCCATGATTGCGCCTGGTGGGCATTCCGGCAAGTCAGCCAATTGTGCATGCTCAGGTATCAGCCTATGAGCCAGGATGTGGCTGCCGTATGGAAACCCATCGAGGATTCCGCTTTTTCACAGCAGGCCGCATTCGAGGAAGAGATGGTCAGGTTGTATAAGAAAAACCCGGAACAGGCCAAGGAAAGACTGACAAAATACTGCACGGATATAGCCAACGCCTCTGTTGCCCGCTACTGGATGCTGGCCGAGGAACTCTGGACGAAGTACACGAACAGCTTCTAGTCGGTCCTGTTTCCCATCATTCATCTCACACCCGAAGCTGGTGTGTGTGTCGGTGTGTAGTGTGAGTGTGGTTCATTTTTCGCTATTTTTCATCAGCTCGTTCTCCGGCAACGACCACAGCGGTTGCTGTTTTCGACGGATCGCTTTCCGATGTGGCCGTGAGGATTATCCGTGCTGTACCGGAATTCCCGTTTGATTTTGATACATAGACCGGGATTGTCACGGTTTCACCGAATTTTGCGGTAGCAAGAGCATTTCGCAATTGTGCATCCCAGCCGTCACCTTCCACCCTGACCGATACCCGGTAAATATCATTATCCAGGTATTTTACTACATCCATCGGATGAAGGGCAGCAGACGTTACAGCAGCCTTTCCCGTGTTTTCAAGAGTAAAACTGACAACCGATTCCGCCTTCCCGGGATCCGCCACCTTCGGTGCAACCAGCTTAATACCTCTTTTTTGCGGCCCTGAACCATCGAGTGACCTGACACCCAGCGTATAGGAAAGGATCCCCTGTGAGTCATGATGAATGTCGATAATATAAAAATGCAGACGGTTTGGCGTATCCTCCCATTCATAAAATGATCCGGAATTAAGGCCTGCATGAAACAAGGCATCGTTCAACTGGCGGTAATCGGCAACCGTCCTCATCACCGGAGTTCCATCCGGCCTGACGAAATCGACCCGGTTAATGTCCTCAGGATGGGCATCGATCACCCAGGTAAAGCAGTTATATCCGCACGACGGGCTTTCATTGTTCTTGTTTTTTGCAATCAGGACGCCATTGTCAGGGGTATAGGAATCATACCCGATGCGCTGGACCACCTCGAGCGAATAAAAATGGAAAACGGATTCTCCGGGGCACCAGGGATCCCTGGTCCGGTCGCAGCCCGGAGTTTTATCCTTCGGATCCGGACCATCCAGGTTGATAGTAATCCCGGCCATCTCTCCCGGGAGAGGTTCAACCGCACGGGCAGTGACGCGGACAACCGCCGGACCCGATTCTGCCAGTCCATTACGGTTAAGGTTCAGGACCTGACCCGGTTTGACAAAATCATACTTGATCCGGTTCCGGAGCATAAATCCTGCCGGCATGGCAGCACCGTCGGTAGCCGGGACAACCCATCGCCTGTGCGGGCCGCCGGGTCCGTTAAAGGAACCGCGATCCATAATGTCCCATACTCCCGAACCCACACGCCTGAAAGGTTCGACGTACGGATTATTATTGTTGTCGCCCGTTTCAAAAGCATAATGGGCAATCTCGTGAGTAATGGTACCCGAATTCTCCCCTTGCCTCATGGATGACAAACCCCACTGTTCCTGGCCTGCCTTCCAGGAAGTCCACGGAACATAACGGGTACCGATCCATCGTGGCTTGGTTGTATCCGGGTTACCCCATTCTGCAGGGATGTCTTCTTTAGTGTTGAACTTCATCTCTCCAAACTCCTGCCACACACCGGTCTCATCATATCCGGCATAGATCCTCAGTACAATATCATATTTTGATAGAATGTCCTTCCCGGCATCGGCCTTCCAGAGTGCATCACAGTCCGGTTCAATGCGTCCGTCGCAAGCATACCCGGTTGGGCATCCGTTTCGCTGCCCATATTCGTTGAGTCCGTATTGAAACAATTTTTTAGGCATCCGGTAAGGTCCGAAATAATCCATCGGGGGTATCCCGACCATGCCCCTCGATTGTTCCATCCAGTACCCGTTGATCGTTTGCCCGTTATTGATCGCACCCGGCCTGTTGTAAAAATCAGCATAGAATTTTGGCACAGAATCTCTCGGCACGGGATCAACCTGGGGATTCCCATACAGATCGGAATGTTTTGGCAGGGTGATCACGAATGGCTGATCATCGAAGTCCACTGCCACCAGGGCAATCTTTAGGGTGCGCTGCGGAACAAGCGACGGATCGGCCCAATTCCTGCCCGGGATCGGATGATAATCCGCACGGGTCATGTCCTGCTGATCCTGCCATTTCTGGGGATCCAGCGGACTGATGGACTTGCCCTTTTGCTGGGCGCTGATATTGACTGAAAGAAGGAGAAGGACCGAAAGGATAGCCGCATTTTTCATACTACCGGTTTTAGCAGATGACCAAAAATAAGTGTTTCTGAAACGCTATTGATTGTTTTTCAATAGGAAAGCAAATAAAATCCCCGGTTACGCAAAATGCGCGGCCGGGGATTGGTTTGTACCACTGTAAAGCCTTACAACCTGACAGTAATTCCCACTTTGCCGCCGGAAAGGGTACCTCCTCCGGCTTCGATCATGACTGCCATTTTATCGTTAAAGTAGTACCTTCCTCCAATCTGGCCGGCAAAACTAAAACGGAAGTGTCTCGACCAGCCTGAATAGGTGCTGTAATAGGGTCCTGTACTCACACCTGCGTATAAGTCAATCTCGGGAGGCAGATCCAGCAGCTTTGCAAAATGGTAATTACCGTTTATTACACCACCAAAATTTGCATAGGAGGGAAAAAGGTGGAGACGGGCAGAAGCTTCAAGCCCAATGGTTATATCTTCTGTTATCCAGAAATCAATACCTGCGAAAAGGGGAAGTCCCCAGGTTGAATAGCCCACACCCAGGTTGAACTGCAACTTCGAGCGGTCAACGGATACTTTTTCTTCTGAATCCTGTGCAATTGATAAACCCGCGATGGATAATGCACAAATCAACAATGCTATTCTTTTCATGATATTTGAATTTAATTAACCATTTGTTATTTATTAATACGGTTAATTCACTAAAAGTAACCCGTAAGGCTTCAAGGTAATTCCTCCTGCCGTAAAACGGTTTCCGGCCGGTTCCGATAGCAGAACCGATCCGGCAACCTGCAATGGTTCCTGCAACAAAATTCGTTGTGAAGCACCCGTCAGGTTAATGACAACCAGGATGTTCTTCTGATCCAGGGTTCTGGCAAATGAAACAACGCCCGGATTATCATTCTTAATAATCCGGAGGTCGCCGCCAAGAATGGCATGATGGCTTTTACGGACGGATATCAGTTTTTTATAGAAATTCCATAAGGATTGTGGATCGGATTTCTCCTCTTCAAGAGAGATGCCATCATTGGATTTTCCGGTCCGGGCGGTCCACCACGGTCCGCTGTCCTTGTACCAATGCGCCATTCCGGGTCCTTCGGTACTGCGGTACCACTCGAAGGCTTCCCTCCTCGGTATCTGGTCCCCGTCCGAAGCGACTTCCAGCTTAACCCCTCTCATTCCGAGTTCCTGGCCGTAATAAATGAGCGGAATCCCTTTCGCAAGAATATTGAATGCGGCACCGATTTTTTCCTTTTGCAAGGAACCGTTCATCCTCGATGCGAACCGATCGACATCGTGGTTCTCCAAGAATATCAGTTGCTCCTTGTTTCCCGGTGTTACCTGGCAGGTTTTTTCCAACTTACTAACTATCTGTTCTTTATCCATTGAATTGATCGCAAATCCAATCTGAAAAGCAAACAGATAATCGAGGTCGGCTTTTTTAAAAATTTCTTCTCCGTAAGAGTTCCAGTCGCCCTGTTCCCCGATAATACGGATATCAGGATTAGCCTGTCTCAATTCATCGAATAGGGGTTTCCAGAACCCGGCATACAGATTGGTCAGCTTGCCCGCGTTGTCAAGATTATCCATGATATGGTCGATCCGGAATCCATCCACGCCGTCATCAAACCGCCCGTTCCTGTCAGGATCGAGGAAAAAACGGTAGAGATCATGGAAATAGGCACTTACCTCCGGATGATATAAATTGGCCATGTTAAAATCCCGGCTAATACCGTTGTAAGCGAGAAGTTTTCCCCAGATAGTTCCTGCAAACTGGTATTCCGGTTTGTTTTTGAACCAATCGGAACCCTCGGTCACGTATTGGGTCTCCATATCCAGATAAAACTTCATTCCCCGTTTATGTACTTCCCGGATCAGTGTAACCAGATCGTCCATAGTGCCATATTCAGGATCAATCTTCTGATAATCAAGGGCAAAATAGTTGTGATAAAAATCGGAATAAAACAAGGGCAGGGTCAGAATGGACGTCACACCCAGTTCCTGCAGGTAATCCAGCTTATGCCTGAGCCCTTCCAGGTCGCCGGTACGGTCGCCGTCGCTGTCGTAAAAGCTTCGTGGCAGCACATAATAGACCACTTCATGTTCCGGTTCACCGTTATAAAAGACCAGATCCTTCCTTGCATATTTTTCTTTTGATTCCGGGAAGACAAATTCATGCTCATTGATTTGTCCCGATTTGATCAGGCTGATTTTGCCGGGTGTCCCGCTCAAACCCTCCACTTTCACCACGTATCTATTTCCGATAAGCTCATCGCTGATGATCTTCAGCCCGGTGGAGGAATCACCCGGTTCAGGGTGGTGAACGACCGGAAGAACGGAGATGCCGCCTTCATGAGAGATCACGACGCTGATGTCCTTAGCAGGCTTCAGCTCCACAGCGATACCTTCCTGAGCCATTGAATATTCGTGGCTCTGGCCGTTGACGGTACAAGCGGTCACTTTCGTTCCCTTTGGGAGAGGTATGGTGAGGTAAATAGTGAGGTGTGGTGAGGAAGATGGGGAAGTGAGGTATAGTGAGGTATGGTTGAGGTTACGTACAAGCCGAAGAGAAATAGAATTGTCGCCGACCCGGATATTCTCTGCGGTAACGGAATTCCAGTCGAAGGGGAAATTGAGGGTCAATCCGAGAGTGCTGGCCATGGCATCGGGTTTAAGCCCGAGCATCCCGTCGATGGCGGGCTGCAGCACCATGGTTTCGCTCCAGCATTGATGGCGGCAAACGCCAAAATACTTGTACTGTGTGCCGTGGAGGACCTCCTCGATATACCCTAGCGACCAGCGCTTGTAGATCAGCAGGTTGCTCATCATCTTGGAGAATCCCTGGACACTGTTCCCGGAGGCAAAATCGCCGAGTGAGGCCCAGCCGGTAAAGAGCGGCCAAACGCTGCCGGTATGGTAGCCTCCCGGAGCAAAAAATTTCGCCTTCTCGCTCACGATCCGCGTACCCCAATCGGTGGTAAAATTGCATGATCCGAGCTGTGCCACTATGTTTGCAGATTTTCGGGGATCCCGGATCTGGCCCCAGTGCAACGGTATTGCCGTCATAACCGATGGTTCGGTCAGGTACGTGCCATCTTTGAAAATACCGTGGTTGAAGAACTTTGTCTCCGGGTTCCAGAATTCATCATTCAGTTTATTCAGGACAACGGCCGCCTCCTTTTCATACTGATCTTGCAGTTCATCCAGCCCGATATACCTGGCCATGTAAGCGGCCTGGGTCAGGGCCTCAGCCCAGCATGAGACCATATACTGGGTGGTATGCGTGACATATAATTCGCCTCCTTCTTCCCAGCCGTGCCCCTGCTGGGTATTCTCGATCAGGTGATCGCCATCGGTATCGGTGGAATAGCAAAAATCGATTGCTTTCTTAATGGCAGGCCACTCCTTTCGGATAAATGCCGTATCTCCCGAATGATGTAAATATTTACCTGCCAGCACAATATAAAGTGGTGTAGCATCGGCAGCATCGAAATGGGCAATACCGGAGGTAGTCAGTTCGTGATAGATCTTTCCTGATATATCCTGATACCTTGAAAAAAGTTCGAGTATGGTTTTTACACGATCGAAATCACCATAATCCAATACGGCAAATCCGCTCCACACGGCGTCACGGCCAAAATACCAGGCGTATCCCGGCCTGCCGTTGACTTTCTGGGCTCCGTTCCAGCCATAATCGGTAGTTGCATAGCCGGCCACAAGCGAACGGCCCACACCCGGCGTATTGACTATGAAGCGATCGGTTCCAACGAGGGCCCATTTGTATCCGGTATTAAAAGTCTCATCCGGGCTCGTGATTGTGAGTTTTCCGTTGAACAGTGACTTTGAATAATCAACAGCAGCAGCATAGACAGCATCAGGAGCATTTATCGCCCTTTTGTATGCTGATATTGCTTCCGTCACCCCGGTTGCCGAGGTACCCAATACAACATCAGCAATTCCTGCGGGCTTAACCTCGATGGTCATCCGTACAGCCACGCTCAAGCCGGGATCCGGATTCCCCGATTGAGCAGTCACCGGTACATTTACCCCGATAACCGTCGCAAAACTATTGGTTTTATCCCATATCATCCAGGCATTCAGCCCTTTATCCCAACTATAGTGGATTTCACCGGTCACCTTCTCGGAATAGGGCCACATGAAGCGAAGGTTGCTCTTCAGACTGATCTGCAATTCAATAGCTTCCTTACCTGAATATTCGTAATGAATTACAGCATTCCCGTCGGTTGGATGCACCGTGATGATCTCCTTGAGCTGGCCTCCCGGTACCGCGTAATTTCTGGTAAAGGATTCCGGCCTGACCTCGATACCAGGCTTCAGGATGTTCAGTTGAACCTCCCTTGCCGGATCCTTCGTCCTGACCGTAATCGCATAATCCCTCATGGCCATGACCGGATGAGCCCAGACTTCATCAATCCCTCCAATTTCCTTGCCCATCAGCACCATTCGTTCGCCGGCAATGTCCCACATATTCTTTGGCGCTGCCAAACCTTTTAAGGT
The DNA here is from genome assembly GCA_043797975.1 of Bacteroidota bacterium. GTDB lineage: Bacteria > Bacteroidota > Bacteroidia > Bacteroidales > UBA12481 > UBA12481. The sequence goes on from JAZDPC010000004.1 coordinate 107,752, forward strand.
GATGCCAGAACCTTCCTGTTGCCAAATCACCGATTTTCCACTTTCTCCTTTCTCCTTACTCCTTTCTCCCTGTTCCTCCACTACCCGGTTCGGCTCGAAATCCCAGTACCTGGCAGGACTAAAGGATTGTACTCCGGTCAGATAATTCAGAACATTCCTCGTGAATTTTTCCAGATGTGTCCGGTTGAAATTGGGCTGATCAAAATAAAGATAAGCACCTGCAGCCAGGATCTTTCCTTTTCCCAGCGTGTACTCGGTGATCAGTTTTGTGTTCTCATGCAGGAAGATATATGCCCAATCCACGCCGACCACTTTACCTTCCGGGACAATATCCCCGAACCATCCAACCCGCCGGACGTTGACATCCTCTTTGGGTGCATATACATATGCCCCGCCGAGCATTCCGTCAAAAACAGGATGACTGCGGAATGAATGCAGTCCGAGCTTCCGGCCGTCGCCGTTATCAACCAGTTTCGTATAATTGACCGATGGCGCCTGGTCTTCAACCCCCAGATAAGGCAACAGCCTCACGGCATCCAGGGTCAGCAGGAGGCTCCCGCCCTGTTCGACATACTTTTTCAGCGGCCCGGCCAACTTTTCAGCCTCCATGGCGATATCCACCGTCGAGTCCGGTTCGTGATACCAGATAATATCAGGCTTGTTCTTTCCTGATAACTTATTCAGGTTTGATGTTGCAACAGATTGTGTATTAATTGATTGTTGATTTTGGAGAAAGCTGTATGCAGCTTTCTGCTCTGAGTTGGTACCTGTTCCGCTGATCAGGCAGGAGACTGTTTTAAAGTACCCACCCCAACCCCTCCCTGATCCCAGGGAGGGGCTTTCTGCTCTTCTCTTTATTCTTTCGTCTTTATTCTTTATTCTTTCCAATTGGATCGCTTCTTCCCACTTCACAACATAGTGCCACCAGTTATTCAGATGCCCGTCATCAGGATTGATCCCCTCAAAATACGGGATGTGGCTGAACCACCAGTCCATATAACCTTCATGGGTACACTGCCATTCGCTGCAATCCATTGTCCGGGTCATATCCGGCTTAATATCCGGATAATATTGCCAGCCGTCAGCACATGAGGTGACAGGGGTTTTATTGATCCAGTCATAATCGTGCATACCGTTCGGAGGGAAATGGATGTTACCGATATTGGCGAGGCCCGGATGCGTTTTATTGAAACGGGTGTATTTTTCCCAGTTATTGGGATCAGAGGCATCGTAATCCCAGCGGTCGTACAGGTGCCACATCACCGATTCGAAACGGTGGCCATAGCTTTCAAGGGCGAGCGACATCTTGCGCTCATAGTTCAGGCCCATCACCACCAGAAGTTCTTTATTGCCTGTGGTGGTAGTGGGTTCCGAATTGAGCCAGAAACCTGTAGCACCGCAATAGTTTGATTCCCACATTCCGCCGTACGGGAATGACCAGACCCAAACCTCGTTGATCTGGTTCCGGTCGCGCATTTTATCGAACCCGTAATACTCGACAAACGCCTTATAGTCAAAGTAGGTACCCGATCCCTTCAGGGTGCCCCAGTCGGGTTCCATCAGAAGCCTGACCATCTCGTCAACCGACAGAAGCTCGTTGTTATCATTGCGCCGGGAGAAAAACCGATCGGCGTCGATGATTTTCACCACCTCATACTGAACGGTGCCATGGCTCATCTTTTCCAAAGCCGCTTCGTATTCTTTATTCAGCACGTACGGATCGTTCCATTCGAACGTCCGGTTGGGGGTTTTCACAACCTGGTGCAACCGTTTACCGCCATATTGGGGCAGGACAGGGTCCTGGATAACGACGGCCACCTTAACCTTTATTGGCTTGGAGGGTGGAAGCTGACCAAAGGCAAAAGGCAAAAGGCAAAAGGCAAAAATCAGGAAAAAGAAAAAAGAAAGAGGAAGGAAGCTTATCCTTTTCATAGCGGTAAAATTTGGAGAATAAAGGTACAAAAAATCACCGGCGGATGCGGCTTTGCAAGCTTTCAGACTGTGTCAGATGCCCAGGAGCAGCGCCCCTCTTCCGTAAGCTTCACTCTTTCCGGATGAACATTTCCAGGTCATATTCCCGCTCTTCCCCGGGCTCAATGAAGATCAGGGTACCGCTTTCGCGTGCCGGGCTCTGTCCCAAGGGAGGATTGGTTGCCGGTTCCAGTGCGGTGACATATTCTCCTTTGCCCCAGTGCTGCCAGTTGATCAGCCAGGCTAACTGGTCCTTTCTGTATTTCAAGCCGAACCTGAGCCCAATTTTCCGGTTATGGAGCCCGCATTCACACCAGCCTTCGGCGTCCGGTTGCTGATCGATGAAAACACAGGCCTCACCGGTGCCGCAATGCAGATCCATCGGAGGCTTGCAGGTTTTGAAGCTGGCACCTTTATGGAAGATGAAATCATCCTGTTCACCGCCGCGGGAATCCCATTCTCCGTCCCAGAGGATGTCTGCTCCTTCATCCACCAGCGGCCATCCCAGATTCACGTGATAAAGAACCATGTGAGGTGCCGGAGTGTTGCCCCGGTTGGTAACTTTGTCATGGACCCGGATCACCGGATCACCCAGTTTTCCCGAGAGGGTGCGTTCCATTTCCAGTCTCATACCTAAAACCATTGATTGTAGCATCACACCGGTGATGCTGAAATCCATTTTACCCCGGGCCGGATCGGGCTGATTGATGCAGCGGACCGAGGCAGGGCTGAAGCTGATCTGGCCATGCAAGCCACGGGTTCCGTATTCATCATTTTCCGGGCTCCCGATATGGTCGAGCCCGCAAGTTGTAACCAAACCGCCGCCCATGTGGCGGAGCCAGTCAAGCCCGGCCTGAAAACTCACTGGAGGGGATTGCACGCCACCGTGACTGATCCAGGCCAGGCCGTACTGGTTGTAAAAAGCTTCCGCAATGTCCATCCCCCGGTCGAGAACCACTTTGTAACGCAGCCCTGATCCGGTATTGATCCAGGCGATCCTGACACCCCGGCCGTTTCCCTCATCGAGAACGGAGGTCTCAATCCCCCCGAACTGAAAGGGATGGCTGATTTTATCGTTAACCTTCATTATAACTTCTTGTAACTGATTAATAAAGAGCTTCTTTTTTCTTTAAGATAAAGATCGAGATTATTCTCCAATTCTTTTCCCGTTTTATTTACCCTGATATTCTCATCCTCGAAGAAAAGCTCATACGAGGCAACCGGATCGAGGCCTTTGATTTTAACCCGGATCTTGTCGTTCACGCAGTCGGGCCGGCGAAAAGCCAGTATGATGCCGTCACCCTGATCGGGGCGGTTCAGTTGATAAGCCAGCCAGACGCTGTCGGATGTGATATTCCTGTTCGGGGTCAGCGGATAGAAATCCCCATAATAGTAGGGACGCATCCTTTTGAAATCCGCCATTACTTTCTGATAATATTCCATTGAATAGGGACCGCGCTCGATGTCCCAACTGGTCACCATGGCCGTGCTCATGCTTGACCTGAAATCATAAGGTTCAGGGACAAGGTTGGCCGTTCCGTGCAGGGGGAGGTAATAATTCAGGCTGTAGGTCTGGCACTGATAACCGCTGCATTCACCCGCAGAATAGTCGGTCCGCCACAACGGTGAACTGCGCGATATGGTTTCGAGGTCGAGGCGCCGTCCCCCGCCCGCACAGTTATCGATGATCAGGTTGGGGAAGTTTGCCAGAAGGCCATCCCAATAGGCATAGAGTCCTTCGATGTACCTGATCTCGGAAATCCCCACCCTGCCGGGTTTATCATTATATCTCCAGTAGGGAAGCGGATCAAAGTTCATATCCTGGCGGTAGTAATCCACCCCATTGTCCCTGATCAGGCCGGAAATGTAATCGATCAGCCATTTGCAGGCTTCAGGATTCCCCAGATTGAACAGGTACATGTTGCTGATGAACGATCCGACTTCGGGATTTGTAACCGTATCCGGTATCCGGATCATAAAGGAAGGATCCAGGCTGGCAAATTGGGTACCTTCAACGATACGCTCGGGCTCGAACCACAGGATCAGTCTCGCACCTACCCTGTGGACCGCATCTGAAACGGGTTTCAGCCCATTGGGAAACGCTGTTTTATTAACCGTCCAGTTGCCGGCTTTTTCCCACCACGACCCGCATCCGGTGTACCATCCGGCATCGATCCAGAGGACTTCGGGAACGATATTGAATTGTTTGTAGCGTTCAGCCACATCAATGCACCAGTTTTCGGTAGCACAATTGAACTGATCGCAGGGGGCAATGCCGCCGCCGCCCAGCGTGGCAGCCAATGGCAACTCGGCAAACTTTCCGTTGATCTGCCGTGTATGATGCTTCAGGACAAACTGCCTGAAAAGATTATGGCCGATGATCCGGTCTTCACCTTTCCAGAACAGCAGGCAGATCTTAGGCGTCCGGATCTCTTCATCCGGATAGAGGAAGAGCTTCATGGTTTCCATTCCGGCAGCCAGTGAACAGTTTTTAAGATCAGGCTGTTTTACATCGGCAAACCATTTGCCTGTCCATCCGATGGCCGTCAGCACCCCCTGACCTCCGGGCATCTCAATATTAAAAAATGGGAAAGCCGTGGTATGGGATGAACGGCCCCGGATCGGGGTCATGTAAATATTCCCGCCTACCGGAATCACATCCTCGTAGCTTTCAAAGTCCGATTTCTCACCGCTGCTTCCCCGTGAATGAGCCAGGGTAACCGCACCCTCCTTGTCGAACCGGAAGGTGTGATCCACCGCCTTTATTTTTTCCAGCAAGGGCGTATTTGTTTCCGATGTGTTTCTGAATTCCAGAACCCACTCTGCCACGGGGAAATCAGTAAATCCGATCACGGTACATTTGACCAGCAGACCGGTTTTTGGATCCTTCCAGGTATATAGGAATCTTACTGTCCCGGTTTCGGCGGCTGTCAATGATTCCTTCCTGAAATCCCAGGACCTGATAAAGGTCCTTGAATCCTTTCCCCCATAGGTAAATGAGAAGGGTGGAACCTGGCCTTTTGCAAAATTCTTATTGATCCAGTTATGGGAACTGCTCTCCGGTTCGGCAAAACCCGCGAGGGTACAGGCCAGGCAGATCAGGCAACTAATGGTCAGCCTCTTCATGGTCTGGATATTAAGTTTTATCTTACCCTATTGAACTTTCTTATAGCTGATTAACAACGATTTTGTCGTTTCTTTCAGCACGAGGTCCAGATTCTCCTTTAATTCTTTTCCTGTTTTATTTACCCTGATATTCTCATCTTCGAAGAACAGTTCGTAGGTGGCAACAGGATCAAGTCCCCTGACTTTCACATGGATCCTTTCATTCTGGCAATCAGGCCTGCGAAAGG
>JAZDPC010000009.1:0-4740 GCA_043797975.1 Bacteroidota bacterium
ATTTGGCATAGATTTCTGCATCACTGCCTGTAGCCAATCCATACCCTGAAAGAATGAGGCCGAATATGGTAAAAAGCAGGCCTATCGGAATTTTAATATCTAGTTTCATAGTTGTTTCTCCTACCAGAAAATAATGGATAATACTAATGTGATGAGCCCAACGATAACAGCAAGAACGACAGGACGGTTATACCATTTGTCATCTTTGTCGATAAGTCGCGGGGTGAGTGAATAAACCAATCCTTTGAGATCTTCATTGGATTTAAGCTGTTTGGTCAGGAATGTGAGCCCGACAGTGAAAAAGGTTGCCGATGTCCAGGCAATAATTGCGGTCCAGAAACTCTGGGCCATTCCGCTGGGATACGTATGTAGAATGCTGATCCATCCGCCTTTTATCACCTGGCTCGGGTCAGCACCAATAGGGATGGTTAACCCATGATGAACCAATGCACAACAGATTCCCACCAGGAGTCCCCAGAAAGCGGCGTTCCCGGTAGCGCGTTTCCAGAACATTCCAAGGAAAAGAACGGCGAACAGAGGTGCATTGACCATGGAAAAGATCATCTGCAGGAAATCCATAATGTTTCCAAACTGCTTGGCCAGATAGGCCGCGCCGACGCTGAGGAGTACACCGAAAATGGTGGCAATCTTGCCGACTTTCAGGTAATGGTTATCATTCTGACCGGGTTTGATGTAGCTTTGATAGATATCGTATGTCCATACGGTATTAAATGCGGAAACATTACCAGCCATCCCCGACATAAAGGAAGCGAGCAAAGCTGTGATCCCGAGCCCAAGAATACCTGACGGGTAGTAGTGACTGAGCATCGAAGTGATAACCGAGTTGTAATTCGGGCTGCCATTGGGCATGAGCTCCAGGGTGAGGGTTCCTTTTGATGCCAGTGCCATGGCTGCCATACCCGGAACAATAACCAGAAACGGGATGAAGATTTTAGGAAGGGCGCCTATCAGAGGAGTCTTCCTCGCTGCGTTCATGGAATTGGCTGCCATAGCGCGCTGGACAACCAGGAAGTTGGTGCACCAATAGCCGAACGACAGAACAAATCCGAGGCCCATCAGAATACCGAACCATTCAACCCCCATGGGATTGGAAGAAGTAGAACCTGCATGGGACCACATCTGGGTCCAGGCACCAGGCTGGAATCCTTTACCAACTGCTACTTGCGACAAGGTATCGCTCATTCCACTCCAGCCACCGGCATCCTTAAGACTCAGGAAAACCAGCGGGAATAGTCCGATAACGATGATAAAGAACTGAAGCACTTCATTGTATATCGCAGAAGAGAGTCCCCCCAGGTAGGTATATACAAGCACGATTCCTGCTGATACCAATATGGATACATCAAAAGGCCAATGAAGGAGTTTTTCCATCAGGAAAGCCAGAGCATACATCGAAATACCAGACGCGAGAACCGTCATTAAGGCAAATGCGACGGCATTTAATCCCCTTGTTTTTTCGTCGAATCTTAACTTGAGGTATTCCGGTACCGAACGGGCTTTTGATCCATAATAGAAAGGCATCATAAAAAGGGCCAGGAAGATCATTGCAGGTATAGCCCCGATCCAGTAGAAATGTGTGGTTGCCATCCCGTACTGTGCGCCGGATGCCGACATCCCGATAACTTCAAGTGCACCCAGGTTGGCTGAAATGAAAGCCAGTCCGGTAACCCATGCCGGAAGTGAACGCCCGGCCTCCAGGAATGCTTTGGAAGAACTCATATAGCGTTTGAGAGCCCATCCAATACCAATAACGAACATGAAATAGATGATTATGATCCCATAATCTATCCATCCGAGTGTAAGAAGATTTGGCATAAGATCCGAGTTTAGTTATTGGTTCAAATGTATAAATTTAAGAAGGCATAATGCATAATCGTTATAATATTTTGATAGCTACCAATGTGCCGGCTACGGTGCTGCATGATCACATTCAAACATAGGGATCAGCGGGGCGGACGATATCACTGCCGGTGCTTTCCAGGATTTCTACCAACTCACGCGGATTGACTACCCGGATGCCTGGCTTGAGGGGCCAGCCCTGTTTGACAGGACTAACAACCAGAGTCTCGTCAGGTTCAATATCCGCGATCGCCTGGTGGTTGCCCCGCGTCAGGGTGGGTGACAAGGTGGCCTTACACTCAATGGCGATCCTTTTCCCGCCGGTTTCCCAAACGAAATCAACTTCCGATCCCTGTGCAGTCCGGTAAAAACTAATACGGGCATTCGCGAAATGTCCGCGCAGCTGACTCAGTATCACGGTTTCCCAAAGGGTCCCGAAGGAAGGGTGGCCGAGTAACTGGTTGACCGACTGAATATCAAGCAAAGCGTTGACAATCCCTGGATCGGACAGGTATACTTTCGGTGTCTTAACCAACCGCTTACCGAGGTTGTTAAGAAATGGCAATACCGGCAACACCATATAGGTACCCAATAAAAGATCGATATAATTGCGGATAGTCGGAGAGCTGACCCCCAATGCATTGCCCAAACTCGTATAATTGACTGTCTGGCCGTTCATATGAGCCAGCATTTGCCATAAACGGCGCATGGTCGCCGGTGAAAATCCGGCCCATTGCAGCAAATCCCTTTCCAGGAAGGTAGCTATAAAGTCCAGCCGCCAGGTGAATGACGATCCATCGCTTCGCGCCAGTATGCTTCGCGGAAACCCGCCTCGAAGCATATAGGCTTCTGGCTCATCATCCAAATGGATCTCTGATAATAAAAATGGCGTCAATTCCTTAAAACTGATCCGGCCGGCAAGGCTCTCGGAGGATTGCCGGAGCAGATCCCGGGAAGCCTCTGTATTTAACCATGCAAATTTAAAAATTAGTTTTTAATATACATGATTAAATTAAACAAAAAAAACCTCGCTTTGCATGGCTGATTCTCGATAAAAATCTGGGGATGTCCGGGATGTTCATGCCAAGGTTCCTGTAGAGACGCATAATTGCGTCTCTACATCCTCACGTTCCTAACAGGTGACCGCAGGATCGCCCCTACAGTCTTGTTGTAATCGCTTCAATCTTGGTACCAAAATCCTGAACCTGCTTGTCGTAAAGCTCCAATGCTTTAATCTGAAGGTTAGTTGGCTTACCTCTATAGTTACCAACGGCCATATAGATTTCACCAATATTCTCACGAAGGCGCACCTGACCGGTAATTCCTCCTTCACCCGACTGCGTTGCCGAGATTTGCTCATGCAACTTTTCACAATCGGCTATCAGGACCTGAATTTTTTTCAGATTTGAACCTTTGGCGGTTGCAGCTTTTGTTTTCAGTGCATCCCGTGTGTTAAGAATCTGATCATCGATGGAAGCCAGCTTTTCCAGCATATTAAATGCCTTCATAAGAGTTTCACGCTGAAGCTTCCTGTCTTCGGCCGTATGCTTACTATTCTGCACATCATTCAAAACCAGGTTTGTGGTAAAAGTTTCGGTGCCTTTGACAACCTTAATTGAATAAGATCCGGGTTGATATTCCGGGCCAAAGGCTGCTTCTCCCAGCATGTTTGGAGACTTGGGGACTTTTGGAGGTTCCATGGCAGTTGCGATCTGAACAATGTTAATTCCCTTACGGTTGCCGGCGGGGAGTTTTTTCAGAAATTTACCATTTGAATCATAAATTTCCAGATACATCTCACCGAAAACATGTCTTTTCTTCAGGTAATAGCAGATACTGGCCCCACCGGATGGATTCGGGCCGATGAATTCCGCATCACTGCCAAAATCCTGTAATCCTGTTTGAGAGGTAAAGTAGTACGGTCTGACTGGCAGAAAGGCAAAGTCCTGTGCAAGAACCGGCTGAGTGAGGTTTCTCAGGGCAGTAAGATCATCAATAATAATGATTCCCCGTCCGTGAGTAGCCAAAACCAGGTCGTTTTTGACCGATTGGAAAGCCATGTCGTATATACCCGTTTGCGGAACCTTATTTTTAAACCGGACCCACTCTTTCCCATGATCGACACTGATAAAAAGTCCTGATTCTGTACCAAGGAAAATAAGATCGGCATTGACCGGGTCCTGCTTGATTACATGGCAGAATCCCTGAATGGCCGGAGTTACCAATGATTTCCAGGTCTTTCCGAGATCATCGGTGTAAAACACATAAGGTTTCAGATCGCCGTTGCGGTGGGCATCAACGGTGATCCAGGCAGCATTCTTATTATAATGATCAGCATCGATGTGGGAAATGAAAGCCAACGGAGGCAGTCCCTGAACAGCATTGTTAAGCTTGTTCCAGGATTTACCGCCGTCGGTTGTCAGTTGGATGTTGCCATCGTCGGTGCCGGCCCAGATAATGTTCTCATCCAGAGGTGATTCGTTGATTGAAAAAATCGTGGTATTGTTTTCAGCCGTACTGTTATCGATGGTCAGGCCACCGGATTGCTCCTGTTTCTGACGAGCCGGATCGTTAGTGGTCAGATCAGGAGAGATGCGTTCAAACGAATCCCCTTTGTCTTTTGATCTGAAGAGATATTGCGAACCAACATATAGCCAGCCTGATTTTTCGCCAAAAACCACCGGGGTATTCCAGTTGAATCGTAATGTGCTGACACCTTCTTCGGGGAAGGGTTTGATATATTTGCTTTCACCGGTTTTATGATTTGTGCGAAGAATCCTGCCGCCCTGAGATTGGGCATAGGTAATATCAGGGTCTGTCGGGTCTCCATAAGCGTAGAAACCATCTCCGCCGCCGATATTTTTCCAGTCAGAATTGCGG
>JAZDPC010000019.1:0-25773 GCA_043797975.1 Bacteroidota bacterium
TACCCTGAACCCTATTTCGACTATCTGGAAACGAAAAGAGATAGTCTTCCAAAGGTGGAGCGGGATCTGAATCCCTGGGCGGTTGGTTGTTATACCTCGATGGCGCGGGTGAAGCGGATGCACAGGGAGCTTGAGGAAGCATTCTATACTGCTGAAAAAATCCTGACCCATGCCTGCATGGCCGGGTTGATGAAGTATCCGGGACAAGAACTGAACGATGCCCTTGAGGATCTGCTGTTCTGCGAGTTTCATGATATTCTGCCCGGATCGGGAATTCCAGAAGTGGAATCCTATGCCCTTCAGCGGATGAGCCATGGCCTCGAAATCCTGAACCGGCTGAGGGCGAAAGCTTTCTTTAAGATGCTGGCGGGACAGGCTCCTGCGCGGGACGGTGAGTTTCCGATCCTGGTGTATAATCCCCAGCCTTATGACATTGTGGAAATGTTGATTGTGGAATTGCAGGGACCGGAACCGAATTTCAATCCTGATCTTTACCTGTTGCCGGAATTGTACGATGAATCGGGCAACCCGGTGGAATATCAGCTTGAAAAAGAATCCGCGAACATAGCCAATGATCACCGCAAAAGGTTGGTGTTCAGGGCAAAGTTGAAAGCTTCATGCATGAACCGGTTCTCCTGCTGGCTCCGTGAGGTGAGCATTCTCGATAAATCGATAGGCCCGGTCCAGAATGAACTTCATTTCAAGAATGATGCATGTGAGATTCTTATTAATCCCGAAACGGGCCTGATCGATCAGTATAAAGTGAACGGGACCGATTACCTGAAACCCGATGCGGCTGAACTGCTGGTGATGAAGGATTCTGCCGATCCATGGGGAATGAAAGTGGATTCATTCCGGGAGCCTGCTGGGAGTTTCCGGCTGATGATGCCGGGCGAAACATCAGGATTTGCGGGTACAAACGGACCCATCGAGCCGGTGAGGATCATTGAGGAGGGTGCAGTCAGGACGGTTGTGGAGGGTTTGTTCCGATATAATAATTCTGCTGCTGCGGTCAGGTATCTGATCCCGAAGCAGGGCGCTGAGGTGGAAATGGAAGTCAGGGTGCTTTGGAATGAAAAGGACAAGATGCTGAAGCTGGCTTTCCCCTGTACCCTTGCCGAAGGCGAAATCCGGGGCCAGGTGGCATACGGAGTTCAATCCTTCAGCAATCAGGGCGAGGAATTGGTTGCCCATCAGTGGATCGGATTGTTTTCGAAAACTGATGACCGCTCATTTACGGTCGCCAACCGGACGACCTATGGATTTGATCACTCCGATGGGGAGCTGCGGCTCTCCCTTCTCCGTTCTCCAGCCTATGCCGGTCATCCGGTGGGTGATATACCCATTGTGCGTCAGGACCGCTTTACCCCGCGCATGGATCAGGGCGAACATCTTTTCCGCTTCCGGTTCAATGCTGGTCCGGTAGAAGAGAGGATGGCATCGATTGACCTGGAAAGCCATCTGCTGAATGCCGGCTCCCTTGGCCTGTGTTGTTATCCGAAGAAACAAGGCAGGAAACCGGAGAGCTCTGTCGTCCTGTCAAATCCTGTTATCCGGTTGGCTGCCTGTAAGATGGCCGAAAAGGATAAGCGGATGGTGATCAGGCTGTTTGAAACAACCGGAAAACAAGAGAGTACACAACTTTCTGCGCCGATGCTTAAGCAGCCAATCCGTATTGATCTGTCTCCTTTTGAACTGAAGACACTGGTTATCGATACGGAATCCGGGATTGCAGAAGAGACAAATCTGCTCATCTGATAAATATTAACGATTTTTACGAATAGCTAAAACCTAAGATTCGTATGAGTAAACCTGTCAGAATAGTCATGTCCGCCATCAGAGGATATGGCTTCTATTATCTGAAAACCATTTTTGAAGAGATACCCGGAAGCGATGTCAAAGTAGTCGGAGTAATTGCGCCCCACCCTGAAAAATCAGCCCATTACCCGGAGCTGCTTGCAAGGGGAATCCCTTCCTATCCTGATATGGACCTGTTCTTCAAGGATGGAGGGAAGGCAGATCTGACAGTGATCTCGTCACCGATCCAGTATCACGTTCCACAAGCTATTTCGGCTTTGAAGAATGGTAGTCATGTTCTGATGGATAAACCGATGTGCGCCACTGCCGCTGAGGCCGAAGAACTGATCAGGGTTAAGAATGAAACCGGGTTGTTTGTTGAGGTCGGCTATCAGTGGTCCTTTTCCGAAGCCATCCAGAATCTGAAATCAGATATCCTTTCCGGGCTGTTCGGACTACCCCTGAGGGCGAAGACTATCTGCCTCTGGCCCAGGGATAATGCCTATTACGGACGGAACAACTGGGCCGGAAAGATCCGGTCGGTCGACGGCCTGCCGGTATATGACAGTCCTGCTAATAATGCCTCGGCTCACCATCTTCATAATCTGTTATTCCTCCTGGGCGACCGGATGGACAGGAGCGCAAGGCCTGAACGGGTAACCGGTGTCAGGTACCGGGTATATGACATTGAAAACTATGATACGGTTTCCATGCGGGTGGCCACTTTGTCAGGGCCGGAAATATTCTATTATTCCTCCCACGCCATTGAGACGGCACGTAATCCGGAATTTGTCATTGAGTGTGAAAAAGCCAGGATTGCATTAGCTCCGGAAACCGGTATTGTTGCAGCCTGGGATGACGGGCGGACAAAGAATTACGGCCATCCCGACGCTGATCATCAGTTCAAGAAATTGTTCCGGTGCATAGCTTCATTGAATGAACATTATCCGGACATTTGTCCTCCGGAGGCCGCAATTTCGCAGACAATTTGTATAGAAAAGCTTCAGCATTCCCCGATTGAAATCGCTACTTTTCCGGGTGAATTAGTCGTCATAGAGCCTGAGAGAAGGTGGGTGAAAGGATTGGGCGAGAAGATGGGGAAGGCTTATGAGCGGTGGGAAATAGTGACTAGTGACTAGTGACTTGTGACTAGTGACCAGTGACCAGAATCGTAGATCATTAATTCTCAATTTGTAATGGACTCCAGGACTTTAGTAGAAAAGACCCTGAATTTCGATTCTCCACCCCGCGCACCGCGGCAAATGTGGGTTCTGCCCTGGGCGGAAATACACCATCCTGATGCCGTTCAGCGTATTAAAAAATTGTATCCTGATGATTGCACACAGGTTGCCGCCGTATACAACCGGCCAACTTATGTAACCGGAGGCAAATATACTGCCGGAGAGTTTATCGATGAGTGGGGCTGCCGGTTCATGAACCGGGAGGAAGGGCTGATGGGGATCATCCAGGAGGCACGCATCAGGGAGTGGTCGGATCTGGATGATTTCAAGACTCCGGATATTCTGTGTGACCTGGATGTCGATGAGATCAACCGTTTCTGCCGGTCGACCGACCAGTTCGTGTATGCAGGAGGATTCGTGAGACCTTACGAGAGGTTTCAGTTTCTCCGTACCATGGAACAGTCTTTTATTGATGTTATGCTGGAGGAGGATGGATACCTGGATCTTCTCAGGCGCATACATCAGCATTATATTAAGGAAACGGAAGCCTGGGCCAAAACGGAGGTGGATGCGATCTTCCTGATGGACGACTGGGGCACGCAACAATCCATGATGGTATCACCGGAGGTCTTCCGCAAACATTTTAAGCCGATGTACGCCGAATACTGTGAAATTGCCCGTCACTATGGAAAATATGTGTTCATGCATTCCGACGGAAATATCGCGGAGATCATCCCCGACCTGATCGAGGTTGGCGTGAATGCCCTCAACAGCCAGGTTTTCTGCATGGATATGGACCGGCTGGAAAGGGAATGTGCCGGGCGGATCACCTTCTGGGGTGAGATCGACCGGCAGGATATCCTGCCTAATGGATCTCTTGAAGTGGTAGATCAGGCTGTACATCAGGTTTATTCCAAACTATATAAAAATGGCGGTACCTTTGCCCAGTGTGAATTCGGACCTGCAGCCAGGCCCGAAAATGTGGAGAGGGTGTTTGAGGCGTGGAACCGGATCAGCAATAAAAAGTAATGACTAATACCGGACTTCAGTCCGGGGCTTACTAAAAATAAAACCATGAAACGATTAACAACCTTTCTTCTCTTCGTTTTCTTGGGAACCGGTCTGTTCGCCCAGACTCCTATCCCCCGTAAACAGTTTATTGACTATGCCCGGACTTCGGCCGATTGGGTATGGGACCACAAGGATTCCCTGATCAGTGTATGGAGAAAAGGGATCGATCCGCAGGGTATTTTCGGATACCGCTCTCCCGGTCATCTGTTGGAAACTTCTGCCATTTATGCTACCCTGTATGAAATGGAGGGAAAGAAGAAGTATGCCGAGAGGGCCAAAGAAATATTGTTGACCTACAGTGACTACCGGTCAGAGTTCCCGGTGGCATCAGCCAGGCGCAAGGCGGATTATCCGGACGGAGTACCGGCGCTGCCTGATTTCTTCACCACCATGCGTTATATCCGGGCGTTTGATATTCTGCACAAAAAAGGCCTTTTACAGCCGGATGAAGTGACCAAAATCGAAAACATCATTGCCCACAGCATGAAGTTTCTGCTCCGTACACAAGAGTGGGGAGCCATGAACCGTGCTGCCTTGAGGCTGGAAGCCTTGGCCTGGGCTGTCAGAGCTATACCGGACCACCCGGTCACGAAGGATATGCGGACGGCTGAAGCCGCGATGCTTTCAGACAACTGGGGTCAGTGGGAAATCGAAGATGCTTCCCTGTATCATGCCGTATGGCTCTATTCCCTGCTGGGAGTGGCCGACGCCCGCAATGAAACGGATAAGCTGTTCAAGCTTCCCGAGATGTACTATTATGCCAACTACTTCCTGAACCTGATGTCGCCCAAGGAGATGATTCCCGATTACGGTGATGCACAAAACTCAACCAACTGGGATCGCTGGATGATTTTCTTCGAAGCGGCCGCTAAGGCTTACAACAGTCCGGAAATGAAATGGGCCGCCACGGTCATCGAAAACAAGTTCCTCAACCTGACCAACCCCCGGAGCGTCGGACTGGGTTATATGCTCCTCGATATAGTCCGCTATGGCTCGGAATCGATAGTCCCAAAACAACCAACCGGAGGTAGCGCTGAAGTAATGGAAGATATCGTGGGTAAGAAAATCGTGTTCCGGAACGGATGGGATCCGAAATCGACCTATATGTTATTGAATTACAGGGATGAAGGAGATGGTGGACTCTTGTTCAGGGACTATCTCCGGGATGCCATCCCGGTGGAAGAAGAGAAGATGACTCACGGTCATGCCGATGAAAACAGCATCAGCCTGCTGATGGAAGACGGATCCCTCCTGCTGAACGACGGAGCCTACCGTGATTTCCTGCCCAGCGGTTTTTACGGATCTTACCGGCAGGATTATTTTCACAATCGTCTGTGCGTGCGACCCGAAAAAATCTGGTTTGGCCAGAAAGCAGGCGAATACCGCTATAGCATGGGCGACTATCCGGCTGTCAAATCCCAGCCGGTGCTGGATTTCCTGCATAATGCCGGTTCTTACCGGCGGGTAGAGACCCAGAAGATTGATTTTCTTGCTTTCCCCGATGTGGACTATAGCCGGACACGCCTGATCGACGAAACAATGGGATACGAATGGGACCGTGTGATAGCCTGGGTCAAGGATCCCGGCTTCTACGCAGTGTTCGATATCCTTAAGTCAAGATCGGAACAATACTTTACGGGGGTTAATCTGTGGCACAGCCGGAAGATCGTTTCACAGGGCCCCAACTGGTATGACACGCAATACGACTCCCTGCAGACCAAAGCGCTGAACCCGGACAAGAATCTTTTAATCCTGTTCCCGAAAACACATTACAGGTTCTATCAGACCGGAAAAGCTAACCGGCACTTCCAGCAGGAATATGCCATTACCGAATATACAGGTCAGTATTTCGAACTGGGCCAGCATATCGCCTTTGTGACTGTTCTGGTTCCGCACGATGCAAAAGAATCGCCTGAATCCTGGATCAAGGCAATCCAATATGTTGGCTCGGAAGAGGAAGAAGAAGGTGTTTCCGTGAAGTTCACAATGGGTGACCGTACCATCCGGGTCGGGATTAAATGCGATATGAAAATGGACAACGTGCGCGATTATGAGCGCCCGAAATATACCTGGGAATCCGGCAAGATAAAGTTCGAAGATGTCGAGTCCAATGCCGATTTTATTTACACCGATCAGAGGGGGAACAAGCTTTCATACACAGTGGTGAACCTGACTAAAGCTTCCTACAAAGGTCAATTATTGTTTGAACAGCCTTCCTCCTATTTCGGCCTGAATTTCGATGGCCAACAGGATGCGTCGCGTACCGGGAAGGCAAGGTTGTGGAGAGACACGATCGAAGTAAAATAACTAAATAGCTCGCTTCGCGAGCGAATAGTTCCGTTGCACGGAACGAATAATCGCTTCGCGATGAATTAGCAATTCAGGCCGAAGGCCTCATTCGCGAGCGCAGCGAGCTTTTCATGAGCGATAGCGAATCATTCACGAGCGCAGCGAGTTTTTCATGAGCGATAGCGAATTATTGGTAGAGAGTAACGTATGAATAAAATAGTCGACAGTATTAAGGACGCCGGCATGGTCCCGGTGTTCAACCACAAGGATCCCGAGACCGGATACCGCGTGGTTCAAGCATGTTATGATGCCGGATTGCGGGTTTTTGAGTGGACGAACCGCGGGGAAGAAGCAGCCATGCTGTTCAGGATGATCCGGGAGTATATCGACAAGCATTGTCCCGGTATGATCTTGGGAGCAGGATCTGTTTTTGACGCTGAGACTTGCCGGAAGTTCAATTCCATGGGAGCCGTGTTTATTGTCAGCCCGATATTGGAACCCGAAATGGCCCTGGCCTGCAAAGAATTAAAAGTTCCGTGGATACCCGGATGCGGCACGCTTACCGAGATACATCAGGCACTGAAATGGGGTGCCACAATAGTCAAGATTTTCCCGGGCGATTCGGTTGGCGGGCCTGGCTTCGTCAAGGCCGTCCGCGGCCCGATGCCCTGGGTCCAGATTATGCCAACCGGCGGTGTCAGCCCGGATTACGAAAACCTGAAAGCCTGGTTCAGTGCAGGAGTCGTCTGTGTGGGAATGGGTTCGAAACTGTTTACAAAGGAGCTGATTGCCGACCAAGCGCGGCTCACGGAGAAAGTGAAGAACACCCTGGAAATGATCAGCGATATCAGAAAGGAGAAGTGAGGAATAGTGAGGTGTGGTGAGGTAACTTTCAGATTAAAACCTGATTCAGTGGTTTTATTAGGAGAGGATTGCAATTTGTAATTTATAGCCTTCAATTTTCAATAAATTGTAGGTAAAAAGAGGTATTTAGTTATAATTAATCCTAATTCATATACTTTTGCCAACTAAATTAAAAGTTGATAAGAGTATGTGTGGAATTGTTGGAGCGTTTGATCTGAAGGTGGAGTCGGGCGAATTAAGGTCGCAGGTTCTGGATATGTCGAGAAGAATCCGGCACCGGGGGCCCGACTGGAGCGGGATATACTGCGGGAAGAAAGCCATCCTGGCTCATGAACGGTTGTCGATTGTGGATCCGGAATCGGGACGGCAGCCTTTATACAGTACTGATAAAAAACTGATTCTGGCCGTTAACGGCGAGATATACAACCATCTGGATATCAGGAGCAAACTCAACGGATCCTACACCTTTACCACCCATTCCGACTGTGAAGTCATCCTGGCATTATACCGGAAAAAAGGCAAGGACTTTCTTGAGGACCTCAGCGGGATCTTCGCCTTTGCCCTTTATGATGAAGAGAAGGATGTTTATCTGATCGCACGCGATCCCATCGGGATCAATCCCCTGTATATGGGCTGGGACAAGCTGGGCCAGTTCTACGTAGCTTCCGAACTGAAAGCGCTTGAACCGTTCTGCAGCCGGATCGAGGAATTTTTACCCGGTCACTATTACTACAGTCCCGAAGGGGAAATGAAGCGATATTATTACCGGGACTGGATGGATTATCAGGCTGTGAAGGATCAGAAAACCGATATCGGCACCCTCAGGGCAGCACTCGAAACTGCCGTTCACAATCAGCTGATGTCGGACGTTCCGTATGGGGTACTTTTATCTGGCGGACTTGATTCATCGGTGATTTCGGCCATTGCTGCCAAATATGCCCGCAAAAGGATCGAATCGGGTGATACGCAGGAAGCCTGGTGGCCACGGCTCCATTCTTTTGCCGTGGGTCTTGAGGGATCGCCGGACCTGGCCGCTGCCCGGAAGGTGGCCGAACACCTGTCGACCGTTCACCATGAAGTCCATTTTACCATCGATGAGGGACTGGATGCCATCCGCGATGTGATCTATCATATTGAAACGTACGATGTTACAACAGTCAGGGCCTCAACGCCCATGTACCTGCTGGCCCGCGTCATCAAATCGATGGGCATCAAGATGGTCCTGTCGGGCGAGGGAGCCGATGAAGTGTTCGGTGGGTACCTGTATTTCCATAAAGCTCCGTCAGCACAAGCTTTTCATGAGGAGACGGTGAGGAAACTGTCGGAACTTCACCTGTATGATTGTCTGAGGGCCAATAAATCGCTTTCAGCCTGGGGTGTTGAGGGGAGGGTACCCTTCCTCGACAAAGAATTCCTGGATGTGGCCATGCGCCTGAATCCCGAAGACAAAATGACCCGGAACGGCCGTATGGAGAAATGGGTGGTGCGCAAGGCATTCGAGGATTACCTTCCGGAAAGCGTGGTATGGAGGCAAAAGGAGCAGTTCTCCGATGGTGTGGGTTATAGCTGGATCGATACCCTGAAAAAGATAACCGAGGAACGGGTAACTAATGAACAAATGGTCAATGCCCGCTTCCGTTTCCCGATCAATACCCCGATGAACAAAGAGGAATATCATTACCGTTCGATTTTTGAGGAGCATTATCCGTCTGACTCTGCGGCAGCCTGTGTCCCGTCGGTTCCGTCGATAGCCTGCAGTACCCCGGCAGCCCTTGATTGGGACGCCAGTTTCAGGAACAATGCAGATCCTTCCGGCAGGGCGGTAAAAGCTGTGCACCTGAACGCTAAATCTTAGCAGGAATGTGTAAGTTAGCAAGGTTAAATGCTGATTTGCGCAATGAAAGCCGGGTACATCCAGAATTCACCCCATTTCGGGCAGAAAGAGAGAAACTTTGATCAGGTAGCTGCCCTGGCCCACGGTGTCAAGGCTGATTTACTGGTTCTTCCTGAGCTGTTTGCCACAGGTTACGCCTTTACCTCAAAAAAGGAAGCTGCTGATCTTGCCGAAACCGTTGACGGAGAAACCGCCCGGTTCCTGCGGCAACTATCAGCAGACACTGGTGCCGTCATAGTCGCCGGATTTGCGGAGGAAGATCAGGGTAAAGTCTATAATTCAGCCATGATGATCTATGGCGACAGGCTGATTGGCACCTACCGCAAAATTCATCTGTTCAATCGCGAAAAGCTGTGGTTCGCTCCGGGTAACCGTCAGCCGCTTGTATATGATGTGGGCGGGATCCGGATCGGGATTATGATCTGTTTCGACTGGTTTTTCCCGGAAACGGCCCGGACGCTTGCCGTCAAGGGGGCGCAGGTGATTGCCCATCCTTCCAACCTGGTTATGCCTTATTGCCAGAGCTCTATGCCCACACGCTGCCTCGAGAACCGGGTGTACGCCATCACGGCCAACCGGATCGGGGTGGAGAAGAGGGGCACGGATAATTTTCTTTTTACCGGGGCGAGCCAAATAACTGCCGTCAATGGGGATATCCTGTCGTCAGCCCCGGTGGGTGAAACCTATGCCGCTGTTGTTGATATTGATAACTATCTCGCAGATAATAAGATGATTAATGACTACAATGATATACTCCAAGACCGAAAACCTGATTTATACTTCTGATAGAAAAGCCATGCACTTGCGATTTAAGTTCATAGCCCGTATCCTCTTTTCTTTATTCTTTATTCTTCAGTCTTCAGTCTTCTGCTTCGCTCATTCCGGCAAACCCAGATACCATGTTATCATTGATACCGACGGAGCCGTCGATGACCTGAGGGCAGTAACCACACTGCTTGCCTGTAATGATGTCAGAGTTCTGGGAATCATCGGCTCCCAGGGCACACTTTCTGCAGGTTCATCCTGCCTGAAAGTTGAAGATCTGCTGTCATTTTTCCATCACGAAGGAATTCCGGTAGGCAAGGGACGAAGCATCGATCATCCATTGCCGGAATGGAGCAAATTTGCACAATCCATACCGTGGGGAGATAAGGCCTTGATGGATACTGCTGCCATTCCTGATGCAACAGCTCTCCTGGACCGGATCACTATGAATTACCCGGCAAAAATTACCATTATCGAGCTGGGGGCAATGACTAACCTGGCCGATTGGCTGATGGATCAGCCTAAAAATCAAGCCAGGATTGAGAGGATCATCTGGTATGGCAGGCGTGACCTGGAGAGTGAATTCAATTACCAGGCTGATCCAGACAGTTATGAGGCCATCCGGTCCCTCCCGGTACCCCTGGAAATCGTATGCAATGACCGGAAAGACCTGAAATGGAATCAGGAAATGATTCAGCAGCTGGCTGCCTCAAATTCAACCTATGCGGGTCACCTGGCCGGATATTTTAAACAGATGACGGTCAGCCAACGAGCAAAATCGGCTGATTTTGAACTGTATGATGACCTGGTACCCCTCTTCCTGATGGTTCCGATCGTGTTCACAACGGTGGATACAAATGAGCCGGCCGTTTATGCCCTCGAAAAGGATCTACCCAATATTCAGATCGCCGGTTTGATTTCAGATCTCCTTGACTCGGGCATGAAAGCCAACAACCGCATGTTTACTGACTTCCCGGTCGATTCGTCGCTTTATAACCGGGAAGTGGCAGCGATCCTTTCCGGCACGCTGGGCGAATACGGGTTGGCAGAATGGAAATCAGCCGTCATGACCAATGAAATCCATGGCCATACCGGGATTTATTCCATCATCGGCGTAAAAATGGGTCAGCGGGCATTGGAATACTATAATGTCGGTGTTAATAACCTGGAAGCTGTTTCTTACGCAGGAAATGAACCACCTCTAAGTTGTTTGAACGACGGAATCCAGATCAGCACGGGATCAACTATCGGGCAGGGGCTCATCAGGGTTGACCCAAAAGTACTGCCGCTTCCGACTGCGACCTTTGCTTTTAATGGTTACAAGATCAGGATTGAACTGAAAAAGGAGATTACGGACCAGATCGGGGCGGAGATCAGGAAAGGAGTTGAGGAGTATGGCATGACCGATAAATACTGGTCTTATGTTGAGGGATTGGCCTACCGGTACTGGAAGGAACTCGATCGGCATGCTATTTTCGAAATTTCCGTTTTGGACGAGAAATCCGCCGATCTCCTACATGACCTTACTGTTCAGTGGCCCGAAAACCGGACCATCAACCTGGTTTTTAACGGGCATTCTGTGCCTGCGGGGTATTTTAAAACACCTACTGTCAATACATTGGAAGCCTATCCCTATCAGGTACTGCAGGAACTGAAGAAACTTTATCCATACGCGGTTGTCAATGTGATCGTTACAGCCATCGGGGGTGAGAATTCAGAACAGGGAGCCAAACGTTTTGAGAATGAAGTGCTGGTGTATCAACCGGACGTTCTGTTCATCGATTATGCACTGAACGACCTCGGAATAGGGGCCTACCGCGCCAGGCAAGCCTGGGAGTCTATGATCCGGAAAGCGCAGGAGCGGAATATCAGGGTAATTCTTTTGACGCCTTCGCCTGATCAGAGGATTGACCTGCTCGATACCGGATCGGCTCTGCAAAAAATGGCTGACCAGATCATCGGTCTGGCCAAAAAATACAATACCGGTATCATCGATTCGTATACCTTGTTTCAGAACAAGGTAAAATCCGGGGAGAAAGTGACGGAATACATGTCACAGGTCAATCACCCGAATGCAAAAGGGCATCACCTGATCGCAGAGGAAATCATGAAATATTTCAAATGACATATGAAAAAGATCTTATTCGCAATTATTCTGGTTCTCAGCGCTTGTACAGCGACTGAGAAAAAGAACGGGCCGGCACCTGGTGATGAAGTGCGGGCTATCTGGCTTCACTCCGGGGTGTTTGATAAAAATGCCGATGTCGCAAGGAAACAGATCAGTGACCTGTTTGATTCCTATGCAGAGATCGGAATTAACAACCTGTTCTGTTACTATACCCTGAAAGATGAGCATGGTTTCAACTGGGATTATCTCCAGGTGCTCATTGATGAAGGACATAAGCGGGAGATCAAGATCCATTCGAACTTCTGCCCGGGTCACAATGTGGCGATAACCGGTGAGATCAAGGATCACCCCGAATGGCTGATTGAGGACCGTGACAGCCAGAAATATAACGCCCTGAACCTGACCCTTCCCGAAGTCCGGGACTATTGGATGCGAAGGATGACTCAGGCGCTGGAATATGATATAGACGGTATTCACTTGGACTATATCAGGTTCCCTGTAAATCAGCGATTCAGCTACGACAGCGTAACCTGTGCAGCTTTTAAGAAGGAGTTCGGTTATTCACCGAAAGAGGTGGCCCAGGATGACGGTAGCATTTACTGGTGCGAATGGATTAATTGGAATACCAAACAAATAACCGGCTTTCTCAGGGAGACACGGGAACTGATCGATAGATCGGGCAAGAAAGTGCTTCTCGGGGCCGATGTTTTCCCTAATCCTTATACGGCAAAGGTCCTGATCGGCCAGGATTGGGAAAGCTGGGCCGGCATGGGCCTGCTTGATTTCATTTGCCCGATGTTATATACCAACGATCTCGGTCTTTTCCGGGAATATACGGCCCGTGCAGTGAAAATTGCCGGAGATGGGTATAAGGTATATCCGGGCATCGGAGTGGTGTCGTCCCATAATAAACTAACTAAAGAGCTGCTGGTCAAGGAAGTGGAGATCACCCGGGAAGAGGGATCAAATGGGGTGGTATTTTTCTCGGGGTACTCATTTACTCCGGAATTCCGTGATACGCTGAAATTGACCGTTTTCAGAAAATGATCAGCGGATGAGAACAGTCGGGATGGTTGTGCTTGGTGTGATGCTTGCGGTTGTCATGGATTCCGGATGCCGGATGCCAGATAGGAATGCTTCAGATGGGCAGGTGGGGTATATGACGGGACAATATTGGAAAGATCAGGTTATCAATGATATCCTTCCATACTGGACAGAGCATGCCCGTGATACGGTCAATGGCGGTTTTTATACCACTCTGGATTCTGCCTGGAAACCTTTCGGCGATACGCGGAAATATCCAAGCATGCTTTCGAGACATATATTTGGTTTTTCCGTCGGCTACCTGCTGTCGGGGGATCAGAAATACCTTGATATCGCCAGGGAAACGGTTGATTACCTGCTTACTCATGCCTGGGATCCGGAATACGGCGGTTGGTATGACGTTCTCGATGAGAGCGGAAATCCGCTGGAGACCACTAAAAGCATGTTTATCCAGGTATATTCAATCACCGGCCTTGCGATGTACTATTTTGTCACACGGGATACTACTGTCCTGAGTTATATCGAAAAGTCCAACAACTTGCTCGAGTCCAAAGCATGGGACCGGGAATATGGGGGTTATTTCAATGTAATGACCCGCGACTGGCAGGTATTCGACAACCGAAAGTCCATTAGCTCGGAGATCACGCCGGTCTCGGGGTATCTGCTGTATCTGTATCTGGCCACTCATGACCAGAAATACCTCGACCAGTGCCAGCGTATCCTAGACCGGATAACCACAAGCATGACCGATCCCGAAAGTGGTTGGATTTTGGAAAACTTCACCCGCGAATGGAGGTACCTGCCGGCACTTCAGGATGAAACCGAAGTGAGTGTCGGGCATAATATTGAGGTAGCGTGGATGCTCTGCCGGTACTATCAGATTACCGGTCAGAAAACCTGTCTGGATAAGGCCGGCAGTTTGACTGAAAAGATCTATCGGTTTGGCAATAAGCCTGATATGGGTTTCTGGTATAATACGGTTGGCCGTTTAAAATCAGGAAAGTCTTCAGCAATCACTTATTGGTGGGTTCAGGCGTATGGCATCATGTTCGATCTCTATGCCTGTCATGCGCATGATCAGGATAAATACCTGGATGATTACCGGAAAGGGGCTATGTTCTGGGATTCACGGTTTGTTGACAGGAAGAACGGAGATACCCATTTCAGCGTTCTCTCCGATGGAACCATCCGGGAGACCCTGAAAGCAAATCAGTTTAAATCCTCCTATCACAACGCCGAGAATGGACTGCTCAACTACCTGTATCTGAATACCTGGGTTAACCATGAACCGGTTGAGCTGTATTTCTATCTAAAAGATTATCAAGATGATAGCAAGTTTTATTTCAGCCCTATTGAAGGAGAGAACCTGCAAGTTTCCACTATTGATGCAACAAATAAACCGGTAGTTAAAGTGGTATCTGAAATCCGATGATTATTGAACTGATCATAGCTTTATGTGCCGCTGTGGCTGCGGGGTTTGTCAACGCTGTGGCAGGTGGGGGTACGCTTATTACTTTCCCGGTGCTAATGGCTTTAGGTCTGCCTCCGGTTGCGGCCAATGTCACGAATACCGTGGCGCTCTGTCCCGGCTATTTCGGCGGTATATTTGGCCAGCGCAAGGACTTTGCTTCCCAGAAAATGAGATTGCTGGGGATCCTGCCAATCAGCATTTTGGGGGGGATCGCAGGGGGACTGATCCTTTTGAATACGGGCGAAAGGACTTTTAACGAAATTGTTCCCTATCTGATCTTCCTGGCTTGTGTCCTTCTGGCCATCCAGGTACCGGTAAAAAAGTGGATGCAGTCGAGATTGGGAAAAACACGAGGATCATGGGTCAAGCGTGCAGCTGCTGCAGCCCTTTTGTTCCTGGCATCGGTATACGGCGGTTATTTCGGCGCGGGAGTGAGCGTTATCGTGATTGCCATTCTCGGCCTGATCTATGATGATTCGCTGACCAGCCTGAACGTGTTGAAACAGGCTATCTCGTTCAGCATAAATATATCGGCAGCCATCTATTTTGCCTTTTCCGGCCAGGTTCACTGGATCTTTGCATTGGTCATGATGCTGGGTGCCGTATCCGGCGGAATCATCGGCGGTAAGTTTGCCGGCCGGATCAAACCAGGATTGCTGCGTTGGATCGTGATTGTCACCGGGTGTTTGGTGGCAATAATATATCTAATCAGATGAATCTCAAATTTCGATTCCGTAAGCCCTTAAGCCCCTAAGCCCGTATGCCCGAAAAACTATCACAAGATCGACCACTAATACACACTTTATGCTCCCCGAATCTCAGCTAACTACACTTGCTCTTGCTCTTGGCGCCACACGCGCTGCAATCGTAGATGTATCCGACGTACAGTTTTCAGATACTTTCCGCGATCTCTGCAAGATGAATTCCTGTGGGAATTTCAATAAGAACTGGAAATGCCCGCCAGCGGTCGGGGAGCATGAAGAATTGAAAAATCAGGTTTTAAACTTTCATAAAGGCCTGGTTATGCAGACGGTCTATCACCTTGAGGATTCGTTTGATTTTGAGGGGATGGTGAAGGCCAAAGCCATTCATGAGCAGGTTTTCAGATCGGTATGGAACCAGATCCGGAGCAAAAACCTGCTGGATCCGATCCTGCCACTGAATGCGGGCATTTGCACGTATTGTGAGAAATGTACCTTTCCCGATGAAGAGTGCCGATGTCCGGAGGAAGCCCTGGCTTCAGTCGAAGCTTACGGGATCGATGTCACAGCCCTGGTCACTGCCTGCGGAATACCCTATAATAACGGGCCGGCGTCCGTTTCCTGGGTTGGGGCGTTTTTTTATTGACGATTGACTATTTGCGATTGATCACATGAAAACAATTGGAATGATTGGCGGGATGAGCTGGGAATCCTCGGCTGTGTATTATGAAATCATGAACCGTGCGGTGAGGGAGAAGCTTGGTGGGCACCATTCATGCAAATGCCTGATGTATTCGGTTGATTTTGCCGGGATTGAGCAATTGCAGAGTGCAGGCGACTGGAAGAGTCTGACAGAGATCATGATCGATGCGGCGGTGCGACTTGAGAGGGGAGGAGCGGAGCTATTGATCGTTTGTGCCAACACCATGCATAAGATGGCTCCGGATATTGAAAGGGCCGTGAAGATCCCGTTGCTGCATATCGTTGATGCGGTAGCTGATAAAATCATGGAATCGGGGCTTGTAAAAGTTGCCTTGTTGGGCACCCGTTATACGATGGAACAGGATTTTTACAAGGGACGCCTGATTGACAAAGGTATTGACGTGATCATTCCCGATGAAACTGGTGTAGAGGCGGTTCACCGGATCATCTATGAGGAGCTGGTGCATGGAATCATAAAGGATGAATCCCGGCAGGCATATGGTATGGTCATTCAGCAACTGGCCGCGCGCGGTGCACAGGGAATCGTACTCGGATGTACCGAAATTCCCTTACTGGTTAAACAATCAGATTGTGCAATTCCCGTGTTTGATACCACTGCCATTCATGCAATGCGGGCCGTTGAAGCAGCGATTGGACGCTGATATGACTCATCACTCGTCACTCATCACTCATCACTAACCGATCATCAATGAAACCAAGAACCTCTTTCCTTTTCCTTCTCGTTCTATGCCGTTGCTTTTCCGTGTTCGCACAACCAACGCCTGCCCGCTTGAAAGAAGAAGTGGCTGAGTGGCAGCAGATGAAGTACGGGATGTTTATCCACTTCAGCATGAATACGTATGCCGGCGTGGAGTATGACCGTGGCCGCATACCGCCATCGGCTTTCAGACCGGACAAGCTCGATGTCGATCAGTGGATCCGGACAGCCAGCGATGCAGGCATGAAGTATGCGGTACTGACAGCAAAACACTGCGGCGGATTCTGCCTGTGGGACAGCAAGGTGACTTTTAAAGGCAAGGAGTACGATTATGATATAGCTTCATCCGGATATGCTGACATTGTAGCGCAGTTCATGGAAAGCTGTAAAAAATTCGGGGTCAGGCCGGCTCTCTATTATTGCCTTTGGGATTGCCACAACCAGCCAATCTGTTCTAAGGATGAGTACTTCAATCTAACCAAAGGCCATATTACGGAACTTGCTAAACACTATCCCGGACTCGTTGAAATCTGGATCGATATCCCGGGTATCCTTAAGCCTGCCGCGCGGGCTGAACTCTATGCGATAGTGAAGCAATACCAGCCCAAATGCCTGGTAACCTGTAATAACGGTTTTACCGACGGCTCTGTTCTTGCAAACTTCCCGGCGGATATTACAAACGGTGAGCGGACTCTTCCTCCGGTCACCGGGCATAATCCATGGAGGGAAGTGAATGGAAACAAGTATTATATCCCGATGGAGGTATGCCAGACGATCAATCAAAACTGGTTCTGGATGCCGGATGATGTGACCAAATCGGTGAGAACCCTGTACCATTGGTATGAACAATCGGTGAACCGTGGAGCCAACCTCCTGCTGGATGTTCCACCGGATCTCTCCGGCCGTATTCCGCAGGAACTCGTCGAACGGCTGATGGAGTTAAAGAAAGTGATTGACAAACCAGCCCTGCTGCCTCCCCTGACCACTCTTACAGCCTATCGGCCCGTCACGGCTTCCGGCTCCTATGATGGCGGCCGCCCTGAGTATGCCCCCTTCTATGCTGCTGATGAAGATCCGAATACACGGTGGCTGGCTGCCGAGGGAGATACCATGCCAACTCTGACCGTTGATCTGGGAGAAGAAAAGCAGTTCAATACGGTCGTCATCATGGAACCCCATGAACCGCATATCCTTGACTTCATTGTCGAATATCAGGTTGACGGGCAGTGGAAGATGTTGCTTGAGGACCACTTTGCCGGAGCCCGCTATAACCGGCAGTTCGATCCTGTCAGGAGCCGGTGGATCCGGTTGGTTGTTAAGAGTTTTTCGACGAGTCCAAATCCGTGCAATGTACTTACCGGGCCCGATGATCCGACCCCCGAGGAAGGCGTGACCATTGCCGAGTTCCAGGTATTGAATCAGGAGTAAGGTTTATGAATAAATTAGGATTTCTCGTTGTTTTTATCTTTTACGCAGGGATCAACTCTTACCTTTTTATGCGGATGTGGCAGGCGCTGCCGGATAGCGGAGTTCTGCAAGTGGTTTTTTCTATCGTATTTATAATAAGCTCATTGTCATTCCCTGTTGCCATGATCTTTGGCAACAGGATACCTCCGGGTTTATCAGCCGTCACTGAGAACATAGGAGCCTATTGGATCATCGGATTGTTCTATTTTGTCGTTGCAGCCCTTTTTGCTGATCTGATCAGGATTGCGGACCACTTCTTTCATTTCTTTCCCCCTGCGTTATCGGCTCACATTCTGACGGTTAAGTTTATTTACCTGCTTTCCGTCGTTGGACTATTCGGGCTCTTCTCAGTGATCGGATATTTCAGGTTTTCGCATCCTTCAGTCAGGCAATTTACCCTGGAAATTCCGAAGGGTGACATGCTAGTGGGAAACCTGAATTTAGCTGTAGCGAGCGATGTTCACCTGGGCAATGTCATTCGTAAGGGACGGCTGAAGAAGTATGTCGCTCTTTTGAACCGCCAGGATGCTGATGTTATTCTATTCGCTGGTGACCTGGTGGATCACAGCATGCGCCCGGTCGAGGTTCAGAAAATGGACGAGGAGTTGCGAACCCTGAAAGCCCGCTACGGGGTTTATGCTGTTTTTGGTAACCATGAATATTATGGAAATGTGGCCAGAGCCATTGACTTCTATGCCCGGTCCGGAATCATTCTCCTGAGGGATACTGCCGTGACGGTTGACAACAGGTTTGTGCTCATTGGCAGGGACGATATTTCCCGGCGCCATCGCAAGCCACTGCAAGAAATTCTCACCGGGATCGACAGAAATCTTCCTTTGATCCTGTTGGATCATCATCCTTTCCGTTTAGATGATGCCCAGAACAATGACATTGACCTCCAGATCTCCGGGCACACCCATGACGGACAGTTTTTCCCGCTCAACTACCTTGTCAGGAAGATGTTCCCTTTAGGTTACGGTTATAAAAAGGAGGGTAATACTCACTATTATGTATCATCCGGACTTGGATTATGGGCTGCGCCGATCCGGATTGGTACGCGTTCCGAAATTGTACTGATCACAATACAATCCAAATAATTTTATAGGTTTAAACTGTGTAAACAACTTAAAATAGAACCAATGAAACCAAAGAAATTAGTTTTAATCCTGATCGGCCTGTCCGCATTTCTTACCATGCAGGCACAATCGTTACAGAACAGCATGAGTGACCTTTTCCAGTTATCCAATGCCAAATCCCATTCCGTTAGTCCGGAGAATCTCACCGGAGAGAAAGGCAAGGCTGGTATGGCTACCCTGGAAACCGGAAGTGCTGCCCGTGCCGCCCGTGAACTTGGGCAGGGATGGAAAGTGAATCCTTATGTCAGGATCCAGCCCGGCACAACTTTTACCATGGCTGACATAACCGGATCAGGAGTGATCAACCATATCTGGATGACGCCGACCGGCAACCTCCGCCTGGCTATTATGAGGATTTACTGGGATGAGGAAACGGAACCCTCGGTTGAAGTTCCGGTGGCTGATTTTTTCTGTTCGGGATGGGGAATGGGCAATGAATGGCAGATCAGCTCCCTGGCGATTTGCGTGAATCCCATGAACGGATTCAACTCTTACTGGCAGATGCCTTATCGCAGACATTGCCGGATTACCATGGAAAACCAGTCTGACAAGCAGGTGGTGCTTTATTACCAGGTTGACTACTCGGAAACCCCTGTATCCGGTAATGTTGCCAACTTCCATGCACAGTTCCGCCGCGTAAATCCAATTCCTGACAAACAGGATTATACCTTGGTCGACGGGATCAAGGGTAAAGGCCAGTATGTGGGTACTTATATTGCACATGGCGCTAACAGTCCTGACTGGTGGGGCGAAGGTGAAATGAAATTCTTTATCGACGGTGACACGAAATTCCCGACCATCTGCGGTACCGGCGACGAGGATTATTTTAACGGTTCTTATTGCTATGAGGAATGGATGGACAGCACCGGGCAATATCACTATACTGATTTCAGCTCTCCCTATTCCGGATTTCATCATGTCAAGGATGCGAAAAATAAAACCAGCCAGCGGCGATTTGACGAGTATCGCTGGCATATCATGGATCCTGTTCGTTTTGATAACGATCTCCGTGTGACCATCCAGTTACTTGGCTGGCAAAGTGAAGGACGTTATCTCCATCTGAAAGATGACATGGCCTCTGTAGCCTATTGGTATCAAACGGAACCTCACAATCCTTTTCCCAAGCTTCCGGCAAAAGATAACCTTGTTATTACCTATTGATAAAGTTGATTCAATGAAAACCAGAATTCTGCTGATCTGCTGGCTGATAGCCTCTCTTCCGGCAGGAGCTCAACATTCCGTTTCCGGTAAGAATGGTGCGGCAGATGAATTCACCGGCACTCATTACCGGGGCAGGGGTGATATCGAATATCTCGGTCTTCTCGAAACAGCCAGACGATTCTTTGATCCGGATCCGGTGCTGCCAAACATGTCCATGCTTTACTCGGCATCTCTCAACAGCCTGGTTGAAGGCCCCACCTGGGATGCCTGGTGGATCCAGAACAGTTACGGGACCACTTATTGTGCTCTCCCTTTCTTTCAGGAGCCCTATCTTACTTTTTTGCAGAATGCACAGGATTTCTGGTTCGACCAGATGGGTGATGGAAAAAGGATCGGCGCTCAAGATTGGCAGGCCCCCGATGGCTGCCTGTGTGATTGCGCTAAGCCCGGATGGATCATGTACAAGCAGGGTGACGGTAAGATCAATATCCATGACTGGGGTGTCGGATTTACTGCGGCCGGCATATTGATGCAAGCGGAATTGCTCCTGATCAGCCGCGATCAAAAGGCCATCGGCCATTATTTACCGATGCTGGAACGATCGGCCAACTTTGTCGATTCCCGCCGCGATCCTGAAAACAATCTCTACCTGGCGGGTCCCGCCGGAAACCTCCTGGCCCCAAGCTTTGCCGGATGGAAAAAGCCCGACGGCACTTATGGCCAGGCGTACCTGGCCGAACTGTCTATAACTTTTATCGCCGCCCTCGACCGGCTCATCGAACTGGAAAAACTGGCGGGAAGGAAAACCCAGGCAGATCACTATTCCTCGATCCGGGATCTCGCCAGGAAAGGTCTTCCCCGCATTACGACCCCGGAAGGCTATTTCATCCGTTCGATCGATCCCGACGGAACCCGGCACGGTGTATTCGGAGCAGCCAAACACGGCTATTTTGAAGCAACACCCAACCATGACGCAATTGCTTTCAGGGTAACCGATGATCAGCAATCAGGGAAAATCTATCAAAGGATCGCCTCGATTCCGGAACTCCGGCCGCATAAACTGATCCTCCCAAACTACCCAACTTATGACGATATGTATGAGGGGGAAACCGGTATCTGGAAATTCGGCACCTGGGTGAACGGCGGCCATTGGTCAACCTGTGAGGGCCGCATGATGATGGCTTATTCGAGGCTGGGCCAATATGACAAAATGCGTGAATCGATGAAGCAGATCATGACTTTTGCCGACCAGTTCCGCATGGACAACCCGTTGGTCAAGGAAGGCAGCGACGTATACCAGCCCAACCAGCCCTATAACCTCACCTATGATGCTTTTGCAATCCCAGCAGCCATGATCCGGGGCCTGTTTGAATACCTGTACCGGGCCGACGGATTGACCCTGTTTCCGCATATTCCGGAGACAATCAGCGAAATTCAGCAACTTGATCCGATCCGGTTTGGCAACAAGAAAATCTGGCTGTCGGCCAAGGGATCGGGTGATATAACATCAGTGCTCATCAACGGGGAAAAATGGAAATCTTTCGATCCGACTTCGGTTTTCCTGGCTTATGATCAATTACCTGATGACGCTTCGATAGTGATCCTTTTTGGGAACGCCAAAGCCGGCCGCCGGACTGCCCGTCCATTTGAATCCATGACTACGGTTACCCGCGATTTTATTATGGCAGCAGCCGATACCGCCGCTGGTTATAATGACTTGAAACAGCGGATTGTACGGCAATTTGATTTTTATAAGCAAATGACTGACAAAGGATTGAGTCAAAGCTACGAAGCTGCTCATGCCCGACTGGCATTTGAGACATTTGCCGCTGCTTCCATACGAAACCGGTTACTCAAAGATGGCAAGATTCAACCTTTGCCGGGCAAATCACAGGAGGCAGTCACCAGGCTTTACCTGAAAACCGCGGAAACCATTTGTACAGGAATTGAAAAGAAACACTAGGTATGTTAGACAACATTAATTTCCGGGATATCGGAGGATCTCTCACCGCTGGCGGCCAGCGTGTCCGTAAAGGACTCCTGTACCGTTCGGGTGTTTGGCAAAAACTAAAAGACGCAGATTTTCAATTGGTTAAATCACTTTCGATCCAGACCATTGTGGATCTCCGGTCGCTTGAGGAACAGGAACGCGATCCGTCAAACCTGCCGGGCCTGCGAAAAGTCTCTCTGCCATGCAATATCGATAAGATGACACGCGATCGCCTGAAACCGCTTGTTTTTAAACGTGATGCCGACGATCAGATCATCCAGATCATCGACAGCGTTTATGCTGATATGGTCAGGCTGATGGTTCAGCCTATGGCGCAAATCATCAGGCTGATCCTGACTCCCGGTAGCCTTCCTCTGCTCATGCATTGCAGGGCCGGCAAAGACCGTACCGGTGTTGCGGTGGCCATGCTTCAATGGTTTCTGGGAATGGAACAGAATTCCATACTCAGGGAATACATGAAATCAAACCTGTTTCTTTTACCTAAGATCAGCAAGACTCATAAGCGGGTTCGTTTGCTGACGCTGGGCCTTATACCGAAAGCCAATATGCAGGCTGCCTTTGAGGTTCGCGAACGGTACATTCTGACAACCTTCGGAATTGTTGAAGAAAAGTTTGGGGGAATCGAGGCATTTTTCCGGTCGGGAGGCATTACAAATGATGAACTTGCCCGGCTGAAAATGGCGTTATTGGAAAATCCAGATGAAATGGTTTAGAGTGATCTGTTTATTGATTCTTACTAGTTGTATGAATAATCAGGAAAAGCTTGATTACCTGATGTTTGGTGAAACCAAACCTGACGGTTGGTTGCTCGAGCAGATGGATAACAATATGAAGGGTTTTACCGGACATCTCGATGAACTGGTACCCGACCTGATCGTGAAAGATGATATTTATGGAAGGAACCGGTTGACGAAGCGGGATAAGAGAAAGGATGTGGGGAATATCCGTGAAGGCGAGGCAGAGTGGGAAGTACAGTATCTCTGGTGGAACAGCGAAACCCAATCAAACTGGCGTGATGGATATATCCGTCAGGCAATCCTGACAGACAATCCTGAAAACCTGCAAAAGGTCTCGGATTACCTGTCTTCTATCCTGAGTACCCAGGACAGCGATGGCTACCTGGGGATTTACAACAAAAACCTCCGGTATCATTTCACGGGCGAGAACGGTGAATTGTGGGCCAAAGCAACCCTTCTGAGAGGATTGCTGGCCTGCTATGAATCGGGAACAGGTGACCGGAAGACTATTCTCGAAGCCATTGAACGGGCGGTGCAGGATGTAAGGGTAAACTATCCTGTCGGGAAGTCGGATCCTTTCAAGATCGACAAGCCATCCGGAGGCATCTGTCACGGATTGGTCTTTACCGATGTGCTCGACCGGCTTCATCAGCTTACCGGCAAACAGGAATATCTTGAATATGCTGCGTTTCTCTATTCGAATTACTCAAAGAATAAGCTGTCGGAAGAGGATATCAGCCTGCCTAATATCCTGAATCCCAAATATAAACTCAAAGGTCACGGCGTTCATACCTATGAGCATCTCCGGGCATTGACGACAGCTTTTTATGCTACCGGTGACCCGGAGCTGAAAAGGGCATTGGATATTTATCTGCGACGGATCGATTCAGTAACCACCCCTTCCGGAGGCCCGGCTGGAGATGAATGGATATCCGGCCGGAAGGCCGATGCTTCATCCACCGGGTACGAATATTGCTCGATCCACGAATTGCTGGATTCCTATGCATTACTGATGCAAAAAACCGGCAAATCAATGTTCGGTGACCAGATCGAGCGCCTGTTTTTCAATGCTGCTCAGGGAGCCCGGCATCCGGAAGAGAGCTCGATTGCCTACCTTAAATCTGACAACTCCTATTCTATGACCGGTCCGTTGAATGACACGGTTCCGGTGAAAAACCAGACACGCTTCAAGTATTCTCCCGTACACCAGGATGTCGCCGTCTGCTGTATTCCGAATGCCGGCCGTATAGCTCCCTATTATGTCAGATCCATGTGGATGCGCGATAACGAAGGCCTGGTGGCTACGCTGTATGGCCCCGCCACCCTTCGGACCGAAGTTCACGGCCGGTCGGTAACCATCGTTGAAGAGACTACCTACCCTTACGATTTTAATATCCGGTTTAAGCTAACCCTTGACAGACCGGGAAAATTTATGATCAAGCTCCGTAAGCCCTCCTGGATTCAGGGATTTACGATCAATGCGGAATACCGGGAAAAGAACAATTATATCCGGATCAGGAAAGCCTGGAAAACCGGTGATGAGATCATCCTGCGGTTCAGTCCCGGGATTTCTGTCAATCAGGATGTAAAAAATGAGAACTATTTTACATACGGCCCGCTGGTACTGGCTCATCCGATTGACGGAAAGTCAATAACCGTAAAAGAATTTCCGCTGCCGGGTTTCCGTGACCTTCATGTTAAACCGGTGACCTGTTCGAAGTACCGGTATGATCCGGCCGGCAAAATCAGGATTAAGGACCAGCAGGGACTTGTATTTGAGGCCGTTTTGATCAACGAAAAAACGGGGGAGCCGGAAACGGTCGAGTTGGTACCCATGGGGCGGACCATCCTGCGCCAGGTTACATTTAAAACCAAATGAATAAAAAGTCTGATAGTATAAAGGTTCAGTTTTATCCGATCCTGATGCATTTTGCTGCCAGGTTCAACGGGAAGACTTACGGAGAACTGGCTTCCGATTACCGGGTTTTAGTTGAATCCAACATTAAATGCCTGGAGTTCTTTGATTTCGATATGGTAAGCCTGATCTCCGATCCGTACCGCGAAACTTCAGCCTTTGGTGCCCCGGTGGAGTTTATTCCGGAGGGTGTGCCGAAGTGTCTGTCGAAGATCATTGCCGGCCGCGATGACATAGAGAAACTGAAAAATCCGGATGTATATAAAAATCCCCGGACCCTTGACCGTATTAGCGGAGCTTTCTATTATCAGCAATTGCTGAAAGGAACGGTTCCGGTCATGGGCTGGGTGGAGGGACCGTTGGCCGAGGCTTGTGACCTTGCAGGAGTTACGGAGATGCTGGTCATGCTGATGATGGATCCTGACGGATCCAGGATTTTGCTTGATAAGTGCCTCCGGACTGCAAAGGATTTTGCCCGGGCCCAGGTTGAAGCCGGGTGCGACCTGATCGGGGTGGGCGATGCCATCTGTTCACAGATTGACAGGGAGACTTACGACACCTATGTGTCAGATCTGCACCGGGAGCTGACGGATTATATCCACATTTTAGGCGCCCGTGTGAAGTTTCATATCTGCGGAAACACTACCCACCTGTGGCCTTCGCTCGGAAAGATTGATATTGATATATTTGATCTGGATTATATGGCTGATATGGACGAGGC
>JAZDPC010000064.1:0-2135 GCA_043797975.1 Bacteroidota bacterium
AAGCATCAACCATTATACAATCAGGGACTTGCAGGAAACTGTCCGTTACTGGAGGCAATTTATTCCGGACGACGGGAAGAGACTGAATGAAGTGATATGACCTGGATTTTATTGAATCAATTACTTATAGAAACTTAACAATGAATACCATGATGAAAAACTTGCGTTGCCTGATCCCGGTCAGCTTGACAACCCTGATTTTGGTTTTCACCGGTTGCAGCGGTCCGGATCAGGAAGGATCTGTAGTATCCGTTAAACAGAATGATACTATCATAGAAATTGATAATGGATTGATTAAGGCCCGGTTTCAGCTTAATACTCCGGCAGTTGCCCAGTCGTATTACGTTTTGAAAGATAAAAGCTGGGAATTGATTGTCGAATCACTCTTCAGGCCGGCACAGACGGGCCGGAATGTGATGCCCCTGTACGGAAGGGGGCCGGGTTTTGCCAATGATCTCAGGCTGATGGTGCAGGAAGGATTGAAATCCGTAAAGATTCTGGAAAATAGTAAAGATAAGGCACGTATCCTCTTTTCCGGGGGAACCGGAACCGGCAAAACCGGGCAGGTTGTGTCACTGGAACGGAACCGCGATTATTTTCATATTGAAGTGACAACCATGCTCGCTGATGAACAGCCCAAAGTGGAATATGTATTGTCATCGTTTGTTTTTACTCCGGGGAGCAATCCTGACTATTCGTTTACTCCCACGGTAAAGAGAGCCGATGATGATTTGATCGGGGACCGGAAATTCTTCGCCCCCGCCACCATTGTGGAAAAAAACGGATTTATGGCGGCGTTGGTTCCCGATCTCGATATGATCAATGGCAATGTTGTTTATGCGGCAGGTGCACGTCCGCAAAAGCATCCCAGAATATTTGCCATACCCGTCGACACCGGTAAAACATCCTTTCCCACCGGGATGGATCTGAGCCTGAATTCAGGAATCACGGAAAATCCGGTTTTGACCTACGGCTTCATTGATTACTGGACCGAGCAGCATGTTTATTGGCGGCATGAGAATGAAAACGGGGCCCAGGTCAGAACCCTGTCGGATAAAAAGCTGACATACGGATTTGATCTGTTCCTGAAGTCCAATGTTGAGAAGTGCCGGGGATATCAGCGTATTTCATCTTACCTGTGGGAACGTTACGGTACCCGGTATTTTCACATGCCCCGGCCGCAGGTGCTGCCGTTTGCGGAGTATGCCAGGATCTGCTATCCGGCTTCCTTTGCATACCAGGGCTATGATGTGGCACCGGGTCCGGTGGTGACCAACCGCACCGGAAAACCCGAACTGGCCTCCTTCCAGGAATGGGACATGAACGGATTGGCGGTTGGCGGTTTCCGCCTCTCAGCGCCGCAATGGTACCAGTTCATCTACAACACAGCCTGGTGGAACAATGTGTGCGACGCCACCGGGATCTGGTACTGGGGGAAAGAGACGGGCGACTCCTCGCTGATCGACAAAGCACGCCGGATCATCCGCTTCACCCTGTCGTCGCCCCAGAACGATGGGATGTTCCCCGGGCTTTATGATATCAATAAACACACCTGGCAGCTCAGTTTATGGAACCCGCCGATGGAGGGGTATGATCCTGCCTTTGTGAGCTCCTACTGGGGATATAGCAACAGCCAGGGTGTTTACCAGACTGCTTCGGCCAGTGTGACAGCCGGTTTCCTGATGCATTACCGGCAGAACTGTGAAAATGATCCGGGCATCCTGCCATTTGTGCAGCGGTATGGCGACTTCCTGGTTGGACACATGGATCCGAACGGGTGCGTTCCCGGATGGTTCAGCGCGAAGCTCGAACCCCTGCCAAGCCTTCGCTGGAATGCCGATGGGGGAGCCCACATCTGGGTACTCAGCGAACTCTACCGGGCAACGAAAGATAAAAAATATGCAGAGGCCGCGGAGAAAATTGCCGGTTTCATGCTGGCAGAAATACTGCCCCGTCAGAAGTGGTACGATTTTGAAACCTTTTATTCCTGCGCGGTAAAACCCGAAACTTTCTATGATTACCGAACCGGCCAGTACCCGGCCAATAATATGTCGACCTCCTGGGCACTGGAGGGATTTGCTTCCCTGTACGAAGTGACACAAAAGAAGGAATATCTGGCTGCTGCCGAAGCTGCT
>JAZDPC010000030.1:0-16121 GCA_043797975.1 Bacteroidota bacterium
TCTTTTTCAGAATCCGTATTGACCAGAAAGAATAGGGTAGATAAATTCATCATAGGCAGATTATTGTTTTTATTAGAGAAACGATCCTGGTATCACCGTAGTATATTCTGATGATAAAATATTTACGAAAAAGAAAACCCCGGTACTACCCGGGGCTCTCTTCTCACTATTCTATTAACAATTTTATGACAATGTTAACGTTAACTGTTTGTCCTTGACCATTTTGCGCATATTGATCAGCGCATACCTCATGCGACCCAAAGCAGTATTGATGCTGACACCGGTCTGGTCAGCTATTTCCTTGAAGCTTAATCCGCAGTAATGTCTCAGGTAGACAACCTGTTTCTGATCCTCCGGCAACAGATCGACAAGCATCCGGACATCAGTCATGACCTGGTCGTGAATCATCGATTCCTCGACATTGAAGTCGGATAGCTTACGATTGTTGAACAGATCCATATCACCCGATTCATTCGGGACCGTATTCAGGAGTTTCTGCTTCCGGTAATGATCGATGATCAGGTTATGGGCAATACGCAGAACCCATGAAAGGAATTTGCCCTTATCATAATATTTGCCCTTGTTGAGCGACCGGATTACCTTAATAAAGGTATCCTGAAAGATGTCTTCTGCAAGTTGGGGACTTCTTACGATCAGCAAAATATAGGTGTAAACCCTGTTTTTATGCCTGCTGATCAATTCCTCGATACAGACGGTGTCGCCTGCGATGTACTGTTGCACGAGGACATAATCATCAAGATTATGTAAGTTCAAAACTACCTCCTTTTTAAGATTAACACAGAAGTAGAATTGCCTCGATAACAGATCTCCTATTAGTTTTAGTTACTTGTTTCTAACTATCGAACGCAAGTATACGAAAAATATTTTACATATCACATAATTTTTCGGCTTGCTTAAAATGCTCTAACTTCGCAGTCCGAAATTTATCAAAAAACATGCCGGATTTCACGACGAATCCTGATGATTTGATCCGAATCAAAGGTGCCAGGGTTCATAATCTTAAGAATGTTGATGTGACGATCCCCCGGGATAAGCTTGTGGTGATTACCGGCCTGTCTGGATCCGGCAAGTCGAGCCTGGCCTTCGACACCCTGTTTGCGGAAGGACAGCGCCGGTATGTTGAGAGCCTGTCATCCTATGCCAGGCAATTCCTGGGACGGCTTGATAAGCCGGACGTGGACCTGATCACCGGTATTCCTCCGGCAATCGCCATCGAGCAGAAGGTCAATACGAGAAATCCCCGTTCAACCGTGGGTACTTCTACGGAAATATATGACTATCTGAAACTTCTGTTCGCGAGAATTGGTCAGACGTATTCGCCTGTCAGCGGCAAAAAGGTAAAGAAGCACCAGGTCCAGGATGTGGTTACCTATATCATGAACCTTCCGGCCGCGACCAGGATCCTGATACTGGCACCGCTTCATGTGCCCGAAGAGCGTTCGCTCAGGATGCATCTTGAGATACTGGTCCAGCAGGGTTATTCAAGGATCGAGGAGAACGGGCAGATCAGGAAGATAGCAGAGGTTCTCGATCCTGGTTATACATTATGTGAATCATGCTCTTATGACATTCTCATTGATCGCATAATTACCGGCGAAGAGGAAGATTTGCAGGCCCGTGTTGCAGATTCCGTAGAAACCGCTTTTTATGAAGGCAAGGGTGACTGCTCGCTGAAGATCTTTGATAACGGGAACTACCGGGAAGAGAAGTTTTCCGATCGTTTCGAACTGGATGGCACTCATTTTGAACTGCCGTCGGTTCACCTTTTCAGCTTTAACAATCCTGTTGGCGCTTGCCCGGTCTGCGAGGGTTTTGGGAGCACTATCGGAATTGATGAGGATCTGGTGGTTCCGAACAAGAATCTATCTGTTTTTGAAGATGCCATAGTCTGCTGGAAAGGCGAGAAGATGTCGAAATGGAAAGAGCAATTGATCCATACAGCAGATAAGTTTAACTTTCCGATTCACCGTCCTTTCTATCAGCTGGCTGAAAACGAGAGGCTTCTTTTATGGACAGGCAATCAATATTTTAAAGGGTTGAATGAGTTTTCGTCCACCTGGAGGAGAAATCATATAAGATTCAATACCGGGTAATGTTGGCCCGTTACCGGGGAAAGACCGTCTGCCCTGCCTGTCAGGGTTCCCGGCTTCGTAAAGAAGCGACCTGGGTCAAAATCAAGGGACAGGCAATCACTGCCCTGATCAAGTTACCTGTATCAGAACTGCTGGATTTCTTTCACACGCTGAAGCTAAATCCGCATGACGAGCAGATCGCCGGCCGGCTGCTTATCGAAATTAAAAACCGTCTGACTTATCTTGTTGATGTCGGCCTGGGGTACCTGACGCTGAACCGTACGTCAAATTCGCTCTCCGGAGGTGAATCTCAACGGATCAACCTCGCCAGTTCACTCGGAAGCAGTCTGGTTGGTTCCCTGTATATCCTGGATGAGCCGAGTATAGGGCTCCATTCACGTGATACCAAACGCCTGATCACCGTGTTGAAACGCTTGCGCGATTTGGGAAACACCGTTATTGTGGTAGAACACGATGAAGAGATCATCCGTTCGGCTGATTATATCATAGATATCGGGCCCGGGGCCGGCCGGTTCGGTGGTGAAATCGTTTTCGAAGGCAATTACAAAGCCCTGATGGATTCGTCAACAGGCCTGACTGCGGCCTACCTGAAAGGGATAGAGAAGATCCCGGTACCCTCATTGCGAAGGAAATGGAACAGTTTCGTCGAGATAACCGGTGCGAGCGAAAATAATCTGAACAATATTAACGTCACATTCCCGCTGGAGGTGATGACTGTAATAACCGGCGTGAGCGGATCAGGAAAATCTACATTAGTGAACCGCACGCTGTACCCCATATTAAATAAAAGGATTAACGGCACCGGTGAACGGACCGGCCGGCACGCAACCATAAATGGTGATGTGCACAGGATTGCTCAGGTTGAGCTGGTGGATCAGAATCCGATCGGGAAAAGCTCCCGGTCGAATCCCGTTACCTACCTGAAAGCCTGGGATGAGATCCGTAAACTGATGGCCGATCAGCCATTGTCTGTCATGAGTGGTTTTAAGTCTTCGCATTTCTCCTTCAACGTGGAGGGAGGAAGATGCGAGGAATGCCAGGGCGAAGGTGTAATAAAGGTTGAGATGCAGTTCATGGCGGATGTCTACCTTACCTGTGAGCATTGTCATGGGAGCCGTTTCAAGGAAGAGATCCTGGATGTCAGGATCCGTGGAAAAAACGTATTCGACCTCCTGGAAATGTCTGTACAGGAGGCACTTGAATTTTTCGGATCAGAAAAGGATCATACTTCACGGAAAATTGTAACAAAGCTTCAACCGCTCGCCGATGTTGGCCTTGGATATATCAAGCTGGGTCAGTCATCATCAACCTTGTCCGGTGGAGAAAGCCAGCGTGTAAAACTGGCATCATTCCTGACCAAAGGCCATGATGCAGGACATACGCTGTTTATTTTCGATGAACCGACCACTGGTCTTCATTTCGATGATATCAAGACCCTCTTGAAGGCGTTTAATGCGCTTCTTGACCGCGGGCACACACTGATTATCATCGAGCATAACCCGGAAGTAATAAAAAATGCCGACTGGTTAATCGATCTGGGGCCGGAAGGGGGATCCGGCGGGGGATCTGTGGTTTTCGCAGGAACACCGGAAGAACTGGTTCAATGCAAGGCTTCCTATACGGCTACTTTTCTGAAAGAAAAAATCCAGATATGAAATCAGATAATATAAATCCGGCACTGGCCGACCTTTTTAAACAACTTGATTCGGAGGACCGGAACCTGGCACATAAAGCTCTGAACAAGCTTCTCCGGCAATCCGGCATCAATGAGATGCCTCAGCTGATTCAAGTACTGAGTTCCTCA
This sequence comes from Bacteroidota bacterium, assembly GCA_043797975.1. Lineage (GTDB taxonomy): Bacteria > Bacteroidota > Bacteroidia > Bacteroidales > UBA12481 > UBA12481. The sequence goes on from JAZDPC010000030.1 coordinate 3,919, forward strand.
AAAGATCAGAAGGTAGGTAAGGAGATAGAATTCTGGCTGGCTAATATCAAGTCTAAAAAAGCACCTTCAGTTTTTGCGCGAGCCCTTGTCGAACCTGAATTCGTTGGAATCCGGACACAGTTGGTCAGAGCCTGCTGGGAAACCCAACTGGATTTTTCACCGCATATTCTATTATTCGTTCACCTCTTAATGGCTGGCGAGTACGGCCTGGCACTCGAAGCCTTTTCGGTCATTGAAAATACCTGCCTTGAATATCCGATACCTGCTGATCAGGTTGTTGATATCATCAAACAACTCAACAGCATCCTGCCGGATCAGCCGGAGGCCAAGCAAAGGCTGATCCGGGAAATGGTTCAGGTTCTGGAACCATATGCTTCCGTTGATTAGTGCCTTTCGGAATAGTATCTCATGAACTGGACACGCTCCCAGGTCGCGGGATCTTCATGGCTGCGGTAATTCAGCAATCCGCGGAAATCATCAATGTTGTTATAACCTTTCTTCTGCATCCAATTCTCGAGTCCGTTCAGCAGGATCTGCAGATATTCCGGACCGTTCTTATACAGGACGGAACATACCTGAACAGTTGAGGCGCCCGCCAGGAGTAATTTGATAACTGCTGCCGGATCATGGACACCGGTCGAAGCCGACAGGTCGATTTTCCGGTCCTTGTCGCTGATCAGGCTGATCCAGCGGAGCGATTGTCTGAGGTCTGCCGGGTTCGAAAAAACATCGTGAGAAGTCACATGATTTTCTGCCAGGTCGATATCGGGTTCATACAGACGATTGAATAGCACAACAGCCTGTGCACCATGTGCATAGAACTGATGTACCATGTACACAAGATTGGTGAAATAGGGGCTGATCTTAACGATGAGAGGCAACCGGGTCTTAGCCTTCACCTGATCGAGGACCTCGAAATATTTCTTTTCAATTCGTGCAGATTCCAGATCATCGACCGGCAAGATAAATATATTCAGCTCCAATGCATCTGCACCAGCTTCCTCGATCTGTCTGGCAAAACCGGTCCATACGGATCCAGATATGCAGTTAATGCTGGCGATGATGGGCAGATGAACCGTTTTCCTGGCATCTCCTATCAGATCGAGATACTTCCCGACAGTATGACTTTTTGAATAATTCCGGATATAATCCAGTGCTTCCGGATACGCATTTACTTCGGTTATCCTGCCTGAATCGGCCAGGATCTGCTCCTCGAAAAGAGACTTCAGAACGATTGCTCCCGGGCCGAAATCGGCCATGCGGCGTACTTTATCAGGATTATCAACTAAACCTGAACTACCAACAACAATTGGATTATCGAGCGACAATCCGGCATAAGAAGTTTGCAAGGAGACCATAGCTTTATTCTTTAATCTTTAATCTTTATTCTTTATCCTCATCTCTCTCCAAATATCCGCGTACCAATCCTGACCATTGTACTGCCCTCTCCGATTGCAATCCGGTAATCTCCGGACATACCGGAAGAAAGCTCGTTAAAATAGTCCGCTCCTTCGAAGAACCTGCCTTTAACCTCCCTGAACAAAAGATTCAGACAATGAAATTCGCGTCTTACCTGGTCCTGATCGTCAGTAAAACTGGCCATGCCCATCAAGCCGCGTAAACGTATGCCCTTCAAAGGATTTATCTTCAACGAGCTCAATAATTCAATGACCTCATTGCGATCGAGTCCGAACTTTGTCTCTTCAATCGCAATAAATACCTGTAACAAGCAATCAATGGTTTTGTTGAATCTGACTGCCTCTTTCGAGATCTCACCCAGCAATTTCATCGAATCCACTGAATGGATCATCGAAACAAAAGGAACGATGAACTTTACCTTATTGGTCTGGAGATGACCGATCAGATGCCATTCGATATCTTGTGGCAGAACTATCTGCTTGGAAACCATTTCCTGGACGCGGTTCTCGCCGAATATTCGTTGCCCGGCATCATATGCTTCACGAATGGCTTCCACCGTGTGATTCTTGGAAACGGCAATCAACCGCACATGAGCGGGCAGTTCATTTCTGATTTCCCTAAGATTATTCGCAATATCGGGCATACATTAAAGTTACGAAACCCTAAGAAAATGCCAAACGCGCAGCAAAGACCGGTTGATCTGAGGGTAATCGGCGGATAAATCCCTGAAATTCACCTTCTTCGACAGAGGTGCCCCGGGTCAGGATTTCAAGTTCATCATTCGCTTTGACTTCGGACATAAAATTGACCTCAATGGTTTTTATTTCCTGATTCAGGAGAAGGTTCATAGGAACCTCATTAATAACCCATTCGAGGTAACGGGCATTATTGACATGCAGGTTCATATCGAGCTGACTGTACCTGGCTTTTAGCCGGTTGACCGTCACCAGATCTTCCGGCCAGGATATTTTGGCTGGTTTGTTGTTGATGGCACTGATCTCTGCAAGCTTTCCGGTATCATATTCCACTCCGGTCATCCTCACCGGTCTGCGCGACTCTAAATCAATAAGTGTCCACACTGTTGAACCGGCAGCCAGGATCTGTTCCGAACTGTCGAGCATTTCAAAGTCCCTGAAAGCCAACACTCCCTCCATTGTTTTCGGCCAGGTTTTCAGGATAACCTCTTCCTCCCAGCCGGGCATACGGTTCACTTCAATCCTCACCCGGATAAGCACCCAGGCCTGGCTCCGGTCTATCATTTCCTGATATCCCCAACCCCTTCGCCCGGCATCAAAATGGGCAGCTTCGCCAAATACGCTGAACAATGCAGGGATACTCAATCTTTTTCCGGGATCGAGCATGTAGGAGCAAACCTTGAATTTTCCGCTGTAAATCTCCAGACTGTCCTGTTTCATTTTCCAGGCTTTATTCTAAGTGAAATCTATTGGTAAAAAGTGACCAATTTTAATCAATTTTGCCGAGCAAAACCATGAAGAAAATCTCCTACATCGAATCCTTGATTGCAGAAGGCGAACATCAACAACAGGATTTCAAATTCGGAATTACGGATTCCCGTAAGATAGCCCGCTCCCTTGCAGCGTTTGCCAATACCGATGGGGGCAGGTTACTGATCGGTGTAAAGGACAACGGGGTCATTGCCGGAGTTCGCTCTGAAGAGGAATTCTATATGATCGAATCGGCAGCGCACCTCTTTTCAAAGCCGGAGATCCGGTTTGAATCCAAAGCCTGGAATGAATCCGGAAAAACAGTCCTGGAAATATGGGTACCACCGAGTCCGCAAAGGCCTCACTTTGTCAGGAATGAAGACGGGACATGGGAAGCATTTGTCCGATCCCGGGATGAAAATATCCATGCCGATGAAGTAATTATTGCGGTATGGCAGAAAAAGAAACAGAAAAAAGGGACCCTGATCCGCTATTCCCAGACGGAAGCGAAACTATTCACGCTACTGGCCAGTCAGCAGCAGATCACAATGAAAGAGTTCAGAAAAGCTGCCCGGATATCGACCCGGCATGCGGTGGATACGCTCTCTAGCCTGATAGTTCTTAGATTGATCGAGCAAATTGTAGCTTCGCCCGAATCTTATTTCAGGATCAATCCGGCCGGCGACAGGGAATAATCCTGAAATCAGGGTATTCGAAGCCTGAAAATGAATCCCGTGCCCCTGACCGTTTCAATGGAAACGGTCTCTTCGCAGGCAAGAAATTTACGGAGCCGGCTGACAAAAACATCCATGCTTCTTCCCAGGAAATAATCATTCTCGCCCCATACCTCGGTAAGGATCTCTTCCCTTTTAACAAGCTTGTTCTCGTGTTGCAGGAAGTATTTAAGAAGCATCCCTTCCTTCAGGGTCAGTTTATAGGATTCTTCAGAGGTAACCAGCAGAAGCTCCTGAAAATTGAAAGTGGCCTGCCCGATCTTGAATTCATTGTCATCCTGGATACCGGTTCTTTTCAGGATATTGTTAATTCTCAGAACCAGTTCATCAACTTCGAAAGGTTTGCAGATATAATCATCGGCTCCAATTTTCAATCCTCGGATCCTGTCTTCCTTCAAGCTTTTGGCTGTCAGAAAAATGAAGGGTGTATCGGGGGAGTTACGTGATATCTTTTCAGCCACTTCAAATCCGTCCATTTTAGGCATCATCACATCGAGAATACAGATCGTATGTCCCGATTTCTGAAACAGGCCCCAGGCTTCCTCACCATCACGGGCAAGGGATACCACAAAGCCCTGCATCTCGAGGTATTGAGCCAGGAGGCTGCCCAGATCAGGGTCATCCTCGGCCAGAAGAATTTTAATTTTTTCCATGTACAGGCAGATTGATTGTAAAAGTACTTCCCTTGCCAGGCCGGCTTGATACTTCAATGGATCCGCCATGAGCTGACACGATCTGTTGAACGTAAAAAAGCCCAAGTCCTAATCCCTTGACTTTATGAATATTGCCGGTGTGCACCCGGTAAAATTTATCAAAAATATGTTTCTGATCCTCACGGCTAATCCCGATACCGTTATCTGTAACGGCAATTTTCAGCCTGTCGTCACAGCACACTTCCAGCAGGATATGAGGCTCATCGGAATTGTATTTCACCGCATTCACCAGAAGATTATGCAGGGCAATGGTCATCTGAATTTCATCCATATAAGCGGTGGAGGTCTTTATGGAATACCGTTCTTCCAAAATGCAGTTTCTTTCTTTGCATTCCCAGCGAAAGGCCTCCGCAATACCCGAGAAGAAAGGCTTCACCTCGAGCATCTGCCGTTCAAGGGAAAACTGCCTTTTCTCCCACATGCTGATTTCCAGCAGATGGTTGATCTGCTTTGTGAGCTGACGGTTCTGCCGGTGGATGATCGCAACCGTTTCTTTAATCTTCTCACGACTATCCAATATGACATCATTTTCAAGCGTGCGTGTTGCAACTGATATGGTGGAGAGAGGAGTCTTCAGTTCGTGGGTCATGTTGTTGATAAAATCGGTTTTTAACTCCGACAGCCTTCTCTCTTCCATGAGGTTTCTCAATGTATAGAAGACCATAAAAACAACGGCCAGCAATGCAACGACCGCCAGAGCAAGACTTCCGCCTATTTGCCTGAATACCAGCGCTTTTTTATTGCTAAAATCGACAAAATAATCAAAGCCGATATCGAACTTGTTACCCGAGTATGAATAATGGTAGACGGGAAGCAAATCTTCAGGAATGCCCAGGGTATCCTTTAACGTCCACTTCAGATCAACCATGTCATTATAAACCGGAAAGGATTCATAATCGTTTATATTAAAGGAGAGAAAAGTGATCCTGAAATAGGATTTGAATTCTGTTTCTTCTTCCAGCTTTTTAAGATATTGTATCAGATATTCATCCAATTCCTGGTTCTTCACAAGGGTTTTTTGAAATTGCTCCAATGCTTTTTGCCTGAACATCAGCGTATCAGCTTTTGTATCGGCACTCATATACTTGAAAAATTTTACATATTCCCCGGATAGAATATTCATTATCTTGTAAGTCTCTGATAATCCGAGATTTTGTTTTTCGATAAATACCAGGCCTTTCTGCAATATTCCCCGGTAGCGGTAGTCGAATTTCTCGGTTTCCAGCCGGTAGATCCGGGTCACGAGCATCACTTCAATCCCGATCACGATAATGATTGAAACAACCGACAGTAATAATATGGTAATGCTTCTTTTCATAATTCGCAATAAAAATAAGGTATTTATTCTGAGCTGATTCCGGTTTAACCTGACATTAACCCGGTATTAACTATTGACAGGCATTCCGTGATTTATCTTTGACACGGATTAATACTTACCGGATATGAAAACAAAAATTTTTACACAGATCTTTTTAATTGTTTTCCTTTCCTCTCTCGGAGGGGTAATGGCGCAAAACAAGACAGAAAAGACAATAAAGGAAGAAACGAACAAGGATGGGAAAAAAGAGACCTCCATTATTGTCGACGGTAAAAAGCTGACCGGGGAAGAACTGGAAAAAGAACTGGCAAAAGTCCGCCAGCATCAGGAGCTTGTGTTTAAGAATCAGCAGCAAGAACAGATGAAAATACAGAAGGAAGCTATGGAAAGCTACAAACAATCCCTGGAGGAGTTGAAAGAAAAGGGAGTTGAAGGCTTTGTTGCATTGCCCCGGCCCGACAGATGGACCAATTCAGGATATATGATAGCAGACAACTACAATATCTGGTCCATGAAGCAGAACAACTCGCTGATTATCAGCAAAGATTTGGCCGACGTAACCAATGCAACCGATTTTACCTATGAGGTTAAGGAGGACACTTATAACATCAGCTTTTCTGTTAACGGCACCCTTAATGCCGGAGAAATGACAATCATATTTAAGAATCCCCAAGGAAAGAACTTCCAGGAACTCACTATTTCTCCGCTTGCCGATATTAACTGGAATCAGGAATTTGAGTGGAATGAAGATAACCAGGATGAATATCTCGGTAAATGGATGGTTTCAATTAAAGCCGCTAATGCCAAGGGCAAATACAACGTACGGGTGAATTCCCGATAGGAATGGATGGAAAAAGTGATTAGAGTTGTCAACTTCCTGAAAGCTGGCAACTCTTTTTTTTTCACCTTTGTTTCCAATATATATCTCCATTCCAAAACTCAATTCATGAAATCAAAACGAATTACCTTATTGTTGGCTCTTGCTTTAGTGTTCATCACAGGCATAGCCAAGGCTCAGGAAGACCCTATCGAAAAAGGACTGAATGCCATTACCAAAGAATCCATTAAAGGCCAGCTCGACTTTTTATCATCCGATTGGACCGAGGGCCGTGAAACTTCCACCAGGGGTGAATTCATCGCAGGGGATTTTATCGCTTCGGTATTTCAGATTTACGGGCTTAAGCCTGCAGGTGACATGCCTGTCGGAGGATTTTCGATCACTCCTGATCAGTATTATCTGTATATGTCCGGCGAGCGTCCAAAAATGGAACCGCCCGCAAGATCCTATTTCCAGAATATTCCCTTCGTTAAGACCCTGAAAAAAGAATCAGTGGTTGAGCTGATCACAAAGGATGGCTCCGCAGAACATAAGTATCTGCTGAGTGAAGGAAGCGATTATTCCATTTACGGATCGGCCACCGGGCAGGAATTCACTGCTAACATGGTTTTTATCGGGTACGGATATCAGAACGAAGAGGCGGGATACGACGATTTTAAAGGAATCGATGTCAAGGGTAGAATCGTCCTGAGGTTAAACGGTTTGCCTGGCATGAATGATACCAGCTCGGTTGCATACAAAAAGCTAAACCTGAAGGATCAGTCGGTCTTTTACAAGACCTATGAGGAAAAGGATAAAATCCTAAAAAAATATGAAGTCGCAGGAGTCATTGAACTTCCCGGATGGAATATCGGCTCACCTGCAAATATTCCATTCCATTACAACACAAGATTTTACGAAGGCGACAAACGACTGAGATCGGGTTCGTTGGATATTAGCCTTCCTGAAGACTCACTAAAGAATGCCATCCTCAACATTTCAGCTTCACCGAAAATCGTCGCTGAAATCATGAAAGGTTCCGGCATCGACGTTAAGGAATTTGAGAAAGATGCCGCTTCAAAACTGAAACCGGCATCGAAAGAGATCAAGAATAAATCACTGTATGTTAAAAACGTGGTAGAATCCCAGACGGTTCGCGGAAGAAATGTACTGGCCATGATCGAAGGAGAAAATCCAGACGAGGTTGTTGTTGTTGGAGCCCACTATGACCATCTGGGCACGGCGAATGGATATATCTGGAATGGTGCTGATGATAATGCCTCGGGAACGGTGGGTGTAATGACCTTGGCAAAAGCTTTTCTGGCTACGGGCGTAAAGCCAAAGAAAACTATCATTTTCGCTGCATGGACAGGAGAAGAAAAAGGATTGCTCGGCTCTTACTATTTCGTCAGGAAGTACCCCAAACAGGAGAATCTTGTCCTGAACCTGAATTTCGATATGATTTCCAGAAGACCGGAAAAAGACACCTCGGGATTCAAGGCAGGCATGGATTATACCGAAGGATCTCCAATCCTTAAGGATTTGGTAGAGCAGGCAAATACCAAATATAACTTAGGGCTGGAAATAGCATTCCGCCCGTCGAAACAACCCATGGGCGGAACGGATTTCACACCATTTGCAGAAAAGAAAATTCCGGTTTACGGATTTGATGCAGCCTTTACTTCAGATTATCACGGGCCGATGGATCATTCTGAAAAAGCAAACCTTGATCTGATGCAGAAAATCATCAAGGTTGGATTTATCAGTTTATACCAGATAGCCAATCCTGAATCAGAAAGTGTGAATCACTAATCCGCTTCTGAGCTTCGGCTCGAACCAGGTGGTTTTTGGAGGCATGATATTTCCGGTATCGGCGATATCCATCAATTGTTTCATTGAAACCGGATAAAGTGCGAATGCAACTTTCATTTCGCCGTTGTCGACCCGCCTTTTGAGTTCGCCCAGGCCCCTGATCCCGCCGATAAAATCAATCCGCTTATCTGTCCTGAGATCCTTGATTCCGAGAATGTCGCGCAATATCAGGTTTGAACTGATCGTAACATCCAAAACTCCGATCGGATCAGTGTCATCATAAGTACCCGGCCTGGCTGTCAGGCCATACCAGTCACCTTCTATGTACATCCCGAAATTGTGAAGGCAGCAAGGTTTATAAATATCCTTGCCTTTTTTCTCAACCTTAAATTTTTCAGACAGCCGTTTCAGCAATTCCTGTTTCGTAAGCCCGTTCAGGTCTTTGACAACCCGATTGTAATCAATGATTCTCAACTGGTTATCCGGGAAATGAACGGCCAGGAAATAGTTATATTCCTCGGTTCCGGTATGTGCCGGATTTTTACTTTTACGTTCATTCCCAACCAGTGCCGCAGCAGCTGTCCGATGATGGCCATCGGCAACATAAGTGCAGGGTACAGCCGCAAAAAGTTTTGTGATCCTATTAATGGTACTGTCATCGTCGATCACCCAGAAGTGATGACCGATGCCATCAATTGAAACGAAATCGTACTCAGCAGCGTGTGATTTCACCCAGAAACCAATTATATCATCGAGTTCCGGAACTGCCCGATAAGTAAAAAATACAGGTTCAAGGTTTGCACTGTTGATTCGGACATGCTTCATACGGTCCTCTTCTTTATCCTTCCTGGTGAGTTCATGCTTTTTAATGATCCCGTTCAGGTAATCTTCTACGCCCGCGCATCCGACCAGGCCATACTGGGTGATCCCGTTCATGGTTTGGGCATAGATATAATACATTTCCTTCTTGTCCTCAACGAGCCACCCCTTGTTCCTGAAAAGGGAGAACATCTCGGCAGCCTTTTCATAAACACGGGGATCGTGCTCATCGATTTCAGGGGTGAAATTGATCTCCGGTTTTATCAGGTGCAGCAACGATTTCTCATTGCCGGCCGCTTCGATCCGGGCCTCGGCCGAGTTCAGAACATCATAGGGCCTCGAGGCCACCAGGTACGAAATATCTTTCGGAGGTCTTACACCCCGGAATGGTTTCAGAATTGCCATATAAAATGATTAAAAAGATATCGGATTTCAGATATCAGACACCAGAATCCAATCCGATATCCGAAATCCAAAATCCGATAGCAATGTTCTACTTGTTTACTTTGTATTTAATGTCTCCTCTTTCAAAGAATTCCCGGATCTGAATTGCAGCAGCTATGCCAGCGTTGATGTTGGCTTCCTCGGTTTGAGCACCCATTTTTTTCGGAGTGGCAAAGTAGCGTCCTGCAAACTTAGTCTGGAAGGCTTCAGCAGTATCGGGGGCCACATCCGACAGGTACTGGAATTTTTCTTTTTCTTCCATCACCTTCAAAAGCTCCTCTTCATTGATCACCTCTTTGCGGGCCGTATTCACGAGTACTCCGTCATTCGGCATAAGGGACAACAATGCAGAGCCAATCGATTTTTTGGTTTTATCGTTGGCAGGGATATGCAGGGAAATATACTGGCACGTTTTGTAAAGCTCTTCAGCAGAATCCACTGCTTTAACCCCGGCTTTAGTGATGTCTTCCTTCGGTACGAATGCATCGTAGGCATAAACATCCATCCCGAATCCCTTAGCTATACCAGCGACATACCTGCCAACGTTTCCGAAAGCATGAATCCCGATTTTTTTACCTTTCAGCTCCGTACCGGATTTTCCACTGAAACAACCGCGGGCACCATATACCATCATACCCAGTGCCAGTTCCGCAACAGCGTTCGAATTCTGTCCCGGAGTGTTCATTACGACAACTCCTTTTTCAGTAGCAGCAGCAAGGTCGATGTTATCATAGCCTGCTCCTGCCCTGACGACAATCTTCAGATTTTTGGCTGCATTCAGCACTTCGCGAGTAATCAGGTCACTGCGGACGATCATTGCATCTACATTGGCAGCAGCCTCATACAATTGTTCCGGAGTTGTATACTTCTCCAGAAGGCATAGCTCGTATCCGGCTTTTTCGACCACTTCCCTGATTCCTTTAACGGCAACCGGGGCAAACGGCTTATCGGTAGCAATTAGTACTTTTTTCATAGTAAAGGTTATTAGGGATTAAACGATCAGTTTTTCAAATTCCTTCATGGCATCAACCAGAACCTGTACGCTTGCAACGTCGAGGGCATTATAACAGGAGGCACGGAAACCGCCAACCGAACGGTGGCCTTTGATTCCGGTGATCCCTTTTGATTGGGCAAGAGTCAGGAAATCAGCTTCTTTGTCCTTGTATGCTTCCTTCATTACAAAGCAGATATTCATCCTGGAACGGTCTTCTTTGGCAACGGTTCCGATAAAAACCTTGCTGCTATCGATGGCATTATAAAGCAAATCGGCTTTAGCCTGGGCCCTGCGGTTCATTTCCTGGAGGCCTCCGAGTGATTTCACCCATTTCAGAACTTCGCGCACCGTGAAAATAGCTGTACACGGTGGGGTATTTTTCATGGAATTATTATCGACATGAACCCTGTATTTCAGCATGGTAGGTATGTTCGTTCGGGTGACCCTTTCCAGTATTTCATTTTTAAGGATAATGACTGTCACACCAGCCGGTCCCATATTTTTCTGTGCTCCGGCATAGATCAGGTCATATTTCGATACATCAACCGGGCGGCTCAGAATATCAGACGACATATCTGCAAAGAGCGGTACCGGACTATCTATATCCTTCAGGATTTCGGTCCCGAAAATAGTATTGTTGGTTGTGATGTGGAAGTACTCTGCATCCTTCGGGATGGTGTAATTCTTGGGAATATAGGTGAAGTTTTTGTCCTCGGATGATGCGACCACGTCAACCTGACCGAACAATTTGGCTTCCTTGATTGCGCCGGAAGCCCATGTGCCTGTATTCAGGTAGGCAGCCTTTGTGTTCAGGAAGTTGAATGGAACCATGGCAAACTGAAGGCTTGCACCGCCGCCGAGGAAGAGTACCGAATATCCTTCGGGAATCTTCATGATCTCTTTCAGGAGTTCAATGGTTTCATTGAGGATAGCCTCAAAGTCTTTTCCCCTGTGGGAAACTTCCATAATTGACATTCCGGAATTACCCAGTTCAAGCACTGCTTTAGCCGTATTCTCGCGAACAACATCGGGCAATACACTGGGTCCTGCGTTAAAAATATGCTTTCTCATACTGCTAGTTTATTATTATTATTTGGTTTCGATAAAGGGAAACTTAACAATTTCTGCTTTAAGGTTTTTGTTCCTGATCTGAATATAAACTTCACTCCCTATTCTGGAATAGTCTGATTTAACATACCCCATACCAATTCCATTTTGCAGAACCGGGGACTGGGTTCCGGAGGTTACTTCTCCGATCACCTCACCTGCAGCATTCACGATCGGATAATGCTGGCGCGGGATTCCTCTTTCTTTCATAACAAAACCCCGGAGCATTTTACCGGGTTTTGCAGCTTTCTGTGCCTCGAGCAATGGCCTGTCGATAAAGTCATTGCCAGGAACAAACTTGGTGATCCATCCCAGACCTGCTTCGATCGGAGAGGTAGTGTCGTTGATATCATGACCGTACAGGCAGTATCCCATTTCCAGGCGTAGGGTGTCACGTGCACCAAGGCCTATCGGCTTGATCCCGAACTCTTTTCCTGCCTCAAAAACTGCATGCCATAGTTTTTCGGCATATTCGTTGGCGCAATATATTTCGCATCCGCCCGCACCGGTATAACCCGTGGTTGAGAAAATCACTTCAGGAATACCGGCAAACGGGATCTTTTTGAATGTATAATATTCCA
>JAZDPC010000021.1:0-26310 GCA_043797975.1 Bacteroidota bacterium
GGTAAGCTACCCGGACAATCCCGTCGCTCATATCCAGTTCCCGGTGATAATCCTGATAGGTGTCGCCGGTTCCGAAATCGAGCCAGAGATCCCCCAGGGTCTGGAAGCAGCCGAAAGGAACATTGGCACCATCACCATGACCCGAACCAGCACCCCGGCATATCTGGGTTTTTTCCGCCAGTTCGTGGGCTTCCTTATATTTCCCTGCAAAGAGCAGGTTCCTGATGGAATCAAGGCTGCCGAAAGCTTCAGGGTTATCGTTATCAGACGGCCCCCCCGACCAAAGTGACTTTTCATTCAGTTGGATGCGCTCCCTGTTCACGTCCCCGTAAACCATGGCCCCGATGCTTCCGTTACCCACCGGAAGCGCTTTCAGCCATTCCGGATCATTCCTCCAGCCATTCGGATCATCCGGTATCGAGGCATCCGCAGGATGGTCGTACCATAATTTCAAAGTCGAAACAATTTTATCCTGATTACATCCGGATCCAAGGATAGCAATTAAAGTGCTGATGATAAGAATATTGGATTTCATGGGCTGGAAAGATTTGTAGCACCTGATGTTACGAATTTTCCCTCAAATCTGCAAGCCCGCCTCACCCCCCGACCCCCTTTCCACGCTATCGCGGGAGAGGGGGAGTTGACAAAAAAGTTTGGAATTTACCTATTCTGCACCTAACTTGAGATCAGAATCACTTACTCAAAATTATTAGATCGTATGAAAAGAATTACGCTGATTATGTTGGGATTAGCTCTTGCTGTCGAATTACTGGCGCAGCAAAAACAATTCGAACCTGTGCTGAAAGGAAGCGGACAGGCTTTTTTTTATGAAGATTTTGATTGGGGCAATCCCGATGATCCAAAAGGATGGACCATGCCGGCAGGTTATACCCTGATCGATCCGGATGATAACGGTTATAATTTCATGTGGATGCCGTATGACAGCATTATCTGCGAGCTGGCAAAAGAACCGCCCTTCGAATCTACCACGGGAAGAAACGGGTACCTCGGATTGCCCATTGCACTTTATAATAATTATAAGGATCCCCGCACCATGGTCAACAATTCCATTGAGTTTCCGCATTTCGACTGCAGCCAGCACTCCTCGGTAGTGGTCCGCTATGAAACGCATTTCATGAACGGAGGCCCGGGATTGCAGCTCCTTAAAGTTTCGTGCGACGGAGGTGCCCATTGGGCTTCCTATAACGTCGGTTTCGGTGTGGAGCATAAAGATCGCCCCAACGATGCGGCCCCCGGAAAACCGGTCATTTACGAGGCTAATATCACCGAAGTGGCCGCAGGCATGTCGGAGGTGATCATCCAGCTTCATTATGGGGAAACCGAACTCTATTTTTGGGTGCTTGATGATTTTCAACTGGCTGAAGCGTATGACAACGACCTGCACCTGAAGTATTTTACCGCCGCCTGGGATAATGAGGATCCTGTTAACCCGATGACCCCTTTTAACATGATCCCGAAAGGACAACTGAACGGAACCGGTGGTCTGTTCAATTGGGAAGCCAGTGTTATTAATTTCGGCGAGTATGATCAGGAAGATGTATATCTCGATCTGAACATCTATAAGAATAATCAGCAGATCTTGCACAAAGAGACCTCTCCATTGTTTTCAGTTGCGGTCAATGAAATTGATACCATGACGATCCCCGATAAATTCATGCCCGAAGAATTCGGACATTATAAAGTCACGTATGAATTCAAGACCAGCCTTACTGAAAATACACCTGACAACAATAAGGCAGAGTTCGTGTTCCATGTTAACGACAGTGTCTATTCCCGGTCTGATGATTCAATGGATCTCTCCTGGTCTTATCTGTTTGAACGATACGGGGATATTGCCAAAACTTCCTGCGAGGATTATTTCACCGGATCGATTTTCCCGATCTGGAAAGATTGCGAGGTAAGTTCGGTATCAGTATATATCACGGGCGGATTGGCCGACGGCCAGATCGATTATCAGTTTCAGCTTTGGAAAGTTCCCCTGGGTTCAGATGATCTGACCCCCGTCAAAATCCTGACGAGCGATATGGTTGAACTGGATTCAAGCATGTTCAACACATGGGTCACGATGTCCTTTGGAAAGGATGGGGAAACAGAATTTCTCGAAGCCGGCGATCTTGTCTATGCCGGGATATCCCAGTGGGATTTCCATTCCGATTATATGGTCAGGCGATCAAACGGTCTGAAGATCGGAACCGACCGTACCCTCAAAATGGTGGGGGCTACCACAATCGGACTCTATGACGGAAATATCGAGGAGGGAATTACCAGCTTCAGCGGTCGGCGTAATTTAATGTGCAGATTGAACCTGAACGATCATACCAATCCGGTTGATGGCGTGAATCATCTGATAGAATCCAAGGGTTCCTTGGGTCAGAATTACCCGAATCCGTTCCTGTCAACAACCGAAATCACTTACGAACTGGCCAGCGGATCGGATGTGATCATAGAGGTTATGGATCTTACCGGGCGGAAGGTCAAGTCCATTCAGGAAGGATACCAGACGGCCGGTAAACATACCCTGATGCTTGACGCATCGGAACTTGAATCGGGAGTTTATTATTATACCTTAAAATCGCGCGGGATCAACGAGACCAAACAAATGGTTAGACTTTAACCCTCAGGTTGATCTTCCTGAGGCGCATGGTCTTGGGTGTAACTTCCAGATACTCGTCCTCGCCGATGTATTCCATGTATTGTTCAAGGGAGAACCGGCGGGGCGGGGGAACCGAAGCTTTTTCATCCGATCCGGATGCGCGCATGTTGGTCAGTTTCTTGGTTTTGCATACGTTGATCACCAGGTCGGTCGGGCGGATATGTTCGCCGATCACTTCTCCCATGTAAACCGGCTCGCCGGGTGGAATGAAGAAAGTACCGCGATCCTGCAGTTTATCAATGGCATAGGCTATCGCCATTCCGGTTTCCATTGCGATGAGCGCTCCGTTGCGTTTGGCCGAGATCTCTCCTTTCCAGGGCTGGAAGGAATCGAACCGGTGGGCAATGATTGCCTGTCCTTCGGTCAGTGTGAGAACCTGGTTCGACAGTCCCATTAATCCGCGCGACGGGATTCGGAAGGTCAAGCTGTTCTGATCTCCTTTGAATTCAATGCTCATCAGTTCGCCTCTTCTTGCCGAGACAGCTTCAATTACTTTTCCCTGGAACTGTTCGGGCACGTTAACGACAAGATTCTCAATCGGTTCGTTGACAACACCGCTGATCTCCTTAAGCAGTACCTTTGGCTGTCCCATCTGAAACTCATACCCTTCACGGCGCATGGTCTCCACCAGGATCGAGAGATGAAGGATGCCCCTGCCGAATACATTGAGCATTTCGGGAGAGTCGGTTTCTTCAACCCGCAGGGCAAGGTTCTTTTCGGTTTCACGGAACAGTCGTTCCCGAAGGTGCCGGGAGGTGACAAACTTGCCGTCCTGACCGAAAAAAGGTGAATTATTGATGGTGAACAACATGCTCATGGTAGGTTCATCCACCTTTATCGGGACCAAAGCCTCCGGATTTTCCGCATCGGCAACCGTGTCGCCGATCTCGAAACCCTCGAGACCCATGATGGCTATGATCTCGCCTGAATGAACCGGCGTCTTGATTTTTTCTTTCCCGAGCCCTTCAAACAGATATAATTCTTTAATCTGTTCCTTCTGAACCAGTCCGTTCTGTTTGACCAGCGATACATACATCCCGGCCTGCAGGGTTCCCCTGAGAAGACGTCCCACAGCGATCCGGCCCACATAGGATGAATAATCAAGCGATGTGATCATCATTTGCGGCGTGCCTTCTGTGAAGGGCGATGAGGGAATATATTCAAGTATGGTATCCAGAAGGTAGGTAACATCTTCGGTCGGGTTTTTCCAGTCGGGCCCCATCCATCCCAGCTTCGAAGAACCATATACCACCGGGAAATCCAGTTGCTCGTCATTTGCATCAAGATGCATCATCAGCTCGAAAACCTGCTCATACACCTCATCAGGTTTACAATTCGGCTTATCCACCTTATTGATCACCACGATCGGTTTCAGGTTGAGCTGCAAGGCCTTCTGTAAAACGAAACGGGTCTGTGGCATCGGGCCTTCAAATGCATCTACAAGAAGAAGAACCCCGTCGGCCATGTTCAGCACCCGTTCCACCTCCCCGCCGAAATCTGCGTGACCGGGAGTATCAATGATGTTGATTTTTACCTCTTTATATCGAACCGAAACATTCTTGGCCAGGATGGTGATTCCCCGTTCACGTTCCAGGTCGTTGCTGTCGAGAATCAAATCGCCCATTTCCTGATTGTCGCGAAACAATTTTACCTGGTGTAAAATGCGATCAACCAGTGTTGTCTTACCGTGATCGACATGGGCAATGATTGCTATATTTCTGATTTCGTACATGTTTGCTTTCGGTAAAATGAGGGCGCAAAGATACGTAAAAGATGGCGGATTTCAGATTTCGGATTTCAGATATCCGACATCCGAGATCCGATATCTGATATCCAGCATCCAGCATCTGATGTCCGGCATCCAAAAAAAAAGTTAAACGTTAATTGTAAATGGTAAATTGTATTATTTTTGCACCGCATTAAAATTGCATATGGACGACTATCACGCGGATAATTACAGGTGTAACTAGTCCTCCGGAGGCCAGGAAGGTAGCCTCTGGCGGACTTAAAATCGGAGGTTGCTTATGATTACGTACTGGCAAATCGTTAAAAACGGCCTGCTTCCACTTCAAACGTATATCAAAGGTGCTGTTATCAATGCTGTTTCCCCCACAATGGAGGAAGTCAACATCCTCAAGAACACTTTTAAGATCGATGAAGATTTCCTGAACGACATCTCGGATGTTGACGAAAGGTCGCGCATGGAAGTAGATGATGGGAAATTATATCTTATTTACAGGATACCGGTGTATAACCGTGATAACGGCATCCCTTTTTCCACTATGCCTTTGGGCGTGATGCTTTCCGATGAGGCCCTGATCGTCATCGGTTTCCAGCATAACGATGTGCTGGCCGAAGTGTTTGCAAAAAACATCAAGAAGCAGGTGGACTATGAGAACAAGATTGAATTTCTTTTCCATATTATTGATTATTCGACGATTTCCTATCTGAAATACCTAAAACAGATCAATTCCGAAACCAACAAGATCGAACAAGCCCTGGAAAAATCCACAAAGAATGAGGAGCTTCATAAGCTGCTCATGATGGAAAAGTGCCTGGTCTATTTCAATACATCACTCAGGTCGAATGAAATACTCCTCTCGAAACTCCGGAATTCCCGCTATTTCAAGAAAAACGAGGTGGATGAGGAGCTGGTCGAGGATGTGATCATCGAGATTAAGCAGGCTATCGAAATGACCCGTGTTTACAGCGACATCAACTCGGGAATGATGGACGCATTTGCTTCGGTGATCTCCAATAACCTGAACATCGTGATGAAGAAACTGACCATTATAACGATCGCCCTGATGATCCCTACATTGGTAGCCAGTTTCTTTGGCATGAACGTGCCTAACTTCATGGAAGAAAGTCCATTTGCCTTTGCCGGTATCCTGGTCAGCGCCATTGCGTTCGCCATACTCGGAGTCGTGTGGCTCCGGAAGACTAAATGGATGTAGGATAATCCTCGTTCCACTCGGATGAATAGCCTCCTTTCAGTCGGCGAATAGCTTCCAGTGGTCGCGAATGAGGCCTTCGACCTGAATTATATCATCCGGACATTATTCATTTGGCGAAGCCAAATCATTCAGCGCGAAGCGCTTATTCGTTCGCCAAGTGCACTATTTATCCGAACCAATTGCTTCAATCCTCACTGCTCCCGCCGGTGTTACTTCGATCGGTGCAACCGGGAGTTTGATCGTTGTACCGTTATATTCGATCTGTTCCAGCCGGCTTTTCTGTAAGGTTGTTCCCAATTTGCGGAAGAACGGGAACAGGTCTTCGCCGACCGCGATGCTCATGTCTTCGACCATTTCATCCCAGGTTAACCGGTGTTCCGGATCGTTTTTCCATCGGGTATGCTGGACATATTTCCAGTACGGATACCAGCCGGGACCATACCGGTCATCCAGTTTTTGCCATATATACCAGGTCTTGATCCAATCTTTTCCGTATCCCCACTGTTTATTCATGGCTTCATTCTCATAACAGGTAGCCAGGTCCATGGCATTGCCCTTAGGATCAAAGGCAAACATGAGATTGCAGTCCCTGTTGGCCTTTCCCCTGATTTCCGGTTTGAACAGGGCATTGACCTTACCCTGATACCATCCGGCATGAGCTTCCCCCCGGTCGGGGATCGGAGCGATGCCTGCGATTTTTCCTTCGTCATTGGACGGGCCGAACATCGTATGTGCCAGTTCATGGCCGAAGATCGAAAGAATGCCGTATCCATCCAGACTGATGATCCCGTTTTCCTTGGGCTTATAAATATTCACAGCCCATCCGCCACCTCCGCCCGCAGCAAGGATCAGATACATCGGTTCAGCTGTCGGGGTTGATGGAAGCCGTTGCTGTATGAATGCCTGGGCATCGGGTACGTCTTCCTTGACGATTCTCAGTAATTCGGGTTTCTGATTTGCAGCGTAGTAGAATGCTATATTATTGAAGTTATCTTCCATCTCCGGGTAGATAGGACCTCCGCCCTCCATCGCCTGGGGCATCATAGGCTTGCCTTTAGCCGGTTTTTGCTTTTCGGATAACCAGTGCATGTATTCCGCAACAACCTGATTCACAGAATCTTTCTGCAGGTAGGTGGCCTCCCTCGGATATTTCAGGTCTTTCGGGTTCCCGGTTATGATGACCCGGCCCCTCCCGAACTCCGTTCGCGAAGGGACCATACCCGGAATGATACCAAATGCTTTGATCAACCGATGTACCGACCAGGTTGTATCGGTGCTACCGACACCATTTTCAGGAGCTCTCAGCTTCCGGAAATCAGACTGAATAATCAGCCCCCCTCCCTTTTTAACAAAATCAACCAGGGCTGATATCTCCGGTTGGGAATATTCCTGCGATTCCGGATTAAACTGCCCGGTGAGAACCACGTGAAATTTCGGATTGGGCCACCAGGCGAACGGATATACCTTGCCAACCGTATCCCACAGGACCCTGACCCGGCTTTCACCCTTTCGGTCGAGAACTGTATTCAGGGTGGCGTGACTGCCCAGTGAACGGTACCCCAACTTGTTCAGCTGTTCAGGAACCGTCCACATCTTGTAAAAGGTGCACTCATGTGCCAGATCAACCAGCACATTATACCCCTTATCATCAACAACCGGTTGCTCGGCAAACAAGGGCGAATTTGAAGATTTTTCAAAGGCCGATAGCTGAAGTGTTTTACCCGATGTCCAGGCTGCCGTGATCTGTTCCGGCGTAAGCTTTCCTTCCTCCGGACTGCATCCGGCTAACACGATAGCAGCAAGAATTGGCAGTATATTTTTCATGATTCCTCCTCCAACGAAGTTAAAAACAATCTTTTAAGTCACTCTTCACTCATCACTCTTCACTCATCACTCTTCACTCATCACTTTTAAATGGTATAACCAACTGCTCATCCGTTAGCCTGAAGCTCCTCCTGTGATAAGGACAGATTCCGTGTTCCCGTATCGCGATACGATGCTGCCGTGTAGGGTAACCCATATTGTGATTCCAATGATATGCTGGGTACTCCTGATGTATTCCGATCATATATTCGTCGCGATGGGTTTTTGCCAGAACCGATGCGGCTGCAATGCTCATGAACCGTCCATCGCCCTTGATTTCGCATTGGTGCGGAATACCGGGGAAAGGCTTGAACTGGTGGCCGTCGATCAGGAGGAAATCGGGTTTGATAGCTAATCCTGATATAGCCCTGTGCATGGCCAGTATGCTGGCATTGAGGATATTGATTTCATCAATCTCCCGCGCATCCGCCGAGGCGACCGACCAGGCCAGAGCCGATTGTTCGATCACCGACCGCAGCAGGTTGCGTTTTTTCAGGGTCATCTTCTTGGAGTCGTTCAGGTCGGGATGACTGAATCCCTCGGGAAGAATCACTGTTGCCGCAAACACCGGTCCCGCCAGGCATCCCCGCCCGGCCTCATCGCAGCCGGCCTCAAGCCTCCCGGCCTCGAGAAAAGGAAGCAAACTATTCATAGTCCCGTATCGCTGTGATTACTGTGTCAATCGACAGCCAGACTTTCTTTGCCGTTTTATCCCACGTAAAACTTTTCGACCGTTTCAGTCCTTTGCTGATCAGGTCATTACGAAGTCCTTCATTGGTCGACAAGGTTGACATTCCTTCGGCGATCTTATCAACCGATCCGGGATCGGTATACAGCACGGTATCACCGCCTACTTCGGGCAATGAAGTGATGTTTGAGGTGAGTACCGGGACTCCCGCTGACATAGCCTCCACCACCGGTATACCAAAGCCTTCGTACCAGGGAACAAAGGTCAGCGCCAGCGCTCCACCCATCACCAGGCGAAGTTCATCGGGCTGCAAACGGCCAGTGTATATGACAGATGATATTCTTTGGTCTTTGGTCTTCGGTCTTCGGTCTTTCTTCCACATCACTTCTCCTACCACCACCATCCGGACCTCAGAATGGGTTTGTTCGATGAAACGGTGATATGCTTTCAGCAGGTTTCCGACATTTTTTCTCGGATGCAGGGATCCAACATACAGGAAATAGGGTTTGCCGCCGGAATATTTCTCCCTGACTGCACGGAGCTCCTCCCGGTTCAGCGGCTGATAGGCCGGATTGGCCCCGTTATAGACGACACGGATGATTGATCGCGCGATACCCCAGGTGTGGTGGATATCTTTCTGGCTGTGAACGGATACGGTACAGATCCGGTACGCTTTACGGGCATATTTCGGAAAGAAGAAATTGTAATAGATCCCGGCTGCGAAAGGCACATCCTTCGGCCGGTGAACGAAGCTTATGTCATGAATCACAGGGATCGATTTTACCTGGGTCCTTAGCGATAAAAAACCATCGGGAGAAAAGAAAATATCAGCCTTATATTTCTTTAATACCCGCGGAACAACCAGTTCGAACCAGAGAAACCAGAGGATCGGGTGCCTGGTTGGAAAACCGGCCACCACGGGCGTTATATTATCTGAAAAAATAAATTCCTGTGAATAGGGGCGATCAAATATGAATATAAAACGATGCTCCGGGTGATCCCTGGTGATCCTTTTCAGGGTTTCATAGGTGAACCACCCGATCCCCTCGAGCTTGTTTATTATTAGCAGCCGGCAATTTACAGCGATGACCATCAGGCAAAGATAAACATTAGATGCCGGGCGGGAAGGGTTTCGGGCGATATGCGATCAGATCCCAGATCCTGATATGGCCAGATTCCCATGGATTGATTATCTTAAAACGTAACACGTGGGAACCGTTCTCCAGGCCAAATTTCCATGCGATATCCAGCCTTCGGCTCAGATCATTCAACGGCATGGAAAACCGTTCCGGCTGCTGGTCATCGATAATCATTTCAACATGAATCACACCCGAATCATCTTTTGCCGCGGTTGCCCGGATCGCTTCACCAGTCAGACTGAATCCGGTTCCGTCGAAACGGATCTCGGCTGTCGTTTCCAGATCGGTATTAATCCTGCGGCGCTCAACAGGATAGAATCCTGCGAATCCCTGTTCCAGCCTGACCGGCTTTGGGACCTGATATACCAGGTTAATGTTTTCTCCTTCGACCGATCCGCCGTGTTTAACAACCATTGCAATAGCCTGCTTCATGCTCGATTCATACACATTTTCCAATGAAAGGCTGGTATAGGGAAATATCCTGTTTCCTATCGGCTTCAGTGCAACACTCCAATTGTCAGGAATCCGGTCATAGCCGATCATGGTTCCCAATATGCCTCCCGCACTGGCCGGATTGCAATCGGAATCCTGGCCGCAGCGGGCAGAGATCTCCAGGGTCCGTGTAAAATCACCTTTCCCGTACAACAGACCAATGACCACATAGGCTGAATTGACCCGGGCATCAATGTTGAAGGGCCTGAAAATCCCGTCGGGACAGGCAATATCCTCGGCCCAGTTTTTTTCAACCGCAAACCAGGCTGCTTTCCAGTCTGAAGGATCCTTCCGGTAAGCATCAATGACATCCTGTATGCACCGGTTGAAAGTGGATTCCCCTGGTATGGTTTTAAGTCCTTCTTCCACAATGAATTCGATATCCTGGCTGACGAAGGCAAGACTGTACATGGCAGCGAGGTAAACGCCACCGTACCAGCCGTCACCATAGTTCATGATGTGACCTACCCGGTCGCAAATTTCCGATGAGGCATTTGGCATGCCAGGTGACATCAGTCCCGCAAAATCCGCCTCGATCTGGACATCGATATCCTCTGAATGAGGACTGTTTTTCCAGAATCCCGATTCGGGCGGCATGATCCCGTTGAGTATGTTGTAGCGGGCTGCCTGGTTTGCGTGCCAGAGCGGATAGGTGGCATGCGCGAAGGCGTTGGCATGGCTCGATGCGGGCGCATCGATGCCCTCCTTGTTCATCACCTCAACGAAAGTAAGGTCCATATATACATCATCATATAATCCCGGGGCACGATCAAAATAATAGGCAATCCGGGTGGAATCCCAGCGAATTGGCTGGTAATCCTGAATCATGGTGCCCTCATAGCCAGATTCAGTGGGTCCGCCGAAAGTGCATCCGATCACCTGTCCGTCCCACCCGCCTTTGATCTTGTTAAGCAATTCGGTTTTGGACAAGACCGGGCGTTCGGGGATCTTTTTACCTGACTGATCCTGGCTGGTGCAGGCAATCATCAGAAAAAGAGCGAAAAGGCTGATTGGTAAGTATTTCATCTTGTGTGGATTAATGTGCCAGATGTTAAAAGTCAATCATTTTCATTGGTTAAAATTACTACATTTGGCCAATTAATTAGCCGAGTGCCGGACCCCGTATGACAGGGAAAAATCAAGGTGATTTGAAAAAGAAGTTTGTAACCAACCTGCTGCTGATTATCCTGCTCAATCTGCTGATCAAACCGCTATGGATTTTCGGGATCGATCGGAATGTCCAGATATTGGTTGGGGCTGATGAATTCGGGATGTATACGGCGCTTTTAAACATCTCCCTGATATTGAATATGATCCTCGATCTCGGGATCACCAACTTCAATAACCGTAACATTTCTCAGAATCATCAACTTCTTCAGAAGCATTTTTCCAGCATTGTCATTCTCAAATTCATACTGGCCCTGGTTTATGGATTGATCGTAATAGCAGTGGCATGGATCCTCGGGAAAACAGGCAGGGAGTTTAATCTGCTTATGTTGCTGGCGGCCAATCAACTGTTAATCTCCTTTACTTTATATCTCCGGTCCAATATTGCCGGGATGCAGATGTACACGGCAAACTCCCTGATTTCAGTTCTCGACCGGGCTCTTATGATCATCTTTTGCGGGATCCTGTTATGGGGAAAGATATCCGGTTTACAAGTCAATATTGAATGGTTCATTTATGCCCAGACGGCAGCATATCTCATCTCGGCGATTATCTGCTTTTTCATAGTGGCTTGGAAATCAAAGTTTCCGAAACTCCGGTATGACCATAGATTTTTCATCGTCATTCTTAAGCAGAGCGCTCCATTTGCCATTCTTGCACTGCTCATGGGCGCCTATACCCGGATGGATGTCATCATGCTGACCAAAATGCTGCCGGATATCGGGGAGGTTCAGGCCGGGATTTATCAGAACGGATTCAGGATCTTTGATGCTGCCTATCAGTTTGCCCTTCTTTTTGCCGTGCTTCTTCTGCCAATGTTCAGCAGAATGATCAAAGAACGGCAGAATATCCGTGAACTGACCCTTCTTTCCTCCCTTCTTTTGTTTATTCCAACGATTGCGCTTGCTATCGGATCCCAGGTCTACCGTAAGGAGATTATGGATCTGTTGTATATTGAGAATGTCCGGGAGTCTGCTTCCTTTTTCGGCATCCTGATGATAGCTTTTCTGGGAATGGCGGGAACTATCATATATGGAACGCTCCTGACTGCAAACAACAGCCTTAAGGAGTTAAATATTACTTCGGGTATAGCATTAATAATCAATCTGATATTAAACCTGATCCTGATCCCGGAATATCATGCATTCGGAGCGGCTGTCGCCTGCCTGGCGACCCAGGGCTTTGCCGGTTTCTCACAATATGTCATTTCAGCCCGTAAGTTTAATTTCGGGTTAAACAATAAGCTTATTTTTAAACTGATAATTTACATTGCCGCCACCATCCTGATGGGTATCGGATCCGCGCAGCTTGAGGTAGCCTGGTGGATCGGATTTCTCGGCCTCCTGGCGGCGGCGATGATACTTGCCTTTCTCCTGAACCTGATCAATGTGAGGGGACTGGTGAAGATGGTTGTCAAGGGGTAGTGAACTAGACAAAGGAAGATGACTAACCCCGGACTTCAGTCCGGGGAGCAAAATATAAGATATGACAGACGTAACAATCGGAATCGACATCGGCGGAACCAACACCAAGATCGGCGTTGTTGACAGTGAAGCCAGGATCATGGCCCAGGGCAAGGTACTCACGGCAACCTTTAAAAAACCCGAAGATTTTGTGGATGCTGTACATCGCGAAATTCAAGGATTACTAAGGAATACGGGAGACGTCGAGCTGAAGGCGATCGGAATCGGAGCCCCCAATGGAAACTATTACCGGGGGACCATTGAGCAAGCTCCGAACCTTCCATGGAAAGGGATCGTTCCGCTCGTCAAACTATTCAGGAAGTACTACACGGTCCCGGTTGTTCTGACCAATGATGCCAATGCCGCAGCTCTGGGAGAGATGGTCTACGGAGGAGCAAAAGGTATGAAGAACTTCATCATCCTGACCCTCGGAACCGGCCTCGGCAGTGGTATCGTCGTCAATGGAGAACTGGTATACGGGCATACCGGATTTGCCGGTGAAATGGGCCATATAACCATGGAACCTTTTGGCCGGGAGTGTGGCTGCGGCCGGCAGGGCTGCCTCGAGGCCTATGTTTCTGCCACGGGGATTGTCAAAACCGTTCAGGAACTGTTTGCCGAACGCCGTGACCCCAGCCCGCTGAGGAAAATAGCTGCAGATGAGCTTACATCGAAAGCGATTGCTCAGGCTGCCAACGATGGTGATCCGATAGCACTCGAAGCCTTCGAACAGACAGCCGAAATGCTGGCGACAGCGATCTGCAATGCCGCTGCATTCTGCAGCCCGGAAGCTGTCTTTCTTTTTGGCGGTCTGGCCCAGTCAGGCAATCTGCTTCTCGATCCTCTCAACCGGTACGTGGATGAGAATATTATGGGATATTACCGCAAGTCGTTTAAAATTGTCCCTTCCTGCCTGAAAGAGGCGGATGCAGCCATTCTCGGTGCAAGCGGATTGGCCTGGAAAGAAATCAAGTGACTAACCCCGGACTTCAGTCTGGGGATTGGCAGGGCATAAGGGCTTATGGGCATAGGGAAGACTGCCTGATACCGATACTGTTCGAATTAAAGTATATAGTATGATTTTCAACTTCTGTGGTGTGATGAAAACGATAATTGTTCCTTTTCTGGCATTTGCCTCTCCTCAGCCTGAGATGCATGAGGTTTCGAAGATGCTTGACCATCAGGGACCTGGCTATACGATCAGCAAGGTTAACTGGCCAGGATTTGATAATAAACCGGAGGTCAGGTTTAACATCGGATACGGTCCGTCGGAAATCTATCTGAAGTATTATGTCCGGGAAAAATATGTCAAAGCTGAAAAGGGAACTCCGAACGAAAATGTTTACGAGGATTCCTGCGTGGAATTCTTTGTTGCCCCTGAACCGGATGGAATCTATTACAATTTCGAGTTTAATGCGATAGGCACCTGCCTCATGGCTAAAGGAACCTCTCGTGACGACAGACAGCGTATGGATTCTGTTCTGATTAACAAGATACGTCGCTTTTCTTCTTTAGGAACCGAACCATTTCCGGAAAGGACCGGTGAACAATTCTGGGAACTTACTGTTGCCATCCCTTTGGAGGCATTTGCCGGCAAGGAGATCACAGACCTTAAGGGCAAAACCTTCAAGGCTAATTTTTATAAATGCGGCGACAAGCTGTCTCATCCGCATTACCTGTCGTGGAATCCGATTGGCACCAAAAAGCCCGATTTTCACCGTCCGGAGTATTTTGGCACAATCAAGTTTGAATAAAAATCCGATCAGGGTTTTCGATTTTTACGTAAGCCCGTAAGCCCGTAAGCCCTGTTCTAAAATGATAGGGATATGAGTAAGAGAAACTGTATCATCGGCCAGAGCGGAGGGCCAACCTCAGTAATTAATTCGAGTTTGGCCGGGGTGGTGAAAGCCGCCATGAAATCGGAGAAGATCGGTGAGGTCTATGGGATGAATTACGGGATTGAAGGATTCATGAAAGAGTGGCTGATCGATCTCGGGAAACAGCCCCGGGATGTGTTGGAAGGCTTGCGTCAAACCCCGGGATCAGCACTGGGATCATCCCGTCATAAACTTAAGGATGAGGATTTTCCACGGATCATGGAAGTCCTGAAAAAGTATAATATCGGATATTTCTTCCTGATCGGCGGTAACGACACAATGGACACAATCAACCGGATTGAGGTTTACTGCCGGGCCCAGGGATACGAACTGACCGGTGTGGGAGTTCCTAAAACGGTTGATAACGACCTGTTCGGAACGGATCATACACCTGGTTTTCCTTCGGCTGCCCGGAGCAATATTTTGAACGTCATGCAAGCTGGTGTACTGGCACGCGACATGAAGAAAGTGGATCAGTTTGTGGTATACCAGACGATTGGCAGGGATGCCGGCTGGCTTGGGGCTGCCACTGCCCTGGGAAAAAGGAATCCGGATGATGCCCCCCACCTGATTTATTGCCCGGAGTTTGTTTTCGACCGCGACAAATTCCTGGCCGATGTGGATCAGGTTTATAAAAAAATCGGATGGATTTCCATTGTCTGCGGGGAAGGTTTGAAGTATGCCGACGGAACACCGGTAAGCGCCTCTCTGACCCGTGATAAATTCAATAACACCGAGTTTGGCGCCATGGGTGGCGCCAGTGTGGGGCTCAACCTGCACCGTATGATCAATCGGGAATTCGGCTTCCGGGGTGAATTCCAGATTACCGAATCATTGATCATGTCGGATTTCGTCAATGCCGTTGAGCTGGATCTTCATGAAGCGTATCATGCCGGGAAAGAAGCTGTCAGGCTGGCGGAGAACGGGGAATCCGGATATATGGTTACGATCGAACGCGTAGCGAACGATCCGTACCAAAGCTGCTTTGGTAAAGCGGTTTTAAAAGATGTTGCCGTTCAGGCCAAACCGATGCCCCGTGAATATTTCAATAAAGAGGGTAATTTTGTCAGCCCCGCCTTTTTGGATTATCTTCGGCCCCTTGTAGGAAAGTTACCTGAATTTGTTCAATTAAAATCATAGGAACGCATAGGTTGCGGCTCTGTTATTTGTTATTCAATCAGATATGCAAAAATTCAATAAAGTTGTTGTCTCGGTCCATGCTCATCCGGATGATACCGAAGCCTGGAATGCCGGTACCCTGAAATTGCTGAAGGACAAAGGCTATAAGATCGTTATTGTAACAATGACTGCCGGAGGAATGGGTGGCATCGGTTCAAACGAAGACAAGACCGCCAGTTTACGGCGTGAAGAGGCGAGGAAAGCTGCAGGAGTGCTTGGTGCGGAATATTTCTGCCTGAATGGCCGTGATGGTTATCTTTTCGATACGGAGGAATTACGGCTGGATGTTACCCGGATCATCAGGGATTACAAAGCGGGGATTGTTATGACCCATCTGCCGATGGATTATCATGTGGATCACAGGGCAACCTGCAATATAGTGGAAGCGGCCACCATGGTCGCCTCCCTGCCCAATGTCCCGGTTCAGGAGCCTCCGCTGGAAATCACTCCGCTGCTGTATCACACGGCCCCTCTGACACTTATGGATCCGATCGGTGCTCCGATCGTTCCTCCCCATTTTTATGTGGATGTTTCCTCGGTCATGGAAACCAAGCGGGAAATGCTTCAATACCATGCTTCACAGCAGGAACTGATGAAAGTAATGCATAGGATGGACGATTTCTTTGGCTCCGTATATCAGGGGAATAAAGATTATGGTACCTTGGTTGGGGTTGAGTATGCAGAACTCTTCTGGCAGCATCTCGGGGGTGGCTTCCAGAAAGATCCGGTAGTGCAGGAAGAACTGAAAGAATATATCAGATACCGGAAATAGGGTGTGGGTACCTTTCACTCGTCACTCATCACTAAAAAAATAGGTATGAACCTAACAGACAAAAAATATTCGAGCTACGCGCTGGTACGTGAAATGATGGAGACCACCGGGGTGGTCCGCAAGTTTAACCCGGAAGTTGCTGTCGAATTTGCCGAAAAGGCATTGACCCGGAAAGGCCTGTTCCTGACCGGTGAAGGCAGCAGCCGGATATTTCCGGCCAAACGGGCTATGTATGACAATCTCCGGTGGGGAGCCAAATTCCCGATCTTTACCGATGGTTCCACCCAGGCTCTGGAGTACAACCTGAAAGATCTGGCCGTTTTCGGGGCTTCAAACTCAGGACAAACCAAGGAGATCATCCGCTTGCTGATGAAACTCAGTGAGGAAGGGCATGACATGATTTTTGGCCTGACAGCCAATCAGAACACCAAACTGGCTGAGATTGCAAATCCTACGTATGTATTGAACTGTGGAACCGAGGATGCTGTTGCTGCAACCAAATCAGTTATCGAGCAAGGACTGTTTTATGATGCTGTCCTTCGCATGATGTATGGCAAATGCACCTGCGGATTTGATGAATTGCCCGATCACATTGCCAATGCACTGACGCTGGAGATTGATCCGGAAATCGTTAAGGTGGCCAAAAATGCCGACCTGATCTACTTCGCAGGCCGGAATAACGGCGTGGTTGAAGAACTGACTCTGAAGACCAACGAGATCACCCGGAAAAAATCAGATTTTCTTGAAGGTACATACGCCCTTCACGGGATCGAAGAGATCATGGATAAGAATGAGGTGGTCTTTATTGTCGATCCCTTCGAATGTGAAGAAGAAGAATATATTAACCGACTGGTTAAAGGAGTCGGTATGAAAGTATTTGCCATCTCCAACCATCAGACCGCCTTCCCGACCATCCTAATTCCCGATGGCGGGAAAATGGCTTCTTACGTGGAACTGGCAGCCGGCTGGAACCTGCTGGTCGAAATAGGAGTTGCATTGGGCATCAACCTCGATAAACCCGTCAGGGCCAGAAAGATCGGGAACGAGTTTTCTGTTTAGGACGCTGAACTAACCTACCTGAAATATACCATGAAACAAGTTGCGCTGGGAATCGACATCGGCGGTACCAATACCGATTTTGCCTTTATTGACCGTGAAGGCGCCATCCTTGAGGAGGATCGCATATCAACCGCTAATTTTCAGGAGCCCGAAGTCTTTGTTGCAGCCCTGATGGAAAAGGTCAAGCTCATGCACAAGAAAATTAGCGAGCCCATTGAAGTCGTCGGTCTGGGTATCGGTGCACCCATGGGAAACATCAACAAGGGGACCATAGAATATCCTGCCGATCTGCCGTGGAAAGGAATCATCCCGCTCGCAGAACTGATCCGCGAGCATACGGAATTACCCATCCTGGTGACCAATGATGCCAACGCTGCTGCCGTGGGAGAGATGATCTACGGCGCTGCCCAGGGTATGAAAAATTTCGTGGTGATCACCCTGGGTACCGGAGTGGGCAGCGGTATCGTGGTCGACGGAAGGCTGGTATACGGACACACCGGATTTGCCGGCGAAGTGGGACATACCATTGTACGCCCCGGGCGCACAAACCGGGAATGCGGCTGTGGCCGGATGGGATGTCTCGAAACCTATGTTTCGGCCACCGGACTCAAACGTACGCTTTTCAAGATCATGGCAGACTCAATCGAGCCGTCCGAGTTGAGGGACTTCAGCTTCAACGCCATGACCAGCCTCATGATCGCCGAAGCGGCTGAAAGGGGAGATATCCTGGCCAAAAGGGCTTTCGAACATACCGGCGAAATGCTTGGGCTCAAGCTGGCCGACGTGGTTGCCCATACCAATCCTGAAGCTATCTTCCTTTTCGGTGGACTCACCCTGGCTAAAGATCTGATCCTCGAGCCTACGATCCACTCCTTCGAAGAGAACCTGCTCTTCGTCTATAAAGGGAAAGTCAAGCTGCTTCCTTCCGCTCTGAACACGAGAAGCTCTGCGCTTCTGGGTGCCAGCGCACTGGCCTGGGATCAATACGACAAGAGCCGGGAATAAGGGTTTACGGGCTTACGGGCTTACGGGCTTACGGAAATGTGTATCTTAGATGGTTAATTCATTTTGAAATGAAAACGACTAAAGCCCGCCATCTTTCATCTTCAATCTTTAATCTTAGATCTTCCCTTCCTTTTCTTTATTCTTTAATCTTTATTCTTTTTTCTTGTTCCAACCATGTTCCCGATGATTTCTCCCGCTACGTCAATCCTTTTATCGGTACCGCTGACCATGGCCACACCTTTCCGGGAGCCGTAATGCCCTTTGGAATGGTGCAGGTAAGTCCGGATAATGGCACGGAAGGTTGGGACTGGTGTTCCGGATATAATTATTCCGATTCGGTTATTGTCGGTTTTTCCCATAAACATCTGAGCGGCACAGGAATAGGCGACCTGGCCGATATCTTGTTCCAGCCAACGACAAAGAACATCAACAGCGAGGAATATCTGGGTGGGAAAGAGTTCCATCAGAAGTTCAAAGCCAGGTTTTCCCATTCGGACGAATCAGCTTCACCGGGGTATTATAAAGTCATCCTCCGGGATACACCGGATTTACAAAACCCTATCCGCGTGGAGCTGACCGCCACCGAACGCACTGCTTTCCACCGCTACCTGTATCCCGATCGCGCTCAGGTGAACCTGGTCCTCGACCTGGGTTATGCAATTAACTGGGATAGTCCGATGGAAACTTTTATCCATGTTGAAAATGATACCCTGATCACCGGTTTCCGTAAATCCAGGGGATGGTCGAAAAATCAGCAGGTTTGGTTTGCCGCTGTATTTTCCAGGCCGATATCGGAATTTATGCTCTATAAAACCGGCCTCGAAAATCCGGGCATGAAGAACGTCATGGGAAAATATACGGAGGCCATCCTCTCTTTCGGTACCGGTGAAAGTGAACTGATGATGAAGGTCGGGATTTCACCCGTTGACGAACAGGGGGCCATAAATAATCTGGCAATAGAAAGCCCTGACTGGAAATTCGACCGGGTACGCAAGAATGCACGTCAGGCATGGGACCGCGAACTGGGTAAAGTTGTGGTGAATACTCCGGATCCCAAACTGCGTACAACTTTCTACACAGCATTATATCACTCGATGATTGCACCGTCTCTTTTTTCCGATGCCGATGGGCGTTACCGGGGAAGCGACAGTGCACGGAGTGTCAGACAGGCCAGTGGTTGGAATAACTATACGGTCTATTCACTATGGGATACTTTCCGTTCGGCTCATCCGCTCCTGACGCTAATCCAGCCCGACCGGATTCCCGACCTGGTCAAAGCGATGCTGGCTCACTACGAAGAGAGCGGCTTGCTGCCGGTATGGACCCTTGAGGGGTGCGAAACCAACTGTATGATAGGTTACCACGCGATACCGGTGATCGTAGATGCAGCCATGAAAGGTTTTGCGTTCGACTATGAAAAGGCTTATGAAGCCATGAAGAAAAGCGCTATGGATGATGGCCGGGGCTTGAAAAACTACCGTTCTTACGGTTATCTGCCGGCCGACCTGGAGAACCAGTCGGTTTCGCAGACGCTGGAGTATGCGTATGATGACTGGTGCATCGCACAGATGGCAAAGAAACTCGGGAAAGAAGAAGATTATCAGTATTTCATAAGCCGGTCCGCCAACTACCGGAACGTTTTCGATCCGGAAACCCGCTTTATGCGCGGCCGCATGGCCGACGGCAGCTGGCGCCAGAATTTCAATCCCCTGTACAGCAGTCATGAGGTGCATGATTTTACGGAAGGCAACTCCTGGCAATATACCTGGTTCGTTCAGCAGGATCCTGATGATCTGATCAAACTGATGGGAGGGAAGGATAAGTTCGTGGCGCGTCTCGATTCGCTTTTCAATACCACTGCACAGGTTGAAGGAGAGAATGCCTCTCCCGATATCTCCGGGATGGTGGGACAATACGCCCAGGGCAACGAACCCAGCCACCACGTGGCTTACCTTTTCAATGTCGCAGGTGAGCCGGCAAAGACACAGGAGATCGTGCATCGGATATGCAAAACCCTCTTTACCGATCAGCCCGATGGATTATGCGGCAACGAGGATTGCGGTGCCATGTCGGCCTGGTATGTTTTCAGCGCCATGGGTTTCTACCCACTCAATCCGGCTAACGGTATTTACCAGATCGGAACTCCGTCATTTGAAAAGGTTACCCTTAACCTGCCCGGCGACAAAGCCTTCACGATAACGGCTGAAAACCTGTCGGATTCCAACTTTTATGTTAAATCCGTAACCCTGAACGGCAAAGCCCTCGACCGGATGTACATCACGCATCAGGAAATCGTGGAAGGTGCTGAACTGAGGATGACCATGGGAGCGAAGTGAGGTGTGGTGAGGTGTGGTGAGATATAGTGAGGATTGCAGGTAGCGGATATCGGATTCTGGGTATTGGATTAAGCCTCGACTTTCGGGAGTGCTTTTTTTTTCACTTCCTCCTTCTTCCTTCCTCCTTTTTCCTTATCTTTATTCGTTCCCCCGAATATTGCTTTGTTTAATTATTGCAGGATGATGTCAATTATCAGACTATCTGTCAATTGTATCGCGGGGATCTTCTCGGTGCTGTGCTTAGTATCTTCCTGTTCCAACGAAATTGAAGTTAATGTTGCCGGTGATCCGGTTCCGGTTGTGTATTGTTTGCTGAACCCCGATGTTTCGGACCAATACATAAGACTAGGCCGGAGCTATCTGACCGATCCCCTGAAACCTGATGAGCCACCACTGACCGATTCGACGGTATGGAATATGCCGGTCGTGGTCTATGTTGAGGAGTGGCAGGATGGTGGGCCGGTGAACATTTTCCAGTTCGATCCGGTCACCGCTCCTGCGAAAGATTCAGGATATTTCCCTGCCGATAACCTTCGGTTGTATAAAGCCGGTTTCATCCCGAAACGCCTCACCGAATATCATATTTATGTTCATTTTCCGGATGATTACCGGATTGTAACGGGGATCACTGAAATTCCCGACCGGCCCATTGTTTATGATCCTCTGGAAATGCCAGGCAGGAAAATCAATTTCCAGGCGGGAGTCCAGTTTACGGCCCGGTGGGCTCCGGGTGAAGGCCTGGGTATTTTTCAGGGACAATTCGATATCATTTATGTTGAAGAGGTTGGCGGGCAGTCTTCGATTAACCAGGCCATTTTAAGAATGGATCCGATTCTGGGATTGGGTGGGCCGATCGAAATTACTGACATCATCAGCGGAAACAGATTCCTGTCAGACATGGCAAGCCAGGTGCCGTTCAGAGAAGGTGCCGAAAGAAATGTGGTCAATGTCCGTTTCCGGTTATTGAAGGGTGGGGAGGAACTGGCTCTGCAGGTAAGTCCCGACCTTCAGCAAACAACCCTGTCGGGTTCATTGAATGAGTATACGAACCTGGTCAACGGAATCGGGCTTTTCAGTTCAGTACAGCAAGTCTCGGTCAACAACCTGGTTTTATCCAATACCACCCTCAATGAACTGGCGCATAGTGAACTGACCCAAAACCTGGGCTTCAAGGATATTCATGGTGGCGACCTTAACTTAACGAAAGATGAATAGGACATTACGATATCTTCTAATTATCCCGTTCCTGCTCATTACCGGTTGTGAGCCGGATACACCGGATGATCCGAATATTACTCCCGACGACAAAAATATCGGGACCGTTGAATTCGATTTCCTGCTAACTGCAGTGCATGCGCCGGTTAGCGGAATACACCGGATCGATCTGAGCCTTGCACTGACGGCATACGACATCTATCGGGGTGATTTCCTGATCAGCGCCAATGTCTCTGATGAACAACGTACCTACGAATTCAAGCTTACTCCCGGTGATTACTATTACCAGGCCGGTATCGGTTGTTCGTGCCTCGGTGACACCTGTCTCTGGGATGGATTTCCCGGTGGAAGGTTTGGGACCAAATGGGTGATGGACCGGATAACCATCGTAAAGGGAGAAACACTCTTTAAAAGGATCACTTTCAATCAATAAGTATGATCAGGAGACTCCCATACAGGCTTCCTTTACTACCCTTATTATTCCTGATAATTGCAGGATGCGGAAAGGATAACGGATTGGAAGAACTTCCCGATCTGGCAATCACCCTTAAGCCTGAAAAAGGCGTTACTACCGATGTGTTCGCTCTCACCATTGAACCGATTGTGGAAGGGAAATCCGGAACCACGCTGTTTTATCGCTGGGACTGGGATAACGACGGAACCTGGGATATTCCTTTCACTACCTCCCAAAAGGCTGAACACCGTTTCATGAAAGCGGGCACCCGGGAGATCCTCCTGGAGTATTCCGATGGCGCAAAACAAGTAAAAACAAAGGTCCTGACTCTCGTGGTCGCTCAGGGCTATTCGGAACCGCATCCCCTTTTTACGGTCACTCCCGGTACAGGAAATATCCTCACAACCTTCGTTTTCGATGCAAGTTCCACGCTGGATGACGAAGATTCCCTCAGTCAGCTGAAATTCAGATGGGACTTCAGGGAAAATGGTAACTGGACAACGGAGTTCTCGGCCAGTCCCAAAGCGACCTGGAAATATGAGAAAGCCAGAAGGTATCATCCCAGAATGCAGGCCATAGACCCGTCAGGCAAAACCGCAATTTGTTCAACGGAAGTGATTGTCAATATGATTGATAGTCTGATCATTGCTGATTTTGCATTGCCTGATTCCCTGATCCGTGTCGGAGATACCATCAATCTGGATGCCTCCGGTTCCCGCTATCCCAATGAACCGGATCGTGTATTCCTCTTCTCCTGGTTATTACCAGGCTCCGTGGAATGGACCGATCCCGTCCCGGAATCCGGGAGGAGACTGATTCTGGGGTCACAAGGGCAAAAAACGATCAGCCTGAAAGCCATCGACGAGGAAACGGGTTTATACAACCAGGTAACAAAGGAATTGTATGTTGCAGAAGAGAATCTCCCACCCCGGGCAAAAATCCAGGTGGGCTCGGTTTACGGAAATATTGCCACCACTTTCTATTTCGACTCCTGGTCATGCACCGACGATAATCAGCCTCCCAGCGATCTTGAAGTAAGATGGGACTATAACGGGGATGGCAACTATGATACCCCGTACACCAAGGAGAAAGTGGTTTACCATCAATATGACCTTCCGGGAGAATACTATGTAGCCTTGCAGGTCAGGGACAATCAGTATGTGACCGCCAAAGACGTGAAAAGAATTATCGTTTCGCCCAACAGCAACCCGACCAGCTTTTTCAAGGATCTCCGTGACGGCAACTTTTATGGAGCGGTTAAAATCGGTGATCAATGGTGGATGTCGCAGAACCTGAACTACCAGATACCGGACAAGTTACTGCCCAGGAATTACCTCGGGGAGCTGCAAATGATTTTCCCCTGGCTATGCCTGTTTGAGCAAAGCAAATGGTGTGATCAGGTTGGAAAGCTTTACCGTATAGGGGCATTTGTCGAGAACCGGGCCGATGATGAATTCCTTGCTCTCTGTCCGACCGGATGGCGGTTACCCTCTCAGAGAGATTGGGAAACATTGATTGCGACAATCGGAGGTGAGCAGCACGGCAAAGAATTAAGGATGGGCGGGAGATCGGATTTCAATGCGTTGGATCTGGGGTATGCAACATACGAAGTCCTGTGGAAAGGCACGAGGCCCTATGATACGCTCTTCCATTTTAAAGAAACCTTTGAGAAAGCCTGGTTTTTTTCAACCACCGAGCCCTATGATATCAACCATCTCCGAACTGATATCTGGATGCTAAATCTGGATAGGGCCATGCAGAGCCTCTGGGTTGGACATGGTTCGACCACAATCTATATGCCTGTACGCTGCATCAAGGAAGATTGATTAGGAATACTTTTTGTTATCACCCTTGGTATGAACGAAAAGGAGATTCTCAGTACCACGCACCGGATTCATGACCTTTTGTCAGTGAAGCGGCTAAAGGAAGCCATGACCGGTCTCGGTCCGATGCTGGCTGAAACCGGCGTTGCCCCCTGGATCGAAGAGCTTGAACAGATCGACACCACCTACCGCTACATGTTGCAATATACCGTCCAGGGCATTAAAGACCCTGAGCGGCAGAAGGTGTACCGGAAGATTGTTTCCGACCTGTACGAGCTCAATGACCGGGCTTCGGCCAGCCTCCTGAACCGCCTCTCCACAGAGTATGTTTACGTTCGCAAGCGGATCTTCCGTGATGATCCCGGACTCGAATCCTTCGTCCAGAATTATCTCGATAATCCCGATCTGCTGGATACCGGCCAGCCTGAATACATGCGCGATCTCTCGCGCCTCTTTCAGTTACTCTGGCTGACCGATGAGTTCCACGACCGGGAAGTCAGGCTGGTGGAACTGATCCGGGATTCGAAAGCGCTGTCGGTTCCAGAAAAAGCCCTGATGGTTACTGCCTTGAATTTCAGTTTATTCCGATATTTCGACCGGCGAAAGTTTGATCTTCTGTTCAACTTCTTCGACCAGGACGAGGAGGAGATCCGGCAACGGGCGCTGATCGGCCTCCTGCTGGCTTTCTACCGCTACGACCAGAGGCTTGCCTGGTACCCTGCCATCCGCGGCCGGCTTATGGTAATGGATGAAAACAGGGAATTCAAGCTCCTCGTGAAGGAAGTCATCATGCAACTGATCCGAAGCCGCGGTACCGATAATCTCAACCGCCGCATGCAGGAAGAGATCCTGCCCGAAATGATCAGGCTTACCCCTCAGATCCAGCACAAGCTCGATCTCGACAAGCTGCTCGGCGACAGCCTGAAGGACGATCAGAATCCCGAATGGCAGGAAATATTTGAAGACACTCCCGGCCTCAAGGATAAAATGGAGGAACTGACGGAAATGCAGATGGCGGGTGATGATGTGTTTATCGGCACTTTCCAGAATCTTAAGGGATTTCCTTTTTTCCGCCACCTGATCAACTGGTTCTTCCCGTTCACACTGGAACATCCCGAGATCCGGTCGCTCGAGGATACCGGCGATTTTACCTGGATGAAAGGATTCCTGGATTCGGTTGAAAGGAGTTTTTATCTGTGCAATTCAGATAAATACAGCATCTGTTTCGGTATCCGGAGCATGCCTGCCGATATGCAGAAGTTTCTCTCGGATGGCCTGAAAGCCGAAGCCGATCAGCTCAAGGAAATTATGGATGACGATCAATTGATCGATCCGCAGCAGCAATCACGACGGGTAATCCGGCAATATATCCAGGATCTCTACCGTTTCTTCAGGCTTTATCCCGACCGCCAGGGATTTGATGATTTCTTCGCCTGGAAACTTGATTTTTACCGGAAGGATTTTTACCGTGATCTGTTTACGGGTGACACCGCTTCACTGTATGCTATTGCCGGATTCTACCTCCAGAAAGAAAATTTTCGTGAGGCGGCAGAAGCTTTTGGAGTTCTTGAAGATTCAGGCGATATGAGTGGTGAGGTACTTCAAAAATCAGGGTATGCCTGGCAAAAGACGGGCAATTACCAAAAGGCCCTCGACTATTATCTTAAAGCCGATGTGGTGCTGCCGGAAAGCATATGGAATCTGAAGAAAATAGGACTTTGCTACCGTTATCTGAAACAGCCCGACAAGGCGCTCCAGTATTACCGACAGGCGGAATTATCCGATCCGGATGATCTGAATACCGAGGTTTCCATCGGGCACTGCCAACTCGACCTGCAAAATTTTGAGGAAGCTCTGAAATCCTATTTCAAGGTTGAATATTTGTCGCCCGAAAACACCAAGGTTTGGCGACCGATCGCGTGGTGCTCCTTTGTTCTGGGGAGGTTCGACCAGGCCCGTAAATACTATGAAAAACTGATTAACCAGGAACCCAGTCATTCCGATCTGATCAGCCTGGGCAATCTCGAATGGTGTCAGGGTAACCGGAGTGCCGCATTGGAATTATACCGCCGCAGCCTGTCAACCGGATCCATCGATTTTGACGGTTTTATATCGCTGTTTGAATCGGACCGCGAACAATTGATCAA